>CALFNR010000162.1:0-19350 GCA_937903005.1 uncultured Lachnoclostridium sp. | reverse complement strand
AAATATGCGAAGATGTTCAAAATACAAGCAGAAAGGTATGGTGACAATGAAACAGTCTAAAAAGGTTTTGCCGATTCAGAAAATGCCGTATATTCGCTCATATACCTGGCATGCATTTTTACATGCGATAGCAGGAAATGAAATGTTTGCAGGGGATAAGGTAGCCTCCTTTTCTTTAGTGGATAACAATGCGGCAGAACTTAAAAGTTACGGAGTAGATGCACATGCAGAAGCAGCTAATATGAAGTATGAGATTTTTACGAATTCATATGCCTGCGATCCTAGATATTACTTATATCGCAGGTGCATGGAAGAAGACGAAATTATGATGAACATAGACTTCTTTGAGTTTGTAAATCAATGGGGTCAAATGGGTTTGTTTTTAAAAAGCGGAACAGATACAATGGAAGAATATTTGAAGTCTTCGGATGAGGAAAGTAAGAAAAATATAGATTGTGGTGGGGTTCATACTGGAAAGGGATTTTTCACTGAAATTGCCAATGAATATACGCAAGGAATTATGTGGAAACCAAATTATCAAACTCCTTGCAGACTAAAGATAACTTATCAGCGAGGAAAGGTTTCTTTTTATGGTTCGCTAAATGAAGGGGAGTGGACATTGCTCGGTGAAAATGCAATTGAACCAGCGAATCAAAAAGAACTCTACATCGGAGTCCGTATTGCTCCAGAGAGTAAAGACTATTATAACTGGTTGTATTCAAATTATATTCAGCTAAGAGGTTCCTTATCATTTGGAACTCCACTTGATTATAGTACGATTCCGATGCGTGATGCGAATTATTATACTGTCAATCCATGTGTTGTATTTCAGAAGGTTAATTATTATTTATTGTTAGAAAATATAGATTCTTTTTGGAGTTTTATCAAGGATTCTATTAATAATAATAGATATATAGAAGTGATATTAGAGGAAAAATACTTGCCGGGGTATTGGGCAAATGGCAATCAGGAGAGCAGATATCATCAAAATTTAATTTATGGATATGATGATGAAAATGAAAAGGTGATGCTTTTAGGAGTCGATACTAATGGATATCCTATAAACAATGTAGCTGAAAAAGAAAATTTTTTTAAGGCATTAGAAGCATATCCTTTTCAAACTGCAATCTATACTTTGGAATATATGCCAGATGAAGCAAAATATCCGTTGGATGTAAAACAGATTGTGAAAGGATTAGATGATTTCTTGACAGGAAGAAATAATTCTGATGATTGTGGAAATACATTGAAACCGATTGAATGTGCTTATGGTGTGGACATCTATGATGAATTTATAAAAAAGGATGATTGTGAACGATTTACTGGAGATTTCAGAATTGCATTCACACTTCGAGAACACAAAAAAATTATGATTGACAGAGTACAATTTCTGATCGATAAAAAAATCCTTTGTGAAGAGGAAACAGAAGAGATTAGAGCTTTGCTGGAAGAGATTCGTGCAATTTCGGAGACGGTTTTAATTCTTGTTTTAAAAAATAAGGGGAGACCGGTGAAGAACTTAAAGGAGAGAGTGGTTCGAAATCTGGAAAGGATGAAGGAACTAGAGATTCAATGCTATGGAAAACTTCGTGATTTATTAAAGAAAAAAGAGGAAATCATTGTGAAATAATGCATTTGCTATTTTCCTAGGGGGCAGGTATAAGGACTCCAGCTTACAAATTACGCTTATGAAACATGAACTGACAGCCTGTAAACCATTCATTTTTTCAAACTTACTGAAAATGCTAAAACTCATGTGTTGACAACATTTTATTTTAGCGATATAATAAACAAGCATGCGATTTTTACATGCAGCAGATAGAACGACATGTAAACAACCGGACATGTTTGTTTTATGAAAAATGAAAAAAATATTGAAGAATACCGCAGGAGGTGAAAATTAATGCCAACTTTTAACCAATTAGTTAGAAAAGGAAGAAAGACAGTTGAGAAGAAATCTACTTCTCCAGCATTACAAAAAGGTTACAACTCTTTAAATAAGAAAGTAACAGACGCATCTGCACCACAAAAGAGAGGTGTATGTACTGCTGTTAGAACTGCAACTCCTAAGAAACCTAATTCAGCTCTTAGAAAGATTGCCAGAGTTCGTCTTTCCAATGGTATTGAAGTAACAAGTTATATCCCAGGTGAGGGCCACAACTTACAGGAACATAGTGTTGTTCTTATCAGAGGTGGTAGAGTAAAAGACTTACCAGGTACTCGTTACCATATCGTCAGAGGTACACTTGATACAGCAGGTGTAGCTAAGAGAAGACAAGCGCGTTCTAAATATGGTGCTAAGAGACCTAAAGACGCAAAATAGAATTTCAATCGAATAAGGTTATATCACTAATTCAAGAAAAGTGCCGTATTAATTTTTGCTTTAAAGGAAAAGCATTTGGTTTTTCTTCCTGACGGTTGCAGGTATAGAGAATACCACACACTTCGTTTAGAGATAGATAATAAATACGAGCGCGAACACAGGATTGATGTGAGTACCTATGATTTAATGAATGACTTAATGAGCAATCATTTGGTTGTTTCATTAAGTAAGTATTAAGGAGGGAAGAAACGTGCCACGTAAAGGTCATATTCAAAAAAGAGATGTATTAGCAGACCCATTATACAACAACAAAGTCGTTACTAAGCTTATCAACAACATCATGTTAGACGGTAAGAAAGGTACTGCTCAGAAAATTGTATATGGTGCTTTCGAAAGAGTAGCAGAAAAGAGTGGAAAGGATGCTTTAGAAGTATTCGAAGAAGCTATGAACAACGTTATGCCAGTTCTTGAAGTTAAGGCTAGACGTATTGGTGGTGCTACTTATCAGGTACCTATCGAAGTTAGAGCTGATAGAAGACAAGCACTTGCACTTCGCTGGTTAACTCTTTACTCACGTAAAAGAGGAGAAAAAACTCAGGAAGAAAGACTTGCTAACGAAATTTTAGATGCTGCTAACAACACTGGAGCATCTGTTAAGAAAAAAGAAGATATGCACAAAATGGCAGAAGCCAACAGAGCATTCGCTCACTATCGTTGGTAATCACCACGAACTTGCATATTTCATACTGCATTGTATAGAAAATGTTTTTTGTTTGAATAAAAAATATAAAACTGTACAGATTTAGTTTGTAGGGGTGCGGTAGTAAGCGTTCTAGGATGCTTAAACTATCGTATTTCTGCAATAATTCAATAAGGAGGAAAAAACCTTGGCTGGAAGAGAATATCCGTTAGAGAGAACCAGAAATATTGGTATTATGGCTCATATCGATGCTGGTAAAACAACATTAACAGAGCGTATCCTTTATTATACTGGTGTTAACTATAAAATCGGTGATACTCATGAAGGTACTGCAACTATGGACTGGATGGAGCAGGAACAGGAAAGAGGTATTACAATCACATCTGCGGCTACAACTTGTCACTGGACAGAGCAAGAAAACTGCAAAGCTAAACCAGGTGCTAAAGAACATCGTATCAATATTATTGATACCCCAGGACACGTTGACTTTACTGTCGAAGTAGAACGTTCTTTACGTGTACTTGATGGTGCTGTTGGTGTATTCTGTGCTAAAGGTGGAGTTGAACCACAATCTGAAAACGTATGGCGTCAGGCTGACACATACAACGTACCTAGAATGGCATTCATCAACAAGATGGATATCTTAGGTGCTAACTTCTACGGCGCAGTAGAACAAATCAAAACAAGATTAGGTAAAAATGCTATCGTTCTTCAATTACCAATCGGTGCTGAAGATGATTTCAAAGGTATCATTGACCTATTTGAAATGAAAGCTTATATCTACAATGATGATAAAGGTGAAGATATTACTATCACTGATATCCCAGAAGATATGGCTGATGATGCAGAATTATACAGAAGTGAATTAGTTGAAAAGATCTGTGAATTAGATGACGATTTAATGATGCAGTATCTTGAAGGCGAAGAACCATCTGTAGAAGACATGAAGAAAGTTTTAAGAAAAGGTACATGTGAATGTACAGCTGTTCCTGTATGTTGTGGTTCTGCTTATAGAAATAAAGGTGTTCAAAAATTACTTGATGCAATTCTTGAGTACATGCCATCTCCAATCGACATCCCAGCTATCAAAGGTGTTGACGAAGACGGTAACGAAGTTGAAAGACATTCATCTGATGATGAACCATTCTCAGCTTTAGCATTCAAGATTATGGCTGACACATTCGTTGGTAAGCTTGCATTCTTCAGAGTTTACTCTGGTACAATGAACTCCGGTTCTTACGTATTAAATGCTACAAAGAATAAAAAAGAGCGTGTAGGACGTATCCTTCAGATGCACGCTAATAAGAGACAAGAACTTGATAAAGTTTACTCAGGTGATATCGCAGCTGCTGTAGGTTTCAAATTTACAGGTACTGGTGATACAATCTGTGATGAACAACATCCAGTTATTCTTGAATCTATGGAATTCCCAGAACCAGTTATCGAATTAGCAATTGAGCCTAAGACAAAAGCTGGTCAGGGTAAAATGGGTGAAGCTTTAGCTAAACTTGCTGAAGAAGATCCTACATTCAGAGCTCATACAGATCAGGAAACTGGTCAGACAATCATCGCTGGTATGGGTGAGCTTCACCTTGAAATCATCGTTGACCGTCTTCTTCGTGAGTTCAAAGTAGAAGCTAATGTTGGTGCTCCACAGGTTGCTTACAAAGAAGCAATCACAAAACCAGTTGAAGTTGATAGCAAATATGCAAAACAGTCTGGTGGACGTGGTCAGTACGGACATTGTAAAGTTAAATTCGAGCCAATGGATCCAAACGGTGAAGAAACATTCAAGTTTGAATCTACTGTAGTTGGTGGTGCTATTCCTAAGGAATATATCCCAGCTGTAGGTGAAGGTATCGAAGAAGCTACTAAAGCTGGTATTCTTGGAGGATTCCCTGTACTTGGTGTTAAAGCTAACGTATATGACGGTTCTTACCATGAAGTCGATTCCAGTGAAATGGCATTCCACATTGCTGGTTCTATGGCAATGAAAGAAGCTATGCAAAAAGGTGGCGCTGTATTATTAGAGCCAATCATGAAAGTAGAAGTAACTATGCCAGAAGAGTACATGGGAGATGTTATTGGTGACATTAACTCTCGTCGTGGACGTATCGAAGGTATGGATGACTTAGGCGGCGGTAAAATCGTTCACGGTTATGTACCACTAGCTGAAATGTTTGGATACTCTACAGACCTTCGTTCTAAGACACAGGGTCGTGGTAACTACTCTATGTTCTTCGAGAAATATGAGCAAGTTCCAAAATCTGTTCAAGAAAAGATTTTATCTGCTAAAAATAACGCGAAATAATATTTTTTTCTTGAAATAATTACTATTATGAAATATAATTAGGCTTATATGGTAATACTTCATTACAGTGGGTATTACCAACAAGAAAGCCTATAAGCCTTTTGTATGTTGCCACATATAAAAGAGCATATTTATTAGTCTATTATAATTAAATGTTTGTAATTAAAGGAGGACGTTTCAAAATGGCAAAGGAAAAATTTGACAGAAGTAAACCACATTGTAATATTGGTACAATCGGTCACGTTGACCATGGTAAAACAACTTTAACAGCAGCTATCACAAAAGTATTAGCTGAAAGAGTAGCAGGTAATGCTAAAGTAGATTTCGAAAACATCGATAAGGCTCCGGAAGAGAGAGAGCGTGGTATCACAATCAATACTGCTCACGTTGAGTATCAGACTGAAAAACGTCACTATGCTCACGTTGACTGCCCTGGGCATGCTGACTATGTTAAAAACATGATCACTGGTGCTGCTCAGATGGACGGTGCTATCCTTGTAGTTGCTGCTACTGACGGTGTTATGGCTCAGACTAAAGAGCACATCTTATTATCCCGTCAGGTAGGTGTACCTTATATCGTAGTATTCATGAACAAATGTGATATGGTTGATGATCCAGAATTACTTGAATTAGTAGAAATGGAAATCACAGAACAGTTAGAAGAATATGATTTCACTGACTGCCCAATCATCAAAGGTTCCGCTCTTAAAGCTCTTGAAGATCCAAACGGCGAATGGGGCGACAAGATCATGGAATTAATGAATACAGTAGATGAGTACATTCCAGATCCTCAACGTGCTACAGACCAAGACTTCTTAATGCCAGTCGAAGACGTATTCTCTATCACAGGTCGTGGTACTGTTGCTACAGGTCGTGTTGAACGTGGTGTTCTTCATGTATCTGAAGAAGTTGAAATCGTTGGTATTCACGAAGATATCCGTAAAGTAGTTGTAACTGGTATCGAAATGTTCCGTAAACTTCTTGATGAAGCTCAAGCTGGTGATAACATCGGTGCTTTATTACGTGGTGTTCAGAGAACAGAAATCGAAAGAGGACAAGTTCTTTGTAAACCAGGTTCAATCACTTGCCATAAAAAATTCAAAGCTCAGGTTTACGTTTTAACTAAAGACGAAGGTGGACGTCATACACCTTTCTTCAACAACTACAGACCACAGTTCTACTTCAGAACAACTGACGTAACAGGTGTTATCAACTTACCAGAAGGTACAGAAATGTGCATGCCTGGTGATAACGTAGAAATGACTATCGAACTTATTCACCCAATCGCTATGGAACAAGGTTTAGGTTTCGCTATCCGTGAAGGTGGACGTACAGTAGGTTCAGGTAAAGTTGCTCAGATTATTGAGTAATTCTAATTAGAATTTATATAGAAAAGACTTCCGAAATTTTTTCGGGAGTCTTTTTTTTGAGAAAAATATAGTGAAAAGAAAGAGGGATGTACTAGGTTTCACTTTTTCTGGAATAAATCCAACAACAAAAAGTAACAGTATCTCAATGTTTTATCAGTGATAATTCGTGCAAATATGAGTCTCAATGGTAACGCTAGAATGATAAGCAGTGCGGATGCAAGCCATGATACAGTTGTTGATTATGTATTTGCAAAGAAAAACGTTGATGCGTTGTTTTTAATTGAAATTTGTAAGTTTGGTATACATATAAAAATCCTTGTTAGTTCCGATTTTTACAATTTTTTATTTTCATATGCGTATAAAATCTGTTTTATAAAAAAGATGACAAAGGCGTCTGGATGAATTATCATTCAGGCGCCTTCTTTGTTTATAGGTAAAAATGAGATATCTTTCATATGTTCTATAAAGGGTATCAAAAGAGCAGAAGGAAGAAATAGGATAGAGCAGATAGAGGAAAGGAATGATGGTGTATGGCAGAAAGAATGAAAGAACATCCGATACTTGGTGTTCAGGAAAAGGGTGCACTTGTTAAATTTACATTTGATGGAAAAGAGGTAGAAGGATATGAAGGAGAGCCTATTGCAGCAGCACTAAAGGCAGTAGGGCTTATGGTTCATAGATATACAAAAAAAGAACATAAACCTCGTGGAATTTTTTGTGCAATCGGAAGATGTACAGATTGTGTAATGGTAGTAGATGGAGTGCCAAATGTAAGAACCTGTATTACCCCATTGAAAGCAGGAATGGAAGTAAGAACCCAGTTTGGTGTAAGTGACAAACCATTTGAAGAACAGTAAGGAGGTTATGAGGATGAAGAGATATGATTTGATCATTGTGGGGGCAGGCCCTTCCGGTTTATCAGCAGCAATTGAAGCAGCAAAAAGAGGCTTACAAGTTGTAGTATTCGATGAGAATGAAAAGCCAGGAGGACAGCTCTTTAAGCAGATACATAAGTTCTTTGGTTCCAAAGAGCATAGAGCTAAAGTTAGAGGATTTGTAATTGGACAGCAGCTTTTAGACGAGGCAGATAAGGCAGGAGTTCAAGTAGTGTTAAATGCAACTGTCATTGGACTTTATCAAGAGAAAGAAGTTGTTGTAAAGATAGGAGATGCCATTCATCACTATAAAGGAGATGCCATTATTATTGCGACAGGAGCAGCCGAAAATATGGTTACTTTTCCGGGTTGGACACTTCCAGGTGTAATTGGAGCTGGAGCAGCACAGACAATGATGAATTTGCATGGTGTACTTCCAGGGAAAAAGGTGCTTATGCTTGGTTCTGGAAATGTAGGTCTTGTAGTTTCCTTCCAGCTTATGCAGTGCGGTTGTGAAGTGGCAGCACTTGTAGATGCAGCACCTAGAGTGGGAGGATATGGTGTGCATGCAGCAAAGGTGGCTAGAACAGGAGTACCATTTTATTTATCCCATACGATTGTAGAAGCAGAAGGAGAAGAATATGTAACAGGAGTTACCATTGCTAAAGTAGATGAAAACTTTAAGTTCATACCAGGAACAGAGAAACATTTTGATGTAGATACAATTTGCCTTGCAGTTGGACTTTCTCCTATGTCACAGCTACTTAAAATGGCAGGCTGCCAGATGGAAGATAATCCAAAGCGAGGAGGTCAAGTACCTATATGTGATGCATACGGAAGAACATCCTTGCCGGGAATATTTGTAGCAGGAGATGTATCTGGAATAGAAGAAGCTTCGTCTGCGATGATTGAAGGACGTATGGCAGGAGTTGTGGCATCTCAATATCTGGGATATGTAGAAAAAGAAGAATTAGATACAGAATTAGCTTCACTAGATAAAGCACTTGATGGATTACGTCAAGGAATGTTTGCACCAAAGAATAGAGGAAAGGTGATTGAAGAAACAGAGGAAGGCATTAAGATTTCTACATGCCTCTTAAAAAATGGATATGTAGCAGATGATGAGATAGAAAGGTTCCCAGGGGTAACCCATAAAGCTGGGATTCATCCAGTTATGGAGTGTACACAGAATATTCCTTGCAATCCATGTCAGGATGCCTGTCCAAAGGGATGTATTTCGATAGGTTCCAATATTACATCCCTTCCAATCGTAGTGGATGGTTCGGAATGTATTAACTGTGGTATGTGCGTAGCAAGTTGTTCAGGACAAGCCATTTTCCTTGTAGATGAAGATTGTGGAGATGGAACCGCAACCGTTACCATTCCATATGAATTTCTTCCTCTTCCAGAGGCAGGAAGAAAAGGGAATGCTCTTGGAAGAAATGGAAAGAAGATATGTGATGCAGAGGTAGTGAGTGTTAAGAGCATCAAAGCGTATGACAAGACAAGTTTGTTAACCATGAGGGTACCGACGGAATATGCGATGAAAGCACGATTCTTTCAAGCTTAGCAGGACAGGAGGATAAGGGATATGAATTCAGTGAATGATAGAACAAGAAATATAGGACCTTTCATTCCAGGTCCAGATGATGATATGCTTATTTGCCGTTGTGAAGAAATCACAAAGGGTGAGATTAGAAAAGCAGTGCATGAAGGAATGTGGACATTGACAGAAATCAGGAGATATTTACGAACTGGTATGGGACTATGTCAGGGACAGACTTGCAGTAAGCTTGTAAAAGGAATTGTAGCGAGAGAACTTGGAGTATCGCCAGCGGAATTAGAGCCAGCAACATCAAGAGTGCCAATGCGCCCGATTGAAATGTATGTTTTTGCAAATGAAACAAAGGAGGGCGAAGAAAATGAGTAATACAGCAGAAGTAGTAGTAATTGGTGGTGGAATTATCGGATGTGCAATTAGTTATTATCTTGCAAAAAGAGGTGTAAGTGTCATTTGCTTAGAAGGCTCCGATCATTTCGGAAATGGAGGTTCAAGTCGAAATGGAGGTGGAGTTCGCCAGTCAGGACGTGATCCAAGAGAACTTCCATTGGTTATGTATGGAATTAAGAATTTTTGGCCGACTCTTTCAGAAGAATTAGAAGTAGACTGTGAATACCATCAAGATGGAAATCTTCGACTTGGAAAAACCAAAAAGCATAAACAGATATTAACAGGACTTACGGAACGTGCCGTAAAGGTGGGACTTGATGTAAAAATGATAGATGGTGATGAAGTTCGCCGTATTAATCCATATCTTTCAGATGAAGTGACTTGTGCGAGCTGGTGTCCAACAGATGGTCATGCCAATCCTTTAACTACAACATTAGGGTATTATAAGACAGCTCGAAAACTTGGAGTGCATTTCATTTCGGGAGAGAAGGTTATAGAATTAAAAAAGATAAAGGGAAAACTTAGAAAGGTAGTTTGTGCATCAGGAAATACATATGAAGGAGAAACGGTTGTTCTTGCAGCAGGATATGAATCAAGACCAATCGCTGCTACTGTTGGAATCGACATTCCAATGCAGCAAGCGATGCTGGAGGCATTAGTAACAGAAGCAGAGCCTCATATGTTTGATCAGATGCTTGGGACAGCAGAGGCCGATTTCTATGGACATCAGACAAAGCATGGTTCCTTTGTATTTGGTGGTTCTTCAGGACTTGAGGGATTTACCAAAGATAATGGAACACCAATCTGTTACTCAAAGACGGCACCTTGCATATGCAGAGGTATTATAAAGTATTTTCCGGATCTGGCAAAGGCTAAGATTGTAAGAACATGGGCAGGCTGGATGGATAAATGTGCAGATGGTGTTCCGGTACTTGGCAAGGTGTCTGAAGTTCCAGGACTTGTGCTTGCCTGTGGATTCACAGGACATGGTTTTGGTATCGCACCAGGTGCAGCAGATCAGTTGGCAGAACTTATTACAACAGGAACCACAACCATTGATTTATATGACTTGCGTTATGATCGATTTCGAGCTAAAATCTAGTGATATAAGAAGTGTATCATGAAAGGATTATTATGTTCTGGAAAAAGGATAAGCTGAAACCGACACAACCATATTTTGTATTTGATACGAAAGATTTTTACCAGGAAGTTTATCTTCAACAAGGAATATCTCATTTCTATACCTACTATTTAGAGGAAGATAAGCCCCTACGCACAGTTCCCGATGGATGTATCGCTCTCTTTTTTGAATTTGAGAAAGGAAAAATGCAAGGGTATGCCTGTGGAACAAGATTGATGTATTCCTGTGAAGAATGGACAGGGAAGAAAGAATTTTTTGGAGTTCGTTTTATGCCTGGTGTACAGCCAGAATTTTTAAATGTGACAATGAGGGACCTTTTGAATCAAAAGATTCCCATTGAAGCTATTTTAAAAAATGATACAGGTTGGTTGAAAAAGCTTGAGCAGGAGGAAGATTTCGATCAAAGAATCCGTGTTTTTTTAGAAAATTATACGAAAGCAGAAAGGTACAGGCAAAAGCCATATGGAAAAAAGGAAATCGTGCAATCTGTAAAGCAGATGGTATATGAATCCGATGGAAAGATTAAAGTATCCGAAATGCAGGAATATACGGGGTATTCAGAACGATATATCAATAAAGTTTTTATGGAAGAAATGGGCTTTTCACCAAAGACATTTTGTAAAATTATTCAGTTTCAGCGAGCACTTGAATTTTTAAATTACGGAGCACCAGATAAAATGACAGATGCAGCAGTTTATTTGGGATATTATGATCAGCCACAATTCATACGTGATTTCAAAAAATATGCAGGGATAACTCCAAAGAAATATCTTAAATTGGTGGAAGAACAAAGTTATATCAATAAAATACAAGAAACAAGATTTTTGTAAAACCCAGGTTTCTGAATGGTCGTGTATGATATACTACATAATCAATTGAAAAGTGAAAAGGAAAAATAGAGACAAAGGCGTCTGACAGGTAATGTCGGACGCTTTTTTGACTTATAGGAAAGTCCTCTGCGAGTCCTTCCCTATAAGTTAAAAAAGCCCCTAAAAACAGGGCTTGGATGCACACGAATGGGTAAGGAAATTAGTCGCAAAAAAACGGCAACACTCACACTTTATTCTGATTGTCAGAAAAGCAGGAAAATGGGAGAGAGGATTATGGATAAAAAGAAGTTAGGTTTACCAAGTGTTATTGCAGCAGGTACAGGGTTAATCGTGGCAACTAGCTGCCTGATGTCATTGGGGCAAGGTGCAGGAGCCATAGGAGTCAGTTTTATTATTGCAATGCTAATTGCCTGTATCATTAATATTTTTACAGCGTTGTCTATGGCAGAGTTGAATGCGTTGATGCCCAATCTTACAGGTGGTCTTGCCCAGTATACATTGGCATGTATGGGACCATTTGTAGCAATCATTACTATGGTAGGAGGATATCTGGTATGCAATGCAATAGCCGGAAGTGTGGAGTGTGCGATGTTTGGCAATACGATAACATCCGTTTTTGATACCAAGATTCCATCCAATGGATTTTGTATTATTTTACTGGTGATTCTTATTATAGCCAATCTCAATGGGATTGATATGTTTGCCAAAATTCAGAATTTTGTTGCATATGGACTTATTATTTCACTTGTTGCGATGGGAGTAATAGGAATCCTAGGAATCGGGACAGGAGAAAAGGTGTCTCAGCCGTGGGTGCTGACGACATCATGTTCTAGTATTTTCCCTATGGTTGGATTAGCATTTTTCCTATTTCTTGGATGTGAATTTATTATTCCAATTGCGAAATATGTAAATAATCCGAGAAAAAATGTGCCATTAGGAATGGTTTTAAGCCTTGTAGTAGTTTGCGTCATGCAAATGATTGTTGTTTTAGGTATGCATAATTACACAGAATGGAAAACACTTGCTAACAGCAATTCTCCTCATATATTTTATGGGACATCACTTCTTGGAAGAATAGGTGCCCTTTGGATGATACTAGTATCTATATTTGCAGTGATTAGTACAGTAAATTCTGTTCTAAGTTCCCTTTCTTATATTTGTGCAGGAATGGCAAAAATAAATCTGCTTCCTGCTGTATTTCAGAAGAGAAATAAAAAGGGAGCACCATATGTGGGAATTTTTATGATAGGTGGTTTTATGATAATAGTAAATGCCACCGGGCTTTCTTCATCGGATCAGTTATCCTTTATGATACTGGTAGGGTGTGTGTTCTGGATGATTGCTTACATTGTATCCAATCTGAATGTTTTGATTTTAAGAAAAAGAATGCCAAAAGCACCAAGAAATTTTAAAGTACCACTTGGTCCTGTATTTCCTACCATAGGGATTCTGGGAAATGTATTTATGATTTGGAATATTGCAGGGGATCAAGCTACACGGTTAAGAATCTATGCCATTGATGGAGCTATTTTTCTAGTAATGGCAATTTACACGGTCATTTGGGTTAAGAAAGTAATGAAACGCAAGTTATTTACACCTGTTCCAATTCATGAAGTAATGGCAATGGAAAATAATCTTTATATGATAACCCATGGAAGAGTAAAAGAAGTTAGAAAATAAAAATAATAGATACAAGAGAGGTAGATAAGTATGGAATATCCAAAGATTGATTTTTTGTATTTAAATGAAGATGATATGATTGCAGCGGGAGTAAAAGATATGAAGGGCTGCGTAGAAGCAATGGAGGAAATGTTTAAGCTTATGAAGATAGGAGATTACCGTATGGGTGGAGCAAATGGCAATTCACATGGAAGTATGGTTATGTTTCCAGCATCTTCACCATTTCCAGAAATGCCAGTAGACGGACCAGACAGGAGGTTTATGGCAATGCCTGCTTATCTAGGAGGAAAATTTGATATGGCAGGAGTGAAATGGTATGGTTCCAACGTAAATAATAAGGAAAAAGGATTGCCAAGATCCATTTTAACGCTAATTCTAAATGACAAGGATACAGGCGCGCCACTTGCTTTTATGTCAGCCAATATTTTATCGGCATATAGAACAGGAGCAGTTCCAGGGGTAGGCTTTAAGTATTTTGCAAGGGAAAATGCAGATACAATAGGCATAGTAGGGCCGGGAGTAATGAGTAAAACAGCACTTGCAGCAGCGATGGCAGTTCGTCCAACATTAAAAACAGTAAAAGTAAAAGGACGTGGGAAGGCATCAATCGACAGGTTTCTTGCACATGTAAGGTCCGAATATCCAGAAGTAGAAGTTTATGCAGTTGATTCCATAGAAGATGCAGTAAGAAATTCAGATATTGTATCCGTATCTACCTCTTCACCGACAGGGGATCCAAGTCAGTATCCTTATATTTCCGAAGAATGGATTAAACCAGGTGCTATTATTGAATCAACGGCTGCTCTCCGATTTGATGATGATTTTATTATTAATAGGGCAAGAACCGTGACCGATAATATTATGCTTTATGAGGCATGGGAAGAGGAGATGCATCCGAATGCGTACAACACAATTCCAATTCCGGCAGTAAAAGTGGAAGATTTAATTGCAGAAAAGAAAATGAAATCGGAGCAGATAGATGATTTAGGAGATGTTCTCTTAGGAAATATTCCTGTACATAGAAAAGAGGGAGAGATTGTAATATATTCAGTAGGTGGTATGCCAACAGAAGATGTAGCATGGGGAACAATGGTTTACAGAAATGCTTTGAAGAAAGGGATTGGCACAAAACTGAATCTGTGGAGCAAGCCTAAAATGATGGTGTAAAAAAGGTTCAAAGGGGCTGTCGCACTAATTACTTGGTGCGACAGCCCATATTTTTTAGGAGAAAGAAATGTTTAGCATTAACGATAAAGTGAAATTTATTAAAATGGATACAAATTACTTAAAGAAACTTCATGGTATTTGTAGTGAAGTATATTACATGGTTATGATAATAAACCTTACATAGGAATACTGATTAATTATTGATATAAAGAAAAAGATTCCCATTAGAGAAAATGTGTACTTATCTATTAACTTGAATTATTCTCAGAACCACACAGAAGAAAAAGTATAAGGATTTGCTCAATAAGGAATGGATAGGTTACAATTAACTGGACATTTTTTTAGGTCATGTAGAATAATATCAATTCATAAAGGAGAATACAAACCATGACTGAAAATAAAACTAGAAGACCAAGACGTATTTACACGGATGAATTTAAAAATCAATTGGTACAGCTCCACTTAAATGGAAAACGTAAATGCGATATTATTAAATCAGATTAAAATATTTCATACGGATCGTGGAAATGGGTTTAAGAACAAACTGATTGATGAAATACTTGAAAGTTTCCAAATTCAACGTTCCCTTAGTATGAAAGGATGTCCTTATGACAATGCAGTAGCTGAAGCAACGTACAAAATCATAAAAACTGAGTTTGTAAAGGGACGCTGTTTTTTATCCTTGGAAGAACTCAATCTTGAATTAGCCGACTATGTAAAATTCTTTGAGAAATCTAAATTTAAAGTGTTAACTAGGGAAAAAATCGTAGCATAGAAGATACATTTAAGTTGGTTGAAGAGGCGTTGAAATTATAGAAGAATAGTTTTGCCATACATCCATATTCTAAGGGGAAATATTACTTTTTATCATGGGTTTGTATTTACAAGTATTGGTGGGCTCTGTATAATATTTATATAGTATTATGTGAGAATAAATACTCATTATTATATCTTTTAAGGATATAGTTAATAGTCTGAATTAAGAGACTATTGTCTATGGCTATTATTTTGCACTTTGTTAGTCTGAACTAAGAGCATAACGATTCAGACAATATATACAAAGATTATTGGGGTGTAGGGAGGTGTATTTGCGACAAAAAAGGAATTAAACATCAAGGAGGTAATTATGACATTTAAATTAGTAACCAATCCAAAGGAAGAAAGAGAAAGATTACAAAACAAATATAAATTAAAAAATCCTTATGATGGAACACTTGTAGGTTTCAGATATTGTGTTTTTGACGAAGAAAAGAAATATTGTCTTGTTGCCATTGCAGCAGGAAAAGGAAGAGAGGAACAACAGCCAGATGTTTTTGCGTTTATTCATCCAAAAGGAATTGCTTATATGCATGGTTATGAACGCTGTTTGTCTGGTGAGACACATTGGAGTATTGAGTCAGTTAGAATGGATAGAATTTACCTTGGTGACAAGAAAAAACTCTATGAAAAAATGAAACAAGCATTAATTGCTTATTCTACAACGGAATATATAAAAACAATTATTGACTTTTTCCCAGAGTAATAAATAATTCGGAGGTGACAGTGTAGTGGCGAGTACAGGTATAGAAGAAATATTAGATTGGTTAGACAGTTATCGCTCTAAAAATGGTATTGCTGGGGCTGGACAAATGACAGATTCTCAGCTGAATAAATTTATTGGTGAATTGCAAGAAAAAATTGGAGAATTAGATTTCAAAGGTAAGGCAGGAACCGAATTGATTCCTTATAGCGGGTGTTATGATTACACTCCGGCATACCAGATTGCAGATGCAATGACAAAGGGTGGAGGATATTCTTACATAAGCAATTACGAAGCAGGGCAATTGTTAAACAATGGTGATTTTCAAAAAGGCTTGCAAAATGTAGTTGGAGGAGCAGATGCAGGTAAGATAAGTGACACTATAATAAATGGGAAGAACTGGGGGAAGACATCGTATGGAAATTACTTATCTTTGAACGATTTTGTTTCGGAAAAGGTAATGTTAGGTGCAACTAGCGGTAATGTGGACCCATTACTTTTTAATACAGATACAGGTAAGGTTTTCTTTCGAACAGAATTGGATGCCATTCTGGAAAACAAAAATATTCGTACAATCTGGGGTGTTGATAAAGCAAGGGTTGCAGATATGCTAACCAATTACGATAAATATGGTTTGGCATCCAAAGCAGATGCTCAAAAATTCTTAGCGGACACATGGAAATTCAATACGTTAGATAAGCTGCAAGATGTAAAAGTAGATTATGGGATTACATATGATCCAAATACAGGACAAGGAAAATTAGTACCAACGAGAGTGGATGCCACTGCAATTGGGGGAGATGTCTCAGAATTTAATAAGGGGCTTCCAAAGCAGGGAAGTATGACGATTGGCGAACTGGAATTCGGCTTTGCAAGTGATGAGGCTTTGGTAAAGAAGTATCCGGGTATTGCCGATATGCTCGCTAATAATAAGGATTTAAAATTAGCAACGAAAATCATGGATGCTATGAACAAGGGAGTGACAGAAGAGGGAGAAATGTCTCCTCAGTTGTCAAAATTCTTAGCAAATTATGGAAAATACAATGATACCTTAGCTAAAGTTTCTAAGTATTCTAGAGTAGGAGATGCGTTAGGTGGTATTGGAGTTGTTGCAAGCTTTGGAATGACAGCAGCAAGTGCGTACCAGGATTATAAAAATGGAAATTACGAGGCTGGAAGCAAAAAGCTTACTGGCTGGGGAGCAGGAATGCTTGGTGGTGTAGCAATGTCCTCAGCAACGGAAGGACTAGTTGCAAGTTTAGCTGCTGCAGCCTGCATTGTGAATCCGCTTTTAGGATTAGCAGTTCTTGCAGGTGGTTCTATTTTAAGCTTTATGGCTGGCGACTGGCTTGGCAAGAAGTTCAACGACTGGTTATGGGATAACTTCCTAGACTTTGACGAAGCAGGCCACTTGATCATCAGAGTTGACCCAATTGTACTTGATTTAAATGGTGATGGAGTTAAGACGATTTCACTTGGAAATGGAGTTAATTTCGACTTTGATTCCAATGGTTTCAAAGAAAAAATGGGCTGGGTTGGACCAGGCGATGGATTACTGGTTCGTGATGTAGATGGAGATGGAATCATTAATACAGGAAACGAATTATTTGGCAATGAAACCTTATTAAATGACGGAAATGCAGCAGCCAATGGTTTCCTTGCTTTGGCGGACTATGATGAAAATGGAGACGGTATTATTGACGAAAATGATTCTGTTTTCTCAGAACTTCGTGTATGGAAAGATGATAATCAAAACGGTATTACTGACGAGGGTGAACTTCTTACAATGGAAGAAGCAGGTATAAAAGGAATCCATACTGCTTATACCGATTCTGATTTGATTGATGAGAATGGAAGTGCTCATAATCAAATAGGTACTTTTATAAAAACGGATGGTACAGTTTCTGAGGTTCATGATATCTGGTTTGAAGCAGATAAAATGCATACTACATATGATCCAATTTCTACAAAGACAGATGAGTTAGAGGAAACGGAAGATATTAAGGGATTACCAGACATCAAGGGTTCAGGAAACGTCTATAGTCTTCATCAGGCAATCCTTCGCGATGAATCTGGTGAGTTAAAACAGCTTGTAGAACAGTATATGGCTGAGACAGATGACAAAGTGAAGAAAGAATTAGTAGTTCAGCTTATTTACAAGTGGACAAATGTTGAAGATATCGATCCTAAGAGCCGTGGAACCAATATTTCAGATGCAAGAAAACTGGAAGCATTGGAAGAACTTTATGGTAAAGAATATTATAGTGATCGTTATGGTTCCAATCCAATCGCCCAGGCAGCAACTATTTTAGAACGTTCCTTCAATAACATGGTAGATTACATTTATCAGCAGTTAGAAGCACAAACAACATTTAAGGATATCTACCAACAAGCTCTATTGACATGGGATTCGGAAAAGAAGAAAGTTGTATTTGATTTAACTACAATTGCGGATAATTTCATTAAGGAAATGTCAGAAGATGGTGTTGCCACAAAATTGAAATTTGGCAAGTTCCTTGAAAATTTATTTAAGACTGGTCTTGTAGAACAAAGCGAATACAATGTATTTAGTGCAAAAATCACGAATGGAAATGATGAACTTGCACATGCATTAGAATTTTCTGGAGATGATAGAATAAATGGAACGTCAGGAGCAGATGTGATACTTGGTGAATTTGGAAATGATATCATTAGTGCTGGATATGGAGATGATGTATTAGACGGTGGATATGGAAATGATACATTGTATGGTGGATATGGCAGTGACACATATATCTTTGGCAAAGGATACGGACAGGATGTCATTTCTGAAAGTGGAGCATATGCGGATGACATTGACCGCTTGGTATTTAATAGCGATGTTATTCCTAGTGAAGTAAGTATGAAACGTGTTAACCAGAATCTTGTTTTATCCATTAACGGGACTGATGATAGTATTACGATTAATAACTATTTCTCATTAAATCCATCATATCTTGTGGAAGAAATAAAGTTTGCGTCTGATGATACCGTTGTTTGGGACGTTGAATACATTAAAGCTAGAATATTAGAAGAAGCCTCAACTCCTGATAATGATAGTATTTATGGTTACCAGTCAGATGATGTTATCAAAGCGGGAGCAGGAAAAGATACTGTTTATGGCTATGGTGGAAATGACACTATCTATGGTGAAGAGGGCAATGATACTCTTCGTGGTGGAGACGGAGCTGACAAGCTGTATGGAGGAGAAGGAAACGATACCTTGTATGGAGAGAATGGAAACGATATCCTAAAAGGAGAAGAAGGAGACGACTATTTAGATGGAGGATATGGAGACGATATCTTAGAAGGAGGAGAAGGAAACGATAAACTTTACGGAGCTTCAGGAAATGATACCTATATCTTTAATCTAGGAGATGGTCAGGATACGATATATGACTATGATACAGCAGAAGGAAATGTAGATGTACTTCAATTTGGAGAAGGAATACTTGCAGAGAATAC
>CALFNR010000161.1:0-2569 GCA_937903005.1 uncultured Lachnoclostridium sp. | reverse complement strand
GTCAGAGAATACCAATAAACTGCTAAAAGATGCAATGGAGGATGACTTTGCACCATCTGAAACGTTAAATGCTATTTCACAGAAAGAGTCAAACAACTTAAAGAAACCAGCGAATACCCTGCTCAATGTATTAAATGATATGGACCACAGCTACAATAACTTGCTGCTCCCATATCTAGTATATGAAGACAAAAATATGTTTTTAGAAGGTTACGCAACGTTCAAAAACCAAAAACTTTATGGATATCTGGATTATCCTACCTCTTTGGCTGTTGATTTGTTCCGTAATAATTTAAGAACATGTCCGCTGGAGCTGTCACCGAATTTAAATGTGGAATTAAACAATATTCAGGTGACTCCACATGTAAATCTTAAAGGTCAGAAACTTTCCGTTAATTTGAATGTAAAAGCCGATTCTACTGTGAAAGAGGCTTCTGATGCAATTGATGTATTTAGTCAGGATACTTTAAGTAAAATTAATGCTTTGGAAAAATATAAGCTAATGGAGAATTTAAGAAAACTAATGCAGCTTTCTAAAAAGGAGCATTTGGATTTATTAGATGTCGGTGCAACGCTTGAGAAACAGGCTGGCCAGACACAGTTAGAGAAAAACTGGGAAACATATATCGAGAATCTTGATATTTCCTTATCTGTTCAATCTGCCACAGCAAAAACGTATACCATCGAATCGGGCAGAACAAAGTGAGAGTTCCTCACCCCCTCGCATTCCAAGTCTACTTTAGGGAACTCTCACTTTGCCGTGCCGAACGGGTGTCGCTGTCTTTTAGCGACTAACTTCTTTACCCGTTCGTGTGCATCCAGCCCATGCTCTTTAGGGGCTTTTTAACTTATAGGGAAGGACTCGCAGAGCACTTTCCTAGTTTACAAGAAACCGGGTAATAAGTAACAATGGAAAGGTTGTAAGAAAATGAAATATCAAATCTCAATTAGACAATTTATATTCTTATTTATTTTCACTACGATGACGCCGCTTTTTACTTATATTCCACAAGTGGCTGCGTCGAATGCTGGAAACAGTGGTTATGTAAGTGCCCTGTATTTTGGAGTCATCTTGTTTGTATTTGCAGCATTATTGCTCCGTATTATGAAAGTGTATCCCAACCAGAACCTTAAGGAAATCCTTACAAGCATGATAGGTTCTGCATGCATGCGTATTCTATTTTTTTTATATGGAATCTGGGCCTTTCTACTGCTTACATTTAAACTCTGCTCGTACAATCTGCTGCTTCAGGCAACTTTAATGGATAACAGCACAAACTACATTATTCTGTTTGGTTTGTTTTTCATCGTCATTTATGCTGCGCTAAAAGGGCCGAAAGCGATCTTTCGTGTATCCGAACTGCTTTACGGTCCGTTAATTTTCTTCCTTGTAATTTTACTTATCTTTACCTTACCTAATATAAACAAGGAATACTTAGCTCCTATTACAACAACACAGCTTAGACAGAATTTCTCATCCCTATGGACTTTGGCACCTGTAGGCGGAAAATTATTTTTCCTTTTGTTCTTTCTGCGTCCAATTACCAGCATGAATCGTTATCCAGTTGTGAGAAAACGTCTCTATCAAAGTGTATTTGTCTTTGTTCTCATTAGCTACCTAAGCATTTTCCTAACCATTGGAATTGCAGGTTCTACCCTTACAAGTGAATATAGTTACTCGTTTTTCCAAGCAATAAAATGCATTACGTTTCTAAGCAGTTTTGAAAGATTCGATTCTCTCATTACACTAGTGACAGTTGTCTCGGACTTTATTACAATCACCTTCTACCTGCTGCTTATAATGAAGTGTTTCACTGTTGCGTTCCACTTAGAAAACTATAAAGAAATTGCAGTCATAGCCTTAACGCTGGCCTCTACTTTTGCCTGTGTCTATGATGTTCCTCAATTTACATTAGAACATTTTTACAGACCATATATCGATCGATTCAGTCTCATCTTTCAATATTTGATACCTGTATTCTTGGGAATTATCTGTTGCTTTAAAAAACCAGTAAGTAAAGAGATTATAGACACGTAAAGAACATGTGATTTTAAAAGGCCGGCTCGTTGGAGTCGGCCTTTTTTAACTTTTCTATGCAAATCTTACAATTCTTATGAAATATGCGACGGACTGAGGTGGCAAACTCATTGTAAATTTTGAAGAGAATCTTGCGTTCACAATCATTCCTGGTCGAAGCCCCCATACTCCGATATTCTGTCCAAACTGATTTAAAATAGTTGTTTCGTTGGTAATAACCAGACGCACTGTCTGGGTTTCGAGCCTTTGAAATACATCCAAAACCTGATATGCGATGGTAACTGTTGAAAACTGAGGTGTCACATCTACGTCTATCACACGAGCATTATTAACGGTTATGACATCTTCCACTGGCCGAGGCAATGGAACAGGTACTGGCAACGGTATTGGTCTTGGTGGTCTTGGTGGCCTTGGTGGCTCTGGTCTCGGTGGCCTTGGTGGCTCTGGTCTCGGTGGTCTTGGTGGTTCTGGTCTCGGTGGTCTTGGTGGCTCCGGTCTCGGTGGCCTTGGTGGCTCCGGTCTCGGTGGCCT
>CALFNR010000160.1:0-11797 GCA_937903005.1 uncultured Lachnoclostridium sp. | reverse complement strand
AGCAAGCCAATATCTGCTAAACAAACCATTGTATACCGAAGAAATCATTCTAAATCTCACAGTAGATAAAGAAGATTATTTTGTATCAACAAACGTAAGATATGCTAATGGAACATTGTTTGCACCATTCTATAATCCAGACGATAGAGGCAATAATAAGCTCTATAAAAAGGTTGTAAAAGCATATAACAAGTTTATGAGTAGTATGAAAAATATCTTTGAGGAAGTATCGGATGAAGACGATTGAAGTGGGAGATATAGTGTATTACACACGAATATTTCCAGAAACAGGAACTTATGATTTATGCGACTTAAAGGTTAGAACTGTTATGGATGATTGGTTTTGTGGCGTAGATAAGAAAGACAAACGTGCATACTTATTAGGTTTTAATGAGATAGACGATACGGTATTTGATGATCGTACAATTGCACTCAGAAGAATCCACAATGCAGAACAAAAATATCCACAAATAAATGGAGAAACATACTATGAGGAATATTAATTTATGCTGAAATTTTATGTACCTGAAACAATAGTTTCTATTAATAATATGACTCCTTTTTCAATTGATTTACATTACGATTGTATATCCGAAAATCCACCAGAAACAGAAAATATTAAAATGAATTGGAACAATATTGAATATGAAAGAAATCAAATTGACATATGGCTTCCATTCGGAATCACTAAAACCAGACGTGGTTTAAAATTGTTTTTCTGGGATGATTTATTTACAAATGTAAAGCAGTGGAAAGAAGATTTAAATGTAGAAATTAAAACAACTTGGACAGAATATAAACCTACAATTAAAGATATTATTAACTTCCGAGATAGTGATAAAGCTATTCAATATTTGGTTGAAAGAGGACTTAGTATGAGTCCATTAATGAAGAATTTTATATAAAATTATATACATAAAGGAGATAAATAACATGGCAAAAAGAGTAGCAAAATTTGAGAAAGTTACATACAAACAGTTTGAAAAAGATTGGGTAGATACATTCGATATTCCAGAATTAGATACTGCAAATAGGCGTGAAATTGAGAGTATTTATGGTGCAATTACATTACCAAAACGAGCAACAAAATTTAGCGCAGGATATGATTTTGTAAGTCCCCTAACATTTACTTTAAAGCATGGCGAGACTATTAAAATTCCTACTGGAATCCGTTGCGGAATGAATACAGATTGGGTGCTTATGTTATATCCTAGAAGTGGATTAGGATTCAAATATAAAGCCAGACTTTGTAATACAGTTGGTGTAGTAGATAGTGATTTTTATTATAGCGATAATGAAGGACACATCTTTGTAAAACTGTCAAATGAAGGCGATAAAGACATTAAAATTCTACGTGGAGATGCTTTTTGTCAAGGTATTTTTATGGAATATGGAATTACAGAAGATGATTGTGTAAAAGTATCTCGCAATGGTGGCTTTGGTAGTACAGATAAGAATAAAAAGGAATGATTTTATGGATAAAATTCTCAAAGTAAAAGATATTCAGAATCATCTTGGAATCAGTAAAACTAGAGCATATGAACTTATTCGTCTTAAAGCTTTCCCGAAAATTAAAATAGGTCATAGATATTATATTCCACAAAATGAGTATGAAGAATGGCTTAAAAAGAATACTAAAAATCAAATATTATTATAAAAATAATGGGCTATGCAAATCGCATAAGCCCATTTTAAATTATCCATTAATAATATTGTCTAAACTATTAATAGCATCAATTTTTTGTTCTTCTAATATATGGATATATATATTATACGTAACTGAAATGTCTTTATGCCCGAGAAGCTGAGAAACAACTTTTATATCAACTCCGTTTCTGATTAAAGCACTTCCAAAAGAATGCCTTAATTCATGTGGACTGCAATCAGGTATAGAACATCCTGCACGTGTCACCATTTTTGTAAGAGTTCTATTTACGTTTCTTCTTAAAGAAATTTTATCTCCATTTTTTGTAATAAACACATAATCATCATCTTTGTATGAAGGATTTATTCTTTTTTCAGTCTCAATAATTTCTAAAGCTTGTTTATTCAGTGGTACTATACGATTACCAGAATATGTTTTAGTGCTACTAGAAGCATCAATATATTTGTTTCGACTTTTGCCCTCTCTGTCTTTTAATTTTACAGCATTACTTGTGACGTGCACTTTAGGATTTTTAGAAGATAGATCTAAATCTTTCCATTTTAAATCCATTGCTTCACCAATTCTCAAGCCTGTAAACATAATAAACATCAAAAGATTTGCATTGTTTCCATATGTTGACTCTCCGATTTTACCACCGAAAGTAAACCCTGGCACGTTTATTCTTTTAGATTCTTCATACAGCTTATTCATGTCATCCTGAGTCAAGAATTGTATTTCTTTTTTCTTATTTTTAATATTATCTTCGTGAGGAATTTTCACTTCATCAAAATCTATTATAGAAGAAAAATGTTCATTTTTATTTCCATATTTAATACATTGGGCTACAATTGCATAATTTTTCTTAATAGACGATCTGGCATAGTTATTGGCAAGTGAAACATAATATTTAATTAAATGTTCTGTAGTCAATGCACCAACCTGTATATCTGACAAGTTATAATCAGTATAATTGATTATTTGTCCTTTTATACAATCTTCGTATCCATCAAGCGTATGCCGTTTAATTTCAGTTCCTTTTACATTAAGTAACCAATTTAAAATATAATCTCCAAAATATTCTTTCTTGACATCTTTATTAGTTTCTTTTAAAGGATTGTATTTTTTACGTTTCTCATTAATTTCTTTTTCGGTTTTTCCATAAAAATACTTTCCTTCTGGATTGCGATAGAACTTATAAGTGTTTCCTTTGATTGTTTTTGTACCCCAAGTTCCTTCGCCATTTTTTCGCTTTGCCATAATAAAATCACCTCAAATGAAAATAACTGTTGACAAATTACAAATGCACATATATAATCTAACACGAATCAAGCAAAATGTCTACCACAATTAATTATGGAAGAAATGGTAAAATACCACTTTACCACAATAATTACCACAATCAGATTGATATTTACTGGTATGCAACGATACAGACAAGGAATTGTCAAACAATTCAAAATACGCATCTTGGTCTATAAAAATCGCGATAAACCCTGTAAATACAGTAAAATCAATGGTTGTAACGGACGACATTTCTTGATAAGCTGAAATAGCTCAGTCGGTAGAGCACTTCACTCGTAATGAAGTTACTTAAGTATCGAGAAACCCAGTAACTACAAGGAATTTTGAAGATTTTTACTATAAGTTACCACAATATTTACCACAACTAGAAATTACCACAATTTTATAAAACGTAAAAAAATAGGACAGAAGAGTATAATAACTCAACTGTCCTAAAATTTTATCTCCATATATTTACGTTGACAATCCGAACAGATGTTTGTATAATATGTATATATCATAAACGGAGGTGTAATTATGAGTGTAGAAAAATCAAATCTAATCAGATGTGAAAATGAAAATACTAAGAATATTATAAATGAAATTTATCGTATAAATCCAAATGTAAAATTCAATATTATTGGAGAATATATAACCGAGAAAGAAGCGTTATTGCTATATCAGTCCGTATTGCGAAATAGCAATAATAAAAACAGTAACATGGTTTATATACCAGTATTTCACATGTGAACGTAAAAAATAGGGTAACCAGAAATTAATCTGATTACCCTATAGCTGTCTTACTGTACTTTTATAAATCCTCGTTTTTTTGAGGAATAAATTTTTTTAACTTTCTTTTTCGGAACACGTATATGTCCATAATTCTTAATTTCCAATTCTTCAATTTGTCTTTGAAGTTCTTCTCTTGAAAGCGTAGTAGGAATTACAACTGGTTCATCACGATAAAAATACCCCATAATTATACCTCCTCAAAATCAATATCGTCTTGAAATTTTTCTAATGCTAATATTTGTGCTTCATATTCGTCATATCCATCATACAAAAATATTTCAACATATTTACTCCATAAATCAGAATCAATCCTCTTATTAGATGAATATATAAATATTTTACCATCATGACAAAGAACTATTCCAATTATATATTTATCATCTAACATACAATTGAAATCTACTGGGCTAGGTGGCATACTTGATGGATGCGTATGGATAGGAATTATTAACTGATAGTTATTAAGCTTCTTTTCTATAGCATCAGTCACATGTATTATTTGTTGATCTGTTTCATCATTTTTGTAATATATAACCGTTTCAGAATCAGAATCTATCCAACACATATCTTCTATTAATGTGCCACTTCTATGAATCAACATTTCTTTTGCCATTTGATAAATCAATCTATTTAATTCAGGTGAATCTGTAATATTATCAAATTTTCTTCTGTAAGCAGAGCTGTTGATATAAGAATGATTAATTTGTGTATTCTTATTTCGTCCATAACGTTGTTCTTCATCATGTATATACATATTGTTGTTCTCTTCTTTGTTACATTTTATATAACAATATTAACGTTTCAAGAGAAAACTGTCAAGTGTATGATTTTATAAAACACTATCTTTGGAATATTTAATCTCTAATGCTTCAATATCTGGAAGTAAAATTTGGTGGTATATATCATCGCCCCCTACAAATTCATACAATTTACCCATTTCAAGAAATGTTTTTAAACCATCTGGTGTTATGTACCCTTGTGATGTAAAATCTCTATGCATTCTCCAAAGAGAACTACGAAACGATGCAACTGTACATTGATTAGAAGTATCTATAAAATTACTCATCATTGTGTTTAATTCCGTAATCTGATTACTTAATCCATCTCGAATCTCAATACTTTGATTATGATATTTTTCTTGGTCGTTCATAAAAGAATTCTCTACGGCTTTTATCTTGCTTTCTAATGCGTCTAATCGCTCATTTAAGGCGTTTTCTCGTAATTCCTTACCAGACTTTAGGTCAAGAGATTCAAGAGTTCCTTTCCACAATTTTGCACCTTCTATGATTAGTAGAAGAACTAATACCACACAAAGAATAACAGTAAATATTCCTTGTGAACTTATTTCATTTAATACACCAATCATCTCATTTATCCTCAATCCTTTCCGCTAAAATCTATAATCATTTCTTTTTAATGTATTGAGCAGAAACATATCCAGTGTATTTCCCTGCAATTCTAATTTGATACCATTTCGCACCAGATGAATCCTTTACAGACTTTAATACATCAACAAGATTTCCTTTTTTAAGAATAGGATAAGAAGATGATTTGCCGTAATTTATACCTGCACCAGTACGCACATTTAACTCAGAAGCAGTTACTTCGCCTACAAATGGATATGTAGATTTAGCTGTAGAAGTAGATGGTTTTGTTGTAGCTGCGTTTGGGTCTTTGATATTTGATTTCTCAACATAACCTGTATATTTATCTGCAATTTTTACCTGATATTTTGTTCCAGATTCACCAATAACATCTACTAAATTACCTTTATTTAGCTTCGGATATGTAGACAATTTTGTTGTTCCAGTAACGTTTGCGAATACATCTGTACCATCTTTTGTTGCTACCCCTACCCATTTTTTGTATGTAGATGTGGTGGTGTTTGCGGATGGTTTTACGTTATTTAGATTGATTCCTTTGCCAGTGAAACGAAGACGATAGTCCCATTTGTGGCTATACAGATACCACCCTTGAGTTCTAATCTCATTACCAGAATCATCAATAGTATTTGTAGTTCCTTCAGATGATCTTGCGTGTACAATATTATCTTTATCAATTGCCATAGCAACGTGATAATTTACATTTAATTCGAGGTCACCTTTCTCCATTTGTGCATGTGCAGTTTGATTTCTAGCGACGATTTCAAATCCTACATTTGTCATATTAAGCATATTTCCTGTATAAGAACAATGTGCTTTAAGATAATTTGCTTGTTCTGTTAATCCGTTCTTTAAGAACGCATAATAATATGCAGTACAGCAAAGAGAAGAGCAATCAAATGATTTAGGATTTGTAATATTATACAGACTTCTTACTGCCTGACTATATCCATGAGAATTATCATTTGCAATTCCTACAGCGAAAGAAACAGCATCATTAATTACTTTTTGTACAATAGTTGCCATATTATCACTTCCTTGAGAGTTATTATTTGATATATTTTTGTTACTAATTTTTTCTTTTAACCATCCATATACTTTCTGTTGTCTAGTCTTATAAGCACCAACTTGATTACCAGTATCACTTTTAGATGCTTCGTATAAATGATCTAATGTATATGGTTTCTGAGTTTTCTTTAAGATACGTGTACAAGCAGATTGACCACCTTGATGAATAAAATTTGCACACATAAAAAGAGCATCCACATCAGAAACACCTTGCTTCTGAGCAAATGCAATATGAGACTCCATTTGCTTTTGAATGCGACTATTCTGTATTTTAATTCCATTTGCAGAACTGATAATTGCTTGAATTGCTTTAGCTTTTGATGAACCTTTTGCAGGACTATATCCTGTCCACGAAGTTCTCTTTAAATCTGTTTCAATTCCCGCATTGTCGTATTTTCTAAAAGTAGATGGATATGTATTTAAAATCTCCTGTAATAAACCTTTTGCTAAACTTCCATACTCTTGAAATGCACCAATAGTACAAGATATTTCGTTTGAACAATTAGCATAAGCAGGTGTATAATCATCGTATCTAGCTTGTCCGTACACTTGACCACCAGTTTCTACAGTGGCAATAATTTTAATTAAAATATCCATTTGTGATTGTGTATATTTTGCCATTAAATCACCTCATTTTTACATAAAAAATGGAGAGCCTTGATACAGTTCAAGACTCTCACAACTTAATTTATTCTGCTCATTTTTAAACTCTCCGCAGCGGAGAAAACTATTTGTGCAATATGCACAAAAGAACATTCTAAAAATGTTATTTTACGTTGCTAAAATCGTAAATTTTTGTGCATATTGCTACTTATTTACTGATGAAATTCCTCTTTCATCTGAAAGATTTTTATTCAGTTACAATTAAATCTTCGTGACCTTCTTTAATAAGTTCATCATCAACTTTGGATTTGTACCTTTTATAAATTTTTGTATAAACGAAATATTTTCTATATTTTTCTTGACCATTTTCTATACTTTCTTTTGAAGCATCAACAATCATTCTTTTGATAAAATCAACCATAAAAGCCTCCTTATTCAGATTCCATTAAAGATGGAATAATATCAGTTAATAAACTGTCTAATGTAGTAGACATTTCTAAATTCATTGCTTCTAATTCAGCAATACGTTCTTTATCAGTCTTTTCAACTGCCTTTTCATATTCAAGATAGTTCTCTGGATTTTCCTTAACATCATCAATGTCCAGAACACCAATATCTTCAATGATTTCGTTATAATCGTATTCATACATTGTCACAGGCTCAGAGGACTCATCCCCATTCATATTTTCTTCTGTAACTTCTGTTTCATTAAGACATATGAATACATACACCTTATCTTTTTCAATAACCGTAACAGGTTGTTGTTTTTCCATAAATCTTGATTTTGTCATATTGTCGCACCACCTTTTTACATATTTTCATAATATCTTTTATGTGATATTTTTGAATTACTTTTACTGAGTTACTATTTTTCAATAATCCCCAATAGGAGATTATTTTTCTTGCATGAGATTCCAATACTTTCTGATGTGTTTTTATTCGTCTCCATAATCGTATTGCTAATCTACGGATTCTTTTGAATACATATCTACGAATTGTAATGTGAGTTCTGTAAATTCTGAATCCCATCATATCTATAAATGTCTTATCGGACTTCCTGTCAGCAAATGCCATCTTTTGTACAAACCATGATTCTTTTACTTTCAATCCAAGAGATTTACAATATTTAATAACTTCTTTAACTGCTTTATGAATGTCTTTCGCAGATGTACCAGTCATAAAAATATCATCCATATAAAATAACCTATGGTACACGAGGCGAATAGAAGTACGAGTACCATTCTTATGTTTTCGTTCCTTATGTAAATGTCCTATGAAATGATAAATTTGGGATAAGTAAAGATTGCATAGATACTGCGAGAGAAAAGAGCCAATAGACAAACCTGTTTCGAATGTGCTAATCAATTCTTCAATAAGCCACATCAACATATCATTTTTAATATGTTTATCAAGAAATTCAATTAATTTATCTTGAGGAATTGATGGATAACATTTCTTAATATCCAATTTAGCAAAATATTTTAACGATTTATTTCTCATCCATCTCTGTATCATTCTTGAGCCTTTCACACATCCTCTATCTTTAATAGAAGCATATTGATGTACTCCAATTCTACAAAAGAATGGTTTCAATCCCTCTATTGCAATATAATCATATATTTGCTGTTTTACATTTTGGATTCCAATATGACGTACTTTATGAGATGATGGATCTACCTTGTCTTTGTACCAAATTGGTGGAAACGAGATAGATTTATTGAGAAGTTCTGAACGAATCACATCTATTAGAATTTCTATAAATGGTTTAATTGCTTTTATCCCGTAACGATAACCAATATTATATACTTGATGTTTTCTTAATCCAGAAATATCAGATAGCAATTCAAGTGTATCATTACGTTTGTATTTATCAGCTAAACATTCATATGTTGCGTTAGATATTAATAAACGATTAGTTATATCAATATCTTTACAATATTTCTTAATTTTTAATTACCTCCCTTATTAGGATTTTTATCATTAGTAAATTAGTCGAAATGAATTTTCATCTTTTGTAAAATTATATATCGTTGCACGATTATATTTAAAAGGCTTTTCTCAATTAGGTACTAAGCCCAACTATATTAAAATATAGTCCCTCCTATATAAGCGAGGTTGGTTTATGAAAATCATTTTAACCATCAGGTTACGTTAATCTTTCGATTAAATATTCTTTACAAATACGAAATACACTACTAAAGATTTATACTACTAAATATAATACCAGCCGACGTAATTCCAATTCGTCCTGTCGAGCCTGTTCCTGCAATTGACATTAGCAGAGCCACTGTTAGAGCCATTGTTCAAATTACCGCCCGTAGTGTAAGACCGTTGTATATTTTATGGTTTTAATAACGCATTAGTTGCAATTTCATCAGCTAATTCATTATAAATTATTCCAACATGAGACTTTACTTTGACAAATCCTATTTTTATTTGTTGTGAGTATTGTGTCATAGTAGTTATATAATTTTTAGTATATTCGTTATTTGCTTTCCATTCTCGTGCAAGCCATTTATAAATTCCTTCGTAATCATAAAATATTGTGATTTTTTGAATATTCTTTTCAATAGCTTTTTTAACAACAAATTTGACTGCTTCACATTCTGTGCCGACGTTATGTAGCTTAATTATTTGTTTATGAGATTGAGTACTCCAACGAAATACTTTATCGTAAATTTCTTTATTATTTTGAATAAATAGAACTATGCCATATCCTCCTTTATTTTTATTTTGTGAATATGATCCATCTGTAAATGCAATAGCTTGATTCACTTGTAATTTGTTTATCATTTCATCTACAGAATTGTTAAATATGTTTACTTTTTCAGAATTCCATATTTCTTTTATAATTATCAATCCTTTCTATTTTCATTAAAGGTGAGCATTAAGAGGGGAGAAGTCCCCTCTTTTTTTCTCTTCACTTGCTTCGCAAGTTCGTTCAAAAATTCACCCCTTGGAAAACCTATTTTTAATCGCAGCCGACGCAAACCCAATCCGCCCCGCCGAGCCAGTACCCGCAATTGACATTAGCAGAGCCACCGCTAGAGCCATCGCCCAAATCACCGCCCATCAGATATTCTCTCGTACCAGATGTAGCTGTTCCTCCAGCCCAAACAATATCAGCCCAACCTTGAGAATTAGAAGATCCTTGTGCAGACGGGAACCAACCACCAGTATTAATATCTACTGTAATATCGCCAATCCACCAATCAGAACCTTTTCCGTCTTTATTAGCAGGAATTGTACCAATATTTGTATAAGTACTTCTAATTGTCGCATCTGCTGAACTATGTGCAAGACCTTTAGGTGCAATATATACTTTCTTACTATAATCACTCTGGAAGTCCATAACTGTATCAGAAGCAACTAAATATCCACCTACAGCATATTCGCGCCCCTGTACACGATATGGATGTTTACCATCAGTATTAGAAACGTAACTTCCATCATGTCTTCCAATAACTGCATCCGTACTTCCAGACCACCAATGCATTGAAGTAAGTGTAATTAGAGCGTTCACTGTATCAGACAGTTTAATAGGAGTAGTATTAAATCCTGTACTAACATCAAGATACACAGCCTTGTTGTTATTATCGAGAGTTTCAATTTTAAGCACCTTTACATCATCTGCGTATTTATGAATATTACCAATACCACGATCAAGATTTACGCCATTCTTAGTATTGTTAAGCTGACCATATCCCACAGATACATAACTTCCAACAAGAATATTATTCGCCTGTTCATTTGTTACTGGAAAATAAGTGTGAGATTCATCAGATTGAATAGAAGCGGAATACTGGAAGTTGTAATTTGTACATCCTTGATATAAAGATTGACTATTCTTTGTAGCTCCTTTAATAATATTGAAAAGAATCTGGAATGTATTTCTTTCTGCACCTGCACCCCAATATCCCTTGCCTTTTTTCTGATAATTAGTAATCATATTATTATGACATTGATTTCTTTCAGGTCTTAATCCTGGTTGTGAACGAAGCAGACCATCAGATGCAATACCAGATACATAAGCTGAACCAATACAATATGGAAGAACTGTACCATCAGCACGTTTAGATTCCGTCCAAGGTTTCAATCCGTATTTCTCATTTGGCATATCAGAAATAGTTACAAGGTCATACTCTGGATTTGAAGCATCCCAATTCCAGTAGAAGCTCATCTGCATTGCACCTACATCTACTGAACCAGAAGTTTTATAATCATCGTCATATTCCGTTGCGATAGGGTAAGCAGTTCCATCATCGTATCTTTTATAATTACAATGTACCCACTCAAATAATGGATGTTCACCATTAAGATAATCGTCCTTGCCCTCTGTGGTATCTGTTGATGGTGTAAATTCAAGTCCTGCATTATCTAAGAGCTTTTCACCTGCTGATGTTGGATTAGTAGCAAATTTCCAAATTTTTGTCTGGTATACTTTACCTGTACGCTGTAGATTATAATAATTTTCAAGTGTTGATAAATGTGGTGTTTTATGAAGAATATCATAAAGAGTCTGAATAGAAACGGTGGTTTCTAATTTTTCTGTATTTGAATCTACTTGTTTTGAAAGAGAAGAGTAGTCGTCTGGAATTGAATCTTTTACTTTAGTTCCTTCTTCATGTACTTTTGCTATTGCTTCATCTCTTGTATTATTAAGCCAGTTATTATATTCTTCTTCTGTCCCTGTAAAAGTTCCAAGTCTTTTAGCAATTTGATAGGATGACTCACCCTGTACACCCTGATCGCCTTTATCGCCCTTGTCACCTTTTAAACAAGGAAGAGATTCAAATTGACCAGTTTTAGGATTTTTATATTTACTTGCACCTATATTAAGTGTTTGCATAAAATTCCTCCTTAAAAATGTTATTTATTAAAATTTATAAATTGTTTTTTAACATAAAAATAGACACTATTTTTGAGTAATAGCATCCAAAAATTTCCATATTTACCAAATTTTTATTAATGAAATTCTGATTTCAATTATGTATAATTTTCCCATAATAATTAGAAGGGAAAGATA
>CALFNR010000159.1:0-33479 GCA_937903005.1 uncultured Lachnoclostridium sp. | reverse complement strand
ATCTTTGGTGCTGGAATATTGCTTTTCACAATCGGTATAAAGATGGATGGAAAATCAGTTAAGAAAGAAAAGAGTGGAAATAAAGATGAAGAAGAGAATAGCTAACATTGTAATGGTATTTGCTATACTATTAATTGCCTTTTCAGGGGTAATGGTAGTTGGCAATGTAAAAGGATGGTTTCAAAAAGGAGAGAAGAACTGTTTCATAGTAGAGGAACAGATTGGAAATGCAAGTATTATAAGAAATAAAATTGCTTATTCTTTGAAAAAAGGAACGATTCTGCAAAAGGAAGATGAGCTAGAAACTACCAAAGATTCAAAACTCCACCTTCAGATGGATGGAGCAGATCTTGTCATACATGAAAATACCAAATTAAAAGTGACTGCTTGCAGTCCGGAAGGTTTAGGTTTTCATGTTACCCATGGAGAAATCTACATAGTAAAGAATTCAGATGAGATTGCCCTTGACGTAACATTTGGAAAAAATGAAATTTCATGGAGAAAAGACAGGGCGGCATTATCCGTTGATGTACAGGAAGGAGCACAGACGATTCATGTGCTTGCTGGTATTATTCAAGTAGATTACGGCGATGAGAGTGCTGATGTGAAATCAGGTCAATCCTTTATCAGTTTAGAGAAGGAAGATGGAAAAACTGATAATTACATAGAAGATTTAACAGTGAATACTTTGGATGATTTTGTTCTAAATCAGGCAGTCGCTTTTCATGATGGAAAAGGACTCTGTTTTACCAAACAGGATATTCTCTCTGTCTTGGAACAACGAAAGCAAGAACAGGCTAAGGCAAATGAAGAGATGCTTTCCTTGGATGGAAAAGTAATTAAGAAAGGAAAAGATAAGAAGTCCAAAACAGAAAATTCAAATAAGGATGTAACAGCTTCTGTGAATCCGGCTAACTCCAATGAGGAAAACATAGAAGGAAGCGCAAAACCAGACAAAAAAGAAACTGCCATCTCTAGGGACGACAACCGTACACCAGAAAAATCTAGTCATACAGGAGAAGGAAATACTTCGAATAAAAAAGAGCAAGAGCATTCAAGTACAAAGCCGAATAGTCAGACAAACAAAAAAGATGAACCAAAAGCTTCACAAAAACCACAGGCGAAACCGAAAAAGTCACCTAAACCAGTGGAAAGTAAAGCACCTCAAAAAACGGAAGATACTTCTAAAGACGAGACCAATAAGCAGGTATACTCTTGTACAATCAGCATTCATTGTAACTCAATATTAAACAATATGGATAATTTAAAAAGGGGAAAAAGCAGTTATGTACCATCTGATGGGTGTATTTTAGCGACCACTAAAGTAGAATTTACAGAAGGAGATACCGTTTATGACATTCTAAAACGAACTTGCGATACGCTTAATATTCAGATGGAGGCATCTTACACACCGTTATATAAATCCTATTATGTAGAAGGTATTCATAATTTGTATGAATTCGACTGTGGGAAACAAAGTGGATGGATGTACAAAGTAAATGGCTGGTATCCGAATTATGGATGTTCCTCCTATAAAGTAAAAGATGGAGATGCAATTACATGGAATTATACATGTGATGGCCTGGGAGCAGATATATCCTAACAAGGGAAAAGGAGAATTGAAACATATGGCGCAGATTACAGTAAAAAACTTATCATTTTCCTATCCATCTTTACCTGATAAAAATGTCTTAGACCACATTTCATTAGAAATTGAGGAAGGACAATATATCGTCTTTTGTGGCAGGAGTGGAAGTGGAAAATCAACGCTCTTAAGGCATTGTAAAACAGTTCTGATTCCAGCTGGAACAACAAAGGGAGAAGTTCTGTTTAATGGGGTTCCTTTAAAACAGACGTCCCTTCGTAATCAGAGCAGTCAGATAGGATATGTAATGCAAAATCCAGACAGCCAGATCGTGACAGATAAAGTATGGCATGAATTAGCATTTGGATTAGAGAGCTTAGGATTTGATAATCAGACGATACGTCGGCGTGTGGCGGAAATGGCTAGTTTCTTTGGAATTCAGAACTGGTTTCATAAAGATGTAACAGAGTTGTCAGGGGGAGAAAAGCAGCTCTTAAATCTGGCATCTATCATGGTGATGCAGCCGGAAGTGTTAATATTAGACGAACCAACCTCTCAGTTAGATCCCATCGCAGCATCCAATTTTCTAAGTACTTTGCGTAAAATTAATCAGGAACTTGGAACAACCATATTAATTTCGGAACACCGTTTGGAAGAAGTTCTTCCATGTGCGGACAAAGTTGCTGTGCTTAAGAGGGGAATGCTAATCTGTTATGATAATCCAAGAGAAGTGGGCAGTTTTTTATGGGAAAGAAAGAATGAGATGTTTACCGCTATGCCGTCTGCAATGCAGCTATATTATGAAACGGGAAGCAAAGGAAATTGCCCACTTACAGTACGAGACGGAAGAACATGGATTAAGAATTACATAGCAGGAAAGGGTTTGGTGAAATTTGATTTTGTCAAGGATACGCAGGAAAAAGAAAACAAACCAATAAAGACTGCAGTTGAATTAAAAGGCATCTGGTTTCGGTATGGGAGACAGCTTCCAGATGTTTTAAAAGGAATCAATATGCAAGTGCAGGAAGGAACGTTTTTAGCAATCTTAGGTGGGAACGGAACGGGAAAAACGACAACTCTAAAAATAATTGCCAATCTGTTAAAGCCATCCAATGGGAAGGTGTTATTATATGGAAAAGATATGGGAAAAGTGAAAAATAAGCATCTCTTTCAAGAATATATTACAATGCTTCCCCAGGAACCTCTAAGTCTGTTTGTAAAGAATACAGTGAAAGAGGAATTGGAGGAAATGTCAGCGAATAAAGAAGAAATTGCGAAAATATGCGGCCTGACAGAAATTGAGGATTTATTAGAACATCATCCATATGATTTGTCAGGAGGAGAACAGCAGCGAGTTGCGTTGGCTAAGATATTGTTAACCAAGCCTAAGATTCTTTTGCTAGATGAACCGACAAAAGGAATGGATATCTTTTTCAAACAGAAACTAGCTTCCATTATTAAGAATTTGCAGCAAAAAGGCATGACTATCATCATGATAAGCCATGATATTGAGTTTTGTGCAAGTTATGCAGATACTATTGCGATGCTTTTTGATGGCTGTATTATTTCCTCGGATACTACGCGAGAATTTTTTGCTTCCAATCATTTTTACACTACAGCAGCACATCGAATCTGCAAAGAAGTTTGCCCGGGTGTGATAACCAATGAGGATGCAATTCGACTTTGTGAAATGGTAAAGAAACGAACGAAAGGAAAGGATGAATGATATGAGATTTGGAACCTATCATCCAGCGATTACGTTTCTATATTTCTTTGTGGTTATTTTATTTTCCTGTCGTTTTCAGCATCCTGTTATGTTGGGGATTTCCCTTGTCTTTAGTTTTATATATTCTAGTTATTTAAACGCAAAAAAAAAGCAGTATTCCAATGCTGGTTATGGTATTCTTGTAATCTTGATTCGAATGACTGTAGTGATTTTGTTTGTGTTTTTGTTTGCCTGGTATTATTCTTATGGACATCATTTTGGAATGACGTATCTAAGAAAGAATTTTGTAGGTAATTATATCACATTAGAATCTTATGCATATGGTTTATCAATTGGAATTCGTGGGATTAGTGTAATTTTGTGGCTGTCGTGTGTACATCATATTATGACAACAGATAAGATTGTATATTTATTCGGCAGGATAAGTCCAAGAATTTCTCTTTATTTCGCAATCCTATTTCGCTTGATTCCGAATATCTGCGAGAAAGGGAAAAAGATCAATGCAGCACAGACCTGTATTGGAAAAGGAATTACTCAGGGAAATATATTGGAACGTTTGCTTCATGTTTTTCGAATGATTTCCATTCTTGTGACATGGACATTTGAACACATAAAGGAAAGTGTAGATTCTATGAAAAGCCGAGGCTACACATTAAAGAATCGAACAGCATTTTCAATTTACCGATTCGATAATAGAGATCGAACGCTTGTTATCTGGATATTTCTTTTGCTTACAATTGTTTGTGTAGGGGAAGCATTTAACCAAAGTACAATCGTCTACAATCCTGTTATTTTTATTCAGCCATTTACAACACTTAGTTTTGTTTTTTATGGAGCGTATTCTGCCATAATGGTATTACCATTTTGGTTAGATATAAAATGGTAGATTAAGGAATTTGAAAATATAAACAAAATATATAAAGAAATAAACAAAACTTACCGATATAGCCATTTGAAGGGAACGGATATAACAAAGGGAGTTTGTCCGTGCAAAATAAGCTATAGCTAGAGGTAGGGAAAAATGAAAATGTACAAAAGAAAAATTTGTCTAATCATCACAGTAGTCATAGGGTTAAGTTTAACAGCATGTACTACTAAGACAAGCCAAACCGAAGTTACACCATACTATTCTGTTACGATTGACGGTGAAAAAAAATATTATTCTGATGAGGATTCAACCATTATGAAGCTGAAGGAAGTAACAGAAGAATTTGTAGTGGCTGCTGGTCAGGCTAATTATCAAAAGCCAGACGAAGTGGAGGGTGAGTTAAGCTACTATACAGATGAGATAAGATCTCTGAAGGAAGAAACTGATTATGTAAATAGGATAAACGCGATGATAACAGGATATGAGTTACAAACACATATTTCAGATAAAGTAATTAAGAAAATTAAATTATCATCTCAACATGGTAATCCTATGGCCACCGTTGCCTGTGAATATATTGTTACGATTCAAAATGCTACAGATGAATATCTGGAGGAGTTACAGCTAAAAAAGGATACAAAGTATAGAAGAACTATGACTATTGAGTATAAGAAAGTAAACGATGAATGGAAAGTTTCTGACAATAGCGTATCTGAAAGAGAAGAAGTACAATAGGCACACACGGAGGAAACACATAAATGTCAAAGAAAGAAAGATTTATCTCAATAAAGTATAAAATTATTTTAGTTTTGTTTATAGTAGTAGCTTTTGTTGCTAGTTCAATCAGCTATTCGGTTTACAATAGGTCAAAACAAATCATTCATGTTTCATATAGTAATGAAGTTGGAAACAAAATTAATCTTCTAAGCGAGCAGATTGATGCACTCATTGAGAGTTCACAGCGCCTTGCTGATAATGTGATTGCTACAGGTGTAATGAAACAAACGATGACAAATCAAGACGAAAAAGAACTTTATGCCATTTTTGAAAAGCTTCATAGCAATTATCCTGAAGTTATCAATATCATATACGACTATGGTGAAAGATTTTACATTTATCCAAGAAATGAACAATTGGAGATGCAAAGCCGTCTTGATGATGCGTGGGAGAATACGTTAGCCAATGAAGAAGATACAAGCTGGACTGCACCTTATATTGATGCGGCGACTGGTGAATGGACATTGACATATCAAAAAAAACTGTATAATGGCAATGCAGCCTATGGCTTAGTACAAATTGATATTTCATTAGCTCATATTCAGGATGTTATTCATACAATTCAAGTTGGAAATGATGGAAAATTGTATATTACAGACTCAGAGGGAATGATTTTAATTTCTCCATTCGAAGACTTAATTATGATGGATGTTCCGGATAAAAAACTATATGATTTAATAAGTAAAAATAAGAATGGTTCTATCACCTACACATCAGCAAAAGAGAAGAAATTTGCACAGTTTAAGGATACTGAAAATAGATTAGGCTGGAAAATTGTAGGCATTATTCCAGAGAGTGAAATTAACCAGTCCTCTAATGACCTGTTAATTGCAATTCTAATACGCTCAGTGATTTTTGCATTTGCAGGTGGTCTGGTGGCAATGAGGGTAGCAAATAGACTAGTGAAAAATATTGCAACATGTAAAGATGAATTAGTTCGTCTTGGAGACGGAGATTTAACTTGTGAACTTCATGTTGAAACAAGTGATGAATTAGGTCAAATGGCAGTTGCATTCAATGAAGCTGTTGCTCGTATCAGCCAAATGATTGCATCTACAAAAGAAGCATGCGATTCCTTGAACGATGAATGTAGTAATATGTCCGAAATAGCCTCCCAAGGTACTCAGACAACCAACTTAATTGCAACACATATTCAAGAGATTGCCAACGACTCCATGAGTCAGGCGGAAGAAACAGATACAATTAATACTCATTTTGAAGAATTATCGAATGCGATGAACTCTGTAACAGATTCCATTGGGGATGTTCATGATATGGTTGAAAAAACACAAGATATAAGTCGTCATGGAATTAATGTTGTAGATAATCTGCTTTTGGTAACAGAAGATACCAATGAGTCTACTGATAAGGTTAAAGTTACAATTGAAACCATTAGTCAGACTTCACAGGAAATCTCTTCTATTATACAGACAATTGATGATATTTCTTCACAGACAAATCTCTTAGCTTTAAATGCCAGTATTGAGGCAGCCAGAGCCGGCGAGAGTGGAAAAGGTTTTGCTGTCGTTGCAGACGAAGTACGTAAGCTTGCTGAAAGTACAGCGGCTTCAGCCGGTGAAATTAGACTTTTAATCGATCGTGTAAGGTCACAGGCAAGCGACGCAGTAAAAGAAATTCATGTTGTGACAGATAACACATCAAAACAGACACAAGTGGTGGAAGATACAAAAGAAGCTTTTCAGACAATGAGTGGTTCTGTAGAAGATATGAATTCTACAGTAAAACATATTGGAACGCTAAACCACAATATGATTGAAGTAAAACTATTAATGGAACAAATTATGCAAGGATTTATGGATAAGGTAAAGAACAATTCAGCAAATACGCAAAATATCTCTGCTATGACAGAAGAACAGCTTGCAAGTATGATGAATTTAGAAGAAAGCCTTGAAGTAATTCTTAAATCATCCAGACACTTAAGAGAAGATATTGGTCAATTCAAGACAAATGACGAAATAAAATAGAAGACATACATTTTTACTCCATAGATAACAATTATGTAATCTATGGAGTAATTTTATGCAATAGCTGACAATGTCAGTACAAATTATGATATGATAGAGAAGAGATGTCATAAAATTTATAAAGTTTTCAGTCATCTGTTAACAGGGTTAGACATTTCAACTTAAAGAACGGAAAGGAGGAGAGGTAATATGCAGTGGTCAATTCGTAATTTGTTAAATCCTGTAATTGCCAGGTGCTTGATTTATGGTGTAAATCCATTTGATTTAGAATTTGTATTGAGAAAAATGGAAGAAAAGCCACTTTTAAATGCAAGAATGCTTGATGATACCTGGATGTCAGAATGGGAGAAAAAGGCACAGCATTTTATTTTATTAGCGGAAGAAGAGAGAGAAAAGGAAAATATGATTTCTGTAAGTGATTATTATACACTTGCAGCAAGATGTTACTATGCCTGTTATTTGTTAAATTCAGACTTAGTTGAGAACAAGAAAGAGGTATATAAAAAACTGGTATTTTGCTATCGACAATCCATATTAAATGGAAAAAGAAAAGTAAAAGAAGTAGAGATTCCGTTTAAAGGAACTACTAAGCTACCAGCTTATTTGCATTTACCAGATGAGAGTAAATTTGAAGGTCCCTATTCCTGTGTCGTTATGTTTACGGGGTTTGGAAGTTGCAAAGAAGAATTAGAAGTAGAAACACAGCCACTAGTGGAACGTGGAATAGCCGTTTTAGCAGTGGATATGCCTGGTACTGGCAATGCGCTATTCCAGTATGATATAAAAATACGAGCAGAAAATATTGAATATGCAATAGACCAGATGATGACATATTGCAAGGAAGAAGCGCTAATTGATGAGAATAAGATAGGAACATTTGGACTCTGTATGGGTGGTGGTTTTGCTTATCGTGCCGCAGCAAAGTATAGTGACATAAAATGCTGTGTAAACTTATTTCCTTTGTTTTTATCTATGGTTGAAAATGATAATATTCCAAGATGGATGAGACAGGGAAGATGGGCTGCATTTCAGATGGGTGATATTGCATCTGATAAATTTATAAAGGAAATGTCAATTATCGCGGAAGGAAGCGTTACGTGCAGCTATTTATTAGTACATAGTGTTTTTGATAATTGGATGGAATTAGAGAAGACGAAGTTCGTGTATGAGAAGTCGAAAGGAGACAAGCTGGAAATAGAAATTGAAGATGAGCCAGTATATGCGACGAAAGAAAGCGTAATGCATGCTATGCCTGTAGGAGAGCAAATGCATTGGATAAAAAGGAAAGCGGCGGATTTCTGTGTGCAGGCTTTTCGGAAATAGATACGGAGGTTAGCATGAGGGGAAAAAATTTTTATCAGTTAATAGGTGATTATGCAGCGAAAAGACCTGAAAAGCCATTACTTACAGTAGATAATCAAACCATTACATATGGACAGTTTATTGAACAAACAAGTAAAATGGCACAGAGTTTATCTTCTTTTGGAGTGAAGGAGGATACGAAAGTAGGATTAATTTTATCTAATAGTATTGCATGGTATGAATTGTTTTGGGGAGCAATTCGAATCGGTGCACAGCCAGTTCCTATTGATCCACAAAGTGGAGAACTAGAGTTAGAGCGTTTGTTAAGTTGTGCAGACATTACGATCTGCTTTACGGAAAAACAATATCGGAATAATCATATTTGTGAAGTTGTTTCCAAGGTTCAAAAGAAAGTACCTAATGTAAAACAAGTTGTTTATCTAGGAGGAGAACAGAAGAAAGAATCGTCTTTTATTCCTTACAAAGAGTTTTTAGAAGCTGGGACGGGAAAAGCATTGTCCGATGTTTACGAACCGGATGATAGGCATGTTATGAGTCTAGCCTGTACCTCTGGAAGTACGGGAAATCCTAAGGTGTTGTCAGTCCCATACGTTGGATTTTACGATGCAATTATGGATATGGCAGATTACCTTGGATTTTGCTCAGATGATACAATGATGGTTGGTATGCCGCTTTATCATCAGGGAGGATTTGGAATGGGACTGCAAGTAGTTATAAAAGGAGGAAGTGTGATTTATCAGCCACAATTTGAGCCGATTCGATTTCTGGAAACGGTAGAGCGTTACAAAGTTACCGCCGTTCAGCTAACTTCTACATTAGCAAAAATCTTAATTTCAAATCCCAAATTTTATGAGTATGATTTATCCAATATACGTATCTGCTACTTTGCAGGAGAAGTTTTACCAAAAGAGATTGCGCAGATATTTGTAGAAAAATTAGGAATTCGTGTAATTAACGTAATTGGTTCTTCAGAGACTGCAACTATGGTTGTGTGGGATTCTGATAAAGATTACGATGTAGATCCAAGTGATTTTTCTGAATTGCCATTTACAAAAGTGCATATTTGGAATTCAGAAAAGAATGAAACAGATATTGGCGAGTTATGCATTTATACGACAGCAGTCATTTTTAATTACTATAAAAATGAACAGGCTACTTCACAAACAGTTGTTGATATTGACGGAAAACGCTGTTTTAGGACCGGAGATATGGTGGAGCGACTGCCAGATGGACGATTCCATTTCCTTGGTCGATGTAAGCGAATCATCAAGCGTGGCGCAAATTTAGTTCACGCAGAAGAAGTGGAAGGATATATGCTTACTCATCCACTGATTGAATCAGTTGCAGTGATTGCAGAGGCCCATCCTGTATACGGAGAACAAATAGTTGCCTATATTAAGACCGTAGGAAACAAGATGCTTACTAGGAATGACGTAGCAAAATATTTTCAAGGTAAATTCAGTGCTTATAAAATACCTGATAAAGTCATTGTGACAGAAGAACTGCCACATGATATTGGAAAGATACAGTTTAAATACATTCGTAAATAATCAGTTATGCCACAGGTACCTGGCTTTAATAAAGAGGAAAGGACGATGAAGATGAATCAATTAGATTTTAAGGAGTTTGCAAAAAATATTGCGGATTATGTTGGAATGGAAGAGGGAGAGATTACAAAAGAGACAGATCTTTATAGAGATTTGCTAATTGACTCTCTGGGACTATTTAGTATGGGGATTTATCTGACAGGAATCTACCATTTAGAAGTACCATTATCAAGTGTAGCTATTGTCAGCAAAGTTGGAGAACTATTTGATTTACTGGTAAATGAAGGGGTCCCTGTAGATGGCAAAAACTAAATTATTTTTTCTTCCATATGCAGGTGGGTCTGCAATGAGTTATATGATAATGAAAAGATTATTTGATGAAACTACATTTGAACCAGTTCCTTTAGAATTGGCTGGACGAGGTACAAGAGCAAAAGAATCTGCTTACACAGATGTAAATTTATGTGTACAGGATTTATATGAAAAAATGAAACCACAGACAATACATTGCGATTATGCCATATTTGGGCATAGTCTTGGAACAATTGTAGGTTACGAATTGTTAAAGTACATAGAAGAGAAAGAAGATAAGCTTCCGAAATGTGTGATTTCTTCAGGAAGAGCAGCTCCAGGCATTGAATTTCCAGGTCCAATAATAGGTGGTCTGAAAGATGAAGCATTTATGAAAAAAATTGGAATGTTTCAAGCACTACCATCAGAGGTATTGAATAATAGAAAAATATTAGAGCTGGTACTGCCAGTTTTAAGGGCAGATGTTAAAATGTCTGAGCAATATCAGTATAAGATACGAAAACCAGCGAAATGTGATTTTTATATATTCTATGGTAAGGATGATTGTTTAGTCACGGAAGAAGGAATAAATTGCTGGGAAGATGAGACCGAAAGGAAAATAGAGATTACCTGTTTCCCAGGAGGACATTTCTATTTTAAGGAATATAAAGAATTATTTACGGAGAAAGTTAACAAAATTATGACACAATATGTACAGTAAGGAGGAGGGGCTTATGGTAAAAACGTTTAATGAAATGTATATTGATTTTACAAAAAAAGTGCAGGATGATAATAAGACATTATTACATTTCAATGACCGAAAAGTGAATTTTAGGGAATTTACTACACGTGTAGAGGAAATTATGAGACAGTTGCTTCGACTAGGAGTGAGAGAAGGTACTGGTATAGGGTATACGCTAGATAATTGTATTGATATATTACCTTTATTTATCGCAGCAAGCAGATTAGGAGCATATACATTTCCGTTATTTGCAGGATTTCCCCCTTCATATAAGGTGACATCTTATCAGCGCGCATTCGTTTCGATCATTATTACAAATGAGAAATATGCAGCTGGGCTAAAAGAGGCAGCAAAAGAAATCGGATACGATGTTACTATAGCAGTAGTGGACGAGCACACAGAATTTGAAAGTATTTACGGTGATTCAAAAGAAGGTTTTGACATAAATGATTTTATAATAAATCCTGCTAGAGAAGATCTTCCGTTGTTGATTGGTTTAAGTTCTGGTACAACAGGAATTCCTAAAATGGTTGCAATGTCTCAAAGAAATATTGGTTCGGAAGTTATAGTTATGATGGATATGGATCGACATAGTCAAGGAATACTCGGTCTTGTGGGGAAAGAAGACAAGAGAATGGTGGCATTTCCTTTTTCTACAAGTGTTATGCTGGTAGTGCTTGGTATGATGATTTTAGGTGAAGTAATCTGTTATACCGATGACATGACCATACAGAATTTCCTAAAACAGACACAAGATTGTGAAGCAAACGGTATTACTTGTCCACCAGCTTTTTTGGAATCCCTTCTCCTTCTTAAGGATACGCATTCCTATGATTTAAGTAAAGTTGTAGCAATTGAAGGTGGAATGGATTTTTTCTCGGCTTCTTTGATCAGAAGAACTCGTGAACTTTTTCCTAATCTAAAAGTATACGGTGGAGGTTACGGCTTGGTAGAAACCTGTAACGTTTATATGTTCAAGATAATTGATGTTGTAAATGAAGATGTGGAGCAAACAGCCAGATATGAACTTTCGGACATGGCAGAAAATGTGATTCGGGTATGTGATGAGGATGGAAATGAAGTTGCAGATGGAGAGATTGGTGAAATCTATGTGAAAGGTCCTAATGTAGTCGCTGGTTATATGGAAACTCCACATAAACTGAAAGAGGAGTTTCAAGATGGCTGGCTTCGTACAGGCGACATTGCTCGTAAAATTAATGATAGAGTCGTAAGTCTGATGGGGCGAGAGAAATTCTTTATTAAACGTGGTGGTAAAAGCGTATCTCCAATTGTGGTACAGGCCGAGATTAATAAGTCTGAAGGCGTAAAGGATTCAGCAGTTGTTGGTGTTCCCCATCCATTGTTTGGAGAAATGATTTGGGCATTTGTAGTGAAAAAAGAAGGGGCAGATGTATCCCTTAAGGAAATTAAGCAGACTTGCAAGAAGGGGCTACCATATTATATGATGCCAGACCAAGTAACTTTTATTGATGATATTCCGAAAAAGTCAGGTGTCGGAAAAGTTGATTTCATTACAATACGTAAAATGGGTGTTGAAGAACTTAACAAAACTCTCTCTGGTAAATAGAATAAAGTTTACATAAAGGAACGCGATATTGCGTTCCTTTTTTGTATACATAGATAAAAACTGCGCATACTAACTTTGCTAAAAATTGAAAGTGAGGTATTTATATGGGAAATAACATGGATCTCAATTATGAGATGTTTTGTTACCAATGCGAGCAGACTGCTGGTGGTAAAGGATGTACTAAGTTAGGGGTATGTGGTAAGACGCCAGAAGTTGCAAATCTACAGGATCTCTTGATTTTTCAAATCAAAGGAATTAGCTGCTATGCAAAAGTACTTGTGGAAAAAGGAGAGCGTCTCGACAAAACGATTGTAAGTTTTATAGAAAATATTCTTTTTACGACACTTACAAATGTAAACTTCGATGCAAATGTACATGTTGAGTTGTTAAAAGAGTCACAACGAATCAAAGAAGAGTTAAGAGAACGAGTTGGCGAAATAAAAAATCATACGGCACATGCTACTTATAATTTACCTGAAACAAAAGCAGAAATGCTTAAAGAGGCATCATTAGCGGGTATTATGTATGAGGACCTTGATGAAGACATACGTTCTTTGAGACAAACCATTATTTATGGGTTAAAAGGAATCAGTGCTTATGGACATCAGGCAAGAGAACTTGGCTTTTACAGTGACCAGGTAGATGACTTTTATATTCTTGCACTTGAGGCAGTAACAGATGATAATTTATCAGTTGAAGACTACATTCGATATACAATGCGTACAGGTGAAATGGCCATTGAGGTTATGAAGAAGTTAGATGAAGCTAACTGTTCCATTTACCAGAATCCGACTCCACATAAAGTTAATGTTCACATAAAAAAAGGACCTTTTATTATTGTATCTGGCCACGATTTGAAAGATCTTGAAATGGTATTAGAACAGACAAAAGGAAAAGGAATTAATGTATATACTCATGGTGAAATGATTCCATGCCATGGTTATCCATCCCTAAAAAAATACCCACACTTAGTCGGTAACTTTGGTGGTGCATGGCAGGATCAGCAGAAGGAATTTGATGATATTCCTGGCTGCATATTAATGACAACAAACTGTCTTATGAAACCTCGTGATTCTTATAAAGACAGAATCTATAGTACAAATGTAGTTGGATGGGACGGGGTAAAGCATATCCACAAAAATGAAAAAGGCGAGAAAGACTTTAGTGAAATGATTCAACAGGCTCTTGAATTAGGCGGATTTGATGAAGATCAGGAACCACATGAAATTTTGGTTGGCTTTGGACATCATACTACGTTAAGTTATGCAGATAAAATTGTGGAAGCCGTAAAAAGCGGAAAATTACGTCATTTCTTCTTGATTGGTGGATGTGATGGTGCCAGACCTGGTCGAAACTATTATACGGAGTTTGCCAAGATGGTTCCACAAGATTGTATTATCATGACATTAGCTTGTGGAAAATACAGATTCAATAAGTTAGACTTTGGTGAGATTGATGGTTTGCCAAGACTCCTTGATATTGGACAATGTAATGATGTTTACTCTGCTATTCGAATTGCCACTTGTTTAGCAGATGCTTTTGGAACAGATGTCAATGGACTTCCGCTTTCCTTGATAATCTCCTGGTATGAGCAGAAAGCAGTTGCGGATTTGCTTGCACTTCTCTCTCTAGGAATAAAAGACATCTATCTTGGACCATCCCTACCTGCATTCTTCAGTCCTAATGTATTACAGTATTTAGTTGATACTTTCGGAATTCGCTTAATAAGCAATGCAGAAGATGACATTAAAACATGTTTAAAACAGAATATTTAAATATTTCTGCCATCTTTATTTTTACATAGAGGTGGCTCTTTAGTATAACTAAAGTAAAAGAATAAACAGAGGTCTAACATGAGTTCACTTGCAAAACTGGCTTTCATGCCATTTGGCAGTTATATTGTATATAAATAATGAATTTGTAACAAATGTTACTGTAATGAAATTGCGAAAAATGTATCATACTAGTAAATAAGTGAGACATAGAAGGAGAAGAGAAATGAGTGCATTTTTAGGACCGATTCACTACTGGTTATATAACAAGATTACATTACAGGACAATATGGCAGAAGCTATTTTAGAGTTAAATGAAAACAACAACTATGTTAAAGGTTTAAGACAAGAAACAGATGCAGAATGCGATGTGATTGAGAAAAAACCACTAGAAGAAATGATAGATGAGACAAATATTCACGGCTGGCTACAACATAAAGTGAACATTGTGGAACGTAGACTTGCGTTTGCTGTTACTAAGATTCTACAAGCAGATGCGACTGCATATGAGAAAATAGAAAGAGTGATCTATAATCTTGGAATTCAAATGTATGATGAAAGTAAGGATTCTTTTGAATCTGCTGAACAGGTCTATCAAAAGTTAAACGACATGTTACTTGATGGTATGCCATGTGACCATGTAAACGAAATGGTTTCTGCATCTTCTGATGAAGTAGTGTATCAAAGAACTATGTGTATCCATGAAACTTACTGGTCAGAGGTAAATGGCTCAATCGAGATTTATTACGCATTACGTAGTCAATTTATAGCTGGATATTTAAAGGATTCTTCTTTTTCCTTTACTGCAGATGCAGATGGAAACTATCACATTAACAGAAAATAATAGAAACGGAGCATTGGTATGTACGGGGTAGACTTATTAGTAAAAGAGCATGAAAATATAAAACGTATGGCAGTTGTTATGCGCGCGGCAAGTTTACATGTGTTAAATGGTGGAGACTTAGCTGTTGAAGATTTTGACAAAATGGTTGATTTTGTACGTAATTACGCAGATAAACATCATCATAAAAAAGAGGAAAATATTCTGTTTGATTACATGAAAAAGGAACTTGGTACGGTTGCAGAAAAACTGATTACACACGGCATGATGGTAGAACATGACCTTGGAAGACTTCATATGATGGAGCTAGATAATGCCTTAAGAGCTTACGAAGAAACAGGAAGCCAAGATGCAAAACTTGATATAATTGCGAACACGATGGGGTATACTTATCTTATCAATCGTCATATCGATAAAGAAAACACAGTTGTGTTTACATTTGGTGAAAAGAACTTAGATGAAAAAGTGCAAGAAGTCGTAAATGAAAAAACGAGAGCAATGGAAGATAAGGCAACAGAAGAAGGCTTGCAAGATAAATACATCAAAATGCTTTCTGAATTGGAATTAAAATATGTAAAATAAAGAAATTTTAAGGGTTTTACATGAAACAGGGCCACCAGTTCACACTGGTGGTCCTGTTTCCTATTGAAATCTTCTATAAAGTCCACGTACTTTACCTAAAATATCAACATGGTCAACAATGATTGGGTCCATTGTATCATTCTCAGGCTGTAATCTGAAATGATTCTCTTCTTTATAAAAAGTCTTAACAGTAGCGGAATCATCAATTAATGCTACAACAATATCTCCGTTATCTGCTGTAACCTGCTTTTCAACCAGGATTAAATCCCCATTAAAAATGCCAGCATTGATCATACTTTCACCTTTCACCTTTAACATAAAGGTATCAGACTTTGGCATGTCTTCTGATAACAAAGGAAAATATCCCTCAATATTCTCGATCGCGAGAATTGGTTGTCCTGCTGTAACTGTTCCGACAATGGGAACATTAACAATTTCATGTCTGGATAAGTTAAAAGAGTCGTCAACGATTTCAATTGCTCTAGGCTTCGTTGGATCTCGACGAATATAACCGTTCTTCTCCAATGTCTCTAGATGAGAGTGCACTGAAGAAGTAGATTTTAAATGAACCGCTTCGCAGATTTCACGAACTGCGGGTGGATAGCCTCTTTGTAAAATTTCAGATTTTATGTAATCTAAAATCTCTCTTTGCTTTGTGCTTATTTTTCCGTAACCCATTTGGGAACCTCCAAAGTATAGTTTTCTTTATTATAACTGATTAGAAAATAAATGTCAAACAAATGTTCCGTACAGGTGTTTGTTTAAAAGAAAGCAGTAAATTTCAGTTATGAAAAGTAAACATTTCCAATGCTTTCCAACAGAATCTTAGAAAAATACGAACATATGGTCGAAAAACATTGACATTCGAATACATGTTCGATATAATAAACAAAAACACATGTTCGACTGGAGGATAATCATATGAGAAACATAAATAAAAAAGCAGTAGTGTATTTCATGCTAGGGACGGTGCTATTATCAAGTATGGTGACAGTTTCCATTACTGCGTCAAGACAGCCGTATAAAGTGCAGAAAAATGTTACTTCTGTAATGATAGAGAAAGGGGATTCTCTCTGGACAATCGCAGAGACTTACTATTCCGATGAGAATCGTTCCATGAAAGCATATATTGAAGAGATAAAAAAGTGTAATCATTTATCAGGCAATGAGATTAAAGAGGGTAACAGCCTAATTATTCCTTATTACGAGAAAGTTAAGTAACGTATTCTTTCATAAATGTTAAAATATGACACAGTTTTAACAATTTTTATGCTTATTATCTATACAGGACAAGCATTATAATGAAAAGGTGATAAGATGAAGAAATTAAGATTTATTCTATTTATGTGTCTAATTTTGACCATAACTCCATATTATTCTGTTCAAGCATCTTCTAACTTAAGGATTAAAATGAACGGAAGTGTGGTTAAGTACGAGGGGACACAGGCAAAAGCTGCATTTGATGGTAAAGGTATTGATGTTTCTAATACACCAGGAATTATAGTAAATGGCATTGCTCTATTTCCATACGATGTAGTGTTCAAAAATGGTTTGGGCATAAAGTGTCAATATAATACCTTTACGAAAGTATTAACTATGAAAAAGAATGAGAATACGGTAAAGCTTACAATGGGGAGCAGTATTGCTTATGTGAATGGGACAAAAAAGACTCTTTCTGTTTCGCCAAGAAAAGTTTATTTTTACCATTCTAAAAAGACAAAGTTAATGGTGCCATCGCGTTTCGTGACAGAGGCTTTGGGGTATACATATAATTGGAATGCTAGTAAATCATTAGCTGAAATAAGAACTCCATATGCTCTTTACTATGACAAAACATGGCATACTTATACTGGTACAAAAGGAAGTGTGAAGATTAATGGAGCTTCTATTAATGTATCGGACATGCCTACTGTTGTTATGAAAAACATTGCATTTGTACAAGCCAAGAAAGTATTTGGATATAAAGAATTGGATGCTACATATCAATATAATTCGAAATCAAAGACGATTACCATTCGTAATGATGATTTAGTCGTCGAATTTACATTGGATAGTACAACAGCTTATGTAAATGGAAAAAGATGTACGTTAAAAGTAGCACCCAAGATAATGAAAGACAATGTAACAAAAAAAAGTGCAATCATGGTGCCAGCAAAATTCACAGCTGAATCATTGGGATATGGGTATGTATGGAATTCATCTAAGAAAATCAGTGAAATTGCAGTAATACGAAAGAAAGAATGGTCATTGGCTTTAGAAAAAACCAATCACTCTTCGGCATGCACAAATACGTTGCAATCAATTGATTTAATAGATGAAAAAGGTGTAGAATCGATTCGTTTTGTCGGAAAGAGTGATTTAAGCATTGAAACGGAATTCTCAAAGAAACATAATACTATAACATTATCCATAGCAAACCTTAACAATATTGATACAAAGCTTTCGAAAAAATTGACTAATTCAAATAATTTGAAACAATTAAAAATTTCAGAATGCGAGACTGGTAATTTGACTATTACAATGAGCCTATCAGAAGATGCTACATATTATGAAGAAAAATCGGGGAATCGTTATTGTATCTATTTCTGTAATTCAGAAGTTGAAGTAGATGATAATACGATTTTATTACAAAAACCAGAGGGTGTTTCGTATTCGGATATAATGGATACTGACTGTTATTACAACAAACAATTTAAGATAACAATACCAGGTGACCAGGTTTCGTACTATAACAATATTTCGTTGTCTTCTTTGCCAGAAGGGATAACTAGTGTGAAATGTAGCTTGAATTCGTCTGGAAATACAGTTTTAACTTTTCATACTACAAAGGTATTAGGATATAAATTATTTGATAACGGGGATACCTTTGGAATTACTGTAGGTCGTCCAAGTGAAATATATGATAGTATTGTACTGCTTGATGCGGGACATGGAGGCGTTGATCCTGGATGCGTCAGTAACGGACAACAAGAGAAAAATATTAATTATAATATTATTTACAAATATGCAAGAACGTATTTTAACGGAAAGAATTCTAAAGTAAAGGCTTATTGGACAAGAACAACAGATAAGAAGATTGAGTTGTCTGATAGAGCAGCTTATTCAGAAAAAGTGGAGGCAGATGTATTCATAAGCTTGCATATGAATTCAGCAGGGTCTTCTGCGGCCAATGGCACAGAAACGTATTACACCCTTACCAACAATAAACCTAATTCATACGGTTTGACAAGTAAGATGGTGGCAAACTATTTTCAAAGTAACTGGTCCTCACAATTAGGGTTAAGTACCACTAGAGGTGTGAAAACAGCTAACTATGTAGTTACAAAGCAAAATACTGTACCAGCTATTTTAATTGAATTAGGTTTTATGACAAGTACAAAGGACATTAGTATTCTTGGTTCTTCTGAAAATCAAAAAAAAGCAGCTAAAACTTTCTATCAGACTGTATGTAATTTATTTGAGGAGTATCCAACAGGGCGATAGAGAGGAGTGTATATTATGCAACAAATTTTAAAAAAATCAAAGAGAGTGCTCTTATTTTTATTGATCACAGTACTTTTAAATGGGAGGGTGTGTTGCGTGAAAGCCAATGCAGCATCAATTAGCTCTAATAAATCCAGCACTACTGCAAATACGAAAAATTCGGAACTTAAAGGTGCTTGGATTTCATATCTAGAGTTTTTATCTGCTGGTGTAAGTAATATGTCAAAGAAAGAATTTTACAACTACATTGACAAAATGTTTACTCAATGTAAATCTATGGGAATGAATACAGTGATTGTTCAGATTAGACCAAGTTCAGATGCGATGTATCCATCCAAATATTTTCCTTGGTCTTCGTATGTAAGTGGTGTGCAAGGAAGAAGTCTTAATTATGATCCAACTGCTTATATGGTTTCAGCAGCACATAAAAGAGGATTACAATTCTATGCGTGGATTAATCCTTATCGGGTTTCAGCTACAAGTACAGATATTAAAAAGCTTTCAGTAAATAATCCGGCAAGAAAATGGCGTCTCAGTAAGAAGAGTGCGGATCGCAGAAATGTATTAACGTTCAATAAACAGCTATATTACAATCCTTCTAAACAAGAGGTAAGGACCTTAATTGTGAATGGTGTAAAGGAAGTAGTAAAGAAATATAACGTGAATGGCGTAATATTTGATGATTATTTTTATCCAAATCTAGGGAGTAAATATAAATCAAATTTTGATTATTCTGAATTTAAACAATACAAATTACAGTGCAAACAAAACCATGTTCAATCAAAAAGTATCGAAAACTGGAGAAGAGGTAATGTAAGTGCACTACTAAGACGGGTGAAAACTGCAGTAAAAGCAATTGATAAGAAAGTTGTGTTTGGAGTAAGTCCCCAGGGCAGCATAAGCAACTTAAAACTTGCCAATGCAAATTATTGTGATGTGGCAAAATGGATGAATTCTGATTCCTATCTTGATTTTATTTGTCCACAGATTTACTGGAGTACAACTAATCCAGTAGCACCATATAAAGAGGTATTAAATCAATGGATAGACTTGAGAAAATCAAAAAAAGTTAAGCTGTATGTAGCACTGAGTGTTTATAAGGCGGGTTTAACTAATAAAGAAGCACAAGCACTTTCACCAGCTGACTTAAGATGGTACAAAGTTGATACGAATTTAAAGGAACAGGTGCTATATGCAAGACAAAGGAAACAAGTAACAGGGTTTATGTTTTATCGATATGATAATATGATTTCTTCCAAGGCGCGTAGTGAGATGAAGAATCTGCAATCGATTTTATAGAGCAAGCTTACCATGGCATTCCTTATTAGACTGTGATTTAGATTAGTTTGCTGTCATACTTTTACTCGATGACAGTAACACTGCATTTTGCTTTGATACCATCTTCAATGGCATAGATAGACACTTTTCCTTTTGATATGGCTGTAATTGTTCCATTAGAAACGGTAGCAATGGCGGTGTTGCTGCTTCGCCACTGTGGGCTGTTACCAGATGAAACTTCTGCTTGGATCTCACTATAGGAGCCTGCCTTTAAAGTTAGATTTGATTTATTAAGCTTTAAGGCAGGCTGTTTTACCGTTACATAGCATTTGGCCGATACACCATCTACCGTTGCGGATACAACAGCAGTACCATGTTTTACAGCAGTTATCATTCCTCTTTCATTTACTTCTACAACGCTTTTTTTACTGGTTCTCCATACAGGAGTAAGATTAGATGAGACTGAAACAGACAATCTTCTTTGTTCCTTTCGATATAAGCTTAATGCGGTTAATGAAATGCGGACACTGGGTTTTTTAACTGTAATTCTACAGGAGGTCTTGGTATCATTCGCTTTTGCAGTGATGATGGCCTCGCCAGGTTTGCATGCAGTGATTAAGCCGTCTTCGGATACAGTTGCGACGCTTCGTTTGCTAGATTTCCAAGAAATTGTAGAATGGTTCGATGTTGTACCCTGTAACTGAAAGGTTTCACCGTGTTCCAGTGAAAGAGATGTTTTGTTTAGATTAAGTTCCGTTTTGCTCACAGTGATTTTGCAGTTAGCCTCTGCATTCCTGATTTTGGCTGTGATTGTTGCAGTACCAGAACTCTTAGCGGTTACTTTTCCATATGTATTGACCGACGCTACTTTTGAATTGCTAGATTTCCATGTTGGTTTCTTTCCATTGGAAGTAAGGGCAATTATATAAAATTCATCTCCAATCTTCGATGTGGCGTTGTAATGTGATAATGAAACATAAGCGAATTCAGTGCTTGCATGAACTGCTGTTTGAGATAGACAAGAAACAGTTAAAAGAAAGCATATTAGAATTTTTTTGAAGTGCGACATAGTATTCCTCCATTCGATATTGAAAGGAAATAACCATGGTAAACATAGATGTATTTTAGCATATGATGTAGTTAAAGTAAATAAAAAAAGTATAAGTTATTGGAAATTTCAATTTCATTTATCATAAGATATTAGTAGAAGATTATAGATATCATCAGGAGTGAAAAGAAATATGGATGAATCAGTTAAACTTGCTTTAGAAGAAAGAGATGATATATATGACCGCATTATAAAGGAGAACATCAATGATCGAAAGCTCATTGTGAATTGTGACATAAACGATGATTTATTAGAAAATCTAATTTTATACATTCTTCTATGGAATAAGCAGGATAAGAATCTTCCAGTTGAGAAAAGAAAGAAAATATATATATATATTAATTCGGATGGTGGAGATTTGATTCTTGGCAATGCGATTCTTGATACAATCATGCAAAGTACGACACCTGTAGTTACCGTTGGGTTTGCAAAGTGTGCAAGTATGGCCAGTTACATCCTAGCTGCGGGTCACGAAAGAATCTGTTTCCCTTCTACCGTTGTCTTAATTCATGATGGTCAGACAGGATATATGTCATCTGGAAACAAAGGAAAAGATATACAGAAATTTTATGATAGTTTAGATACACGCGTAACAGAATTTATGATAGCACATACTTCTATGACGGCCGAATATTTGGATTCCATTAAAGATCGCGAAACATATTTATTTGCCCATGAAGCGAAAGAAAAAGGGATTATTGATAAGGTAATCGGAACGGATTGTGATTTAGATTATATATTGTAGTAAAGTGGTTAAATGAGGAATGTTGAAAAGTGAATCCAGTCTTATTGGGCTGGATTTACTTACATTTTAGGAGGTTTTTTGCAAATTATTTAACACGAATCAACACTTTACACAGAACATTTTTTAAGTTAAATTAATAGTGGGTGTATGAGGAAAGGCATAACAAATATGAGAGGAAGTATTAATATGTATCGTGTTTTTTTAGCGGAAGATGAAAGCCTGATTCGTCAAGGTATAAAAAATCTGATATCTTGGAATGAATATGGTTTTTCTTTTGTAGGTGAAGCCCCGGATGGAGAATTGGCTTGGCCGTTAATCCAAAAGCAGAAGCCAAACATTGTGATTACCGATATTCGGATGCCATTTATGGATGGATTGTCCCTGAGCAGGTTGATAAAGAAAAATATGCCTGAAACAACGATTATCATTTTGAGTGGATATGATGATTTTACATATGCAAAAGAAGCAATTGGGATTGGTGTGGATCAGTATCTGCTAAAACCGTTATCCAAGGAGCAACTGATTGAAGTGCTTCTCCAGGTGAAGCAGAAGAAAGATGTCGAGCAGGAAAAGCAGCAATATATGGAACAGTTTCAGAAGGAAGTACAGGAGTATTTGACAAGTTCCCATCGTGCTTTCTTTGAAGCATTAGTTAGCGGAAAGTATAGCGTGCCAGATTTGATTGAGCGCGCGGACAAGCTGCATATTAGTTTGAAGGCAGAAAGTTACAATATTGTAATACTTTTAGTGGATGAAAATATGGAAAACATGTTGTATGAGCCACAGAGTGTAGATTATCAGTCAGAACTTTGTGTTAGGTTTCCGAAAAATGACAAGGTAGAAATGTTTTATATGGGAGTAGATGTGATTGCATTCCTGATTAAAACGGATGTAAGTAAAATAGATGGGTTGACGAAAGAATGTATCAGAAAGATCGAGCAAACATTTGAGCCATTAAGCGAATACATAAAGTGGTCCATTATAGAAGGAAATTCAGTGACAAGACTCAGTGACGTTTCTCAGTGCTATCAAGAAGCGAGACAAAAAATTTTTCATTTAGAACATTTTCAAATTGAAGAACAAGACTCAGATTTGTCTGTGAAAACAGAGAGCGAGTTCAATTTTAATCAACTTGATGCATCGAAAGTGGATCAGAGAATTGTTGAGAAGTTTTTATCAAATGGGCTAAAATCAGAAATAGACTCTTTTGTCGACGATTATTTTGAAGCATTAGGAGAGCATGCACTTGAAAGTACAATTTTTAGGCAATATGTAATCATGCATTTTCAATTTACAACGAAAGCATTTATTGAAAAAATTAATGTTATGAAAGAAGTGGTTGAATCGGATTTAAGCGTTAGCATTGGTCTGTCCCAAGCAATGTCTTCGATAAATGAGGCAAAAAACTATGTAAGCAGACTTTTAGAAAAAGCCCTTCAGATTCGTGACCAGATATCGAAGTGTCGATACAGCAGAATGATGGAGAAAGCGATTGGATATATGAAAAAACATTTCTCAGATCATGATATTGATCTTCGAACGGTAGCAAAGGCAGCTAACATAAGTGCTGCCTATTTTAGCGGTGTGTTTAGCCAGCAAATGGGAAAAACATTTGTGGAGTATTTAACAGAACTTCGTATGCAGTATGCAAGAGAACTGCTTCGATGTTCAGATAAAAGTTCAGGGGAAATTGCATATGAAGTGGGTTACAAAGATCCCCACTACTTTAGTTTCCTGTTTAAAAAGATAAATGGCTGTTCTCCAAGGGATTATCGTGCGGAGGGGCAGAATGAGTAAATTCAAGAAACGATCATTAAAGTCACAGTTACGAAATCTGACAGTAGCTATCAGTTTTCCATTTCTGATTATGATAATTATTGTATTCATTATGGTGATTTCGTTTAATCGGCAGTATGCAATAACGTTGCATAATGCTACTACGGCAAGTGAATTTAATTTTGACTTTAAAGAAAAGCTGGACTTGGAGATGTATCATTATGTGGTAGGCAGTAAAAGTATTGACCATTTACCATTGGAAGAAGTAGAAAATGCCAGGAGTGTTATTAATCGTTTAAAGTTAACCACAAAAAACAAGGAAAACCAATGGCGGGTAAAAAGTCTGCTTCGCTTATGCAATCGCCTATCTGAGTGTATGGTTAGCATTCAAAAAAGCAATAATTACGATGAAAAAATGGACAAATTAGATCATGATATCTATGTTTTAACGAAGCTGATTCAAACCTATATGGGAGATTATATTTATTATGAGGTACAAGATCTTAGTGCAATGCAGCAAGATGTTAACAATAGGGTTGCAATGACTATCGGAGCTACAGCAATTCTTAGTGTCTTAATTTTTGGGTTCATGCTATGGTATTCCTGGGTGGTATCTAGACGTATCACAGAACCTGTTTATCAGTTATGTAGGAAAGTTGAACATATAGGAAATGGAGACTTTACAGTTGCCTCCATCGAAACAAACAATGTTGAGATGAATAAATTAGATGATGGTTTTAACGATATGGCAATTCACATTAATAATTTAATGGAACGGGAAAAGGAGAATCAGACTGCACTTCGTAAAGCGGAACTAGAGCTGTTACAGGCGCAGATTAATCCTCATTTTCTGTATAATGCATTAGATGCCATCATATGGCTGGCAGAATCCCATCAAGATAAAGAGGTAATCCAAATGACGTCTTATCTTTCCACATTTTTTCGAACTTCTTTAAGCAAGGGAAAGGATGTCATAACGTTAGAAGTCGAAAAACAGCAAGTGGAAAGTTATCTTCAAATTCAGAAGATTCGTTATTCTGATATTTTATCTTATTCTATACAAATTGATGATAATTTGTTACCATATGATATTCCAAAACTCACATTACAGCCATTAGTTGAAAATGCTTTGTATCATGGAGTAAAAAATAAGCGTGGAATCGGGCATATAAAGGTGGAAGGAATCGATCAAGGAGATGAAATCATATTAATGGTAACAGATGATGGGGCTGGAATGACCAAGGAACAGTTAGAGGAACTGCGTGCAGGCATTTACGAAGATAAGCATACGGGGCTTGGACTGGTCAATGTACATAAACGTCTAAACCTATACTATGGTACAGCGTATGGATTATCATTTGAAAGTGAGGCGGGCCAAGGCACTACGGTATGTGTAAGAATTCCTAAGAAAACAAACTAGAAACTTAATAAATAAAATATTATTTATGTTATAGAAATATTTAAAACTTTGTTACAATAATGTGAATAGGTTTTCAGTAGGATAAAGTCTATAATAGGTATAAATAGTTATTTAATTTTAGGAGGTTTTATTATGAGGAAAAGGTTTATAGCACTTTTTACAGTAGCTGCACTTAGTATGGGATTAGCTGCTTGTGGTGGCAGCAATACGATAAGCAAAGACACAACAAAAAAAGATGGTGGAAATGCAAGTGAGATCGTAGTGGGGTTCTCACAAGTAGGTGCAGAAAGTGACTGGCGTACTGCTAACACGGATAGCATGAAATCAACCTTTACAGAGGAAAACGGTTATAAACTGATTTTTGATGATGCAAAGCAAAAACAGGAAAATCAGATTCAGGCAATTCGCAATTTTATTCAGCAGGAAGTGGATTATATTGTATTAGCGCCGGTTACAGAAATTGGATGGGATACTGTTTTAAAAGAAGCAAAAGATGCTGAAATCCCAGTTATTATTGTAGACCGTATGATTGATGTTTCGGATGAAAGTCTATTTACAGCTTGGGTTGGTTCTGACTTCCATGCAGAAGGTGACAAAGCAGTGGAATGGATGGATCAGAAGTTTGCTAATCAAGACATTAATATTGTACATATCCAAGGAACAATTGGTTCTTCCGCTCAAATTGGTCGTACAGAAGGTTTGGAAGCAGGGGTAGATGCTCATGATAAATGGAATATCGTTGCGCAACTAACAGGTGAATTTACACAGGCGAAAGGCCAGGAAGTTATGGAAAGTGTGTTAAAGCAAAACAGTGATATTGACGTTGTTTACTGCGAAAATGATAATGAAGCATTTGGTGCAATCGATGCAATTGAAGCAGCTGGTAAGAAGTGTGGTGATGATGGAATCACCGTTATTTCCTTTGATGCAACAAAAGCAGGTTTAACAGAAACATTAAACGGGAAAATCAGCTACGATGTAGAGTGTAACCCATTACATGGTCCTCGTGTTCAGAAAATTATTGAGCAGTTAGAAAAAGGTGAAACACCAGACAAACAGGCATACGTAGACGAGGAATCATTCGATAAAGATACATTAACACAAGACGTTTTAGATAAGAGAGTATACTAAAATTAACTATTGGAAGAGAACCACGTCGGTTTGGTTTTATCGACTGGAAAACCATAAATCGAAAATTAAAGGAACTTTTAAAACGATTTGATATAGATGTGTCACCGACTTGTCAATTAGATGACTGTTCCATTGCAATTCAGCAGATGATCGCAATTGCAAGAGCGGTGGATTTAAAAGAAAGGGACAGCAACACCAGTAAAAGAAGTTTGCTGTTCCCTTTTTTGCGTATTTTTAACTTAACTTATACAAATACAATGGCTTATAGCTGCTTGTTGCATAAGGTCTGAAATCAGTCTGATAGATACTTATTTTTCTGTTACCAGTAGCAGTTGTAGAAAGGTAGATTGCATTTGCAGCCTTATCTGTTGCATTGGTAGCATTAAAGTAGTATGTAGGAGTGCTTGTTAACGCAAATCCAGATGTGGAGTTTGCACTAATAACAAGGTATTTTTTCAGTGCGTTACTATAGATGGCATATTTATTATCAGTACCCTGTTTTTGGAATGTCCAAACAATTGAAGAACTTGGATTACTAATGGTATTGTTTGTAATGGAAACGGATGTACCAGCCATACGTCCGCTATTTATCGTATTGCTCATAGCACGAGTATAATTGCCATTTACTCCAACAAGGACGAATTGTCCACCATCAGTGATTTCACTAACTGAAGAGATTAACTTGTAAGTTCCGTTTTCAGTGGAAGGCGTAGTGCTTGGATTTGTGGAAGGTGCAGTGCTTGGATTTGTAGAAGGTGTTGTACTTGGTATTACACTTGGGCTTGGAGTAGGAGTAGTTGTAGGTGTAGAACCGTTGTTGCCAGATGGTGTTACTAAATTAGATGGTACAGCCTTTCCAAATAATTTCCAAGCTAATTCAGGATGGTCAATAAATACGTTACGATTTCCCTGAATATCTTCTGTTAAATCGTTACGGCTCATTTCCCAAGTATCTACAGGATCCTCAGCGTTCCATTTTAATAAAGTATCAAGACTTTCGATAACTGCCTGACCATCATTTGCGCTGTCATCAGAATCAAAAGCTGGAAGATTTGCTTTGGAAACGTCTTGATAAAGATTTGGCTGTTGCCAACGAACATACATGTAAAGATAAATACGGGCTACATCACCTTTAACATTATCAAGTGGTTCGAAGGTATCGGTGCTCTTGTCAAGCCAGCCTACTGTTTTTCCGTTGTAGGTTACTTTATCTCCATTGTGATTTAAATCTCCCATTGTGTGATTGCCACGAGTACTGTTGACATTAGCATTGGCTGGTCTTAGATGATGTAAATCACAGCCGCCATTAATTTGATAGAAACTTCCACGGCTCTTTGGCCATACATGTTCGCGGTTAAAAGAAGAACTGTCTTCGTCGCTGTAGAAAAGAACAGTACCAGCTTTTCCATCTTCTGCATCTGTATAAGGCCAGTAAGTGGTTAAGGACTTATATGTAACTGACTTTTTCATTGTACTGCTCATAAGAGTATATAATTTACTCTTTAAGTTACTGCCACTTAGAGATGACAAGGAAGAGTAGGAGTAGCTACCAGTATAATAACTGTTTGCATCCGTACTTAAGGATGTAGCTACTTCATCTCGTGTGCCTGTGTTGTAAGGTAAACTTACTGCTTTTACATCAGTTGCTAGAAAATCAGCAGGAAGTAATGCGAATACCATTACAAGGCACAAAATAATAGAATAGAGCCTTTTTGTTAAATTACTTTTCATAGTAATTCCTCCGTTTCGTAAAAGTTTTTTCGGGTTACTCTAACATTATAAGATAGAAATTTGATGGTGTCAAAAAATATAGAAATACCCCTGTAATAATCTATAAAAAGTAGGGGTGTTTTGCTCTATACATTCCCATTTGCTGCAGGTATAATAGAAAAGGAAACTAGTTATATATAAGGAGGCGTAATATGTCAAATCCATATTTACCAAAATGGGAGTACATACCAGACGGGGAGCCTAGAGTATTTGGGGAACGTGTGTATATCTACGGTTCTCATGACAGTGCGAGTTCTGATAAATTCTGTGATACGAAGTTAAAAGTGTGGTCTGCTTCGATTCACGATCTGAATAACTGGGTTTGTCACGGAGATATTTTTCATACAGATACTGATGAAGACCATGCCAATGACTGCGATTGGGCAAAAGGTCATGAACTGTTTGCGCCAGATGTAGTTGAGAAAGATGGAAAATACTATTTATACGCATACATAGAAAATTGTAAAGGTTGTGTTGCGGTTGCTGACAGACCAGAAGGTCCATTTACATTATTGTCCAAATATCAGTATCCTATAGAGAAAGGGCATGAAGACTGGTACAATGGAGGTATTTTTATAGACCCAGGTGTACTTGTTGATGATGACGGTAGAGTATATATTTACTGTGGTTATCTGCACTCTTTTATGGCAGAAATCAATCCTGACAATATGTATGAGATTATAGAGGGGACTTATAAGGAAGATATTATTCCAGTAGAAGAACCATTCCGATTCTTCGAAGCTTGTTCCCCTCGTAAAGTTGGGGATACCTATTATCTGATCTATTCTTGGGGTACTCCAAATCAGCTTGTATATGCTACAAGCAAATCACCAACAGGTCCTTTTGAATACCAAGGTGTCATCGTAGATAGCGGTGCAGACTATCCAGCAGGTAATAATCATGGCTCTATCTGCAAAATAGGAGAACAGTGGTACATTTTTTATCATAGAATGACCAATGGCACTATTATGTCAAGAAGAGGCTGTGTTGAAAAAATTGAGATTCTTCCAGACGGTTCTATCCCTCAAGTTGAGACAACTTCCCTTGGATTTGAGGAATCGTTAAACCCTTACGAGATAATAAGTGCAGATATTGCATGTGTACTAAAGGGTGGCTGTATGGTAACAGAGAAAAATCTATTTGACCGTGTGATTACCAACATTACAGATGGTTGTGCAATGGGTTATAAATATTTTGACTTTGGAAAAGATTATTCAAGCAAAACCATGGAGTTAGCGTTAAATATAAATGGTTTTGGATGCAGAGGAACTATTCACGTGCGACTTGATGCAGAGGATGGAGAAGAAATTGGTCGCATAGAGTTTGGAATGAATGATGGTGTTGTAACAGGCAGAGTAAAATGTGTAACAGGAAGACATGCTCTTTATTTTATAGCAGAGGCAGCATTTGGAGGACCTTTTATTGATATGTTTAATGGTAGACAGCTGCTTGAGATTAAGGAATTTGTGTTCTGTAAGTAGGAAGACAGACTCTTAGAAAAGGTAAATACATAAAGATGTGAAAGGGTAAATGTGGAAGCGTTTACTTCTTTTGGCATGCTTGGAAAAGGAGCAGTAAAATGAATTCATCTAAGAAAGTACGAAATTTGCTAGTGCTTGTATTAGCGGCACTTATTTGGGGTGTTGCATTCGTGGCACAGAGCAAAGGAGGAGAGGCAGCAGGTCCGTATTCTTTTAATTGCATTCGGTCTATTATTGGCGGTATCGTGTTAATTCCAGTTATTAAAGTGTTAGATCGTTTTGGAGTCACTAGTAAAAAGCCAATTACCAGAGAACAAAAGAAAAATTTGTTTTTCGGGGGACTATTTTGTGGAATTGCATTGTTTGTAGCTGGAACATTACAGCAGTTAGGTATATTTTATGGTTCAAGTGCTGGAAAAGCAGGTTTTCTTACTGCCTGTTACATTTTGCTAGTTCCTGTATTGTCTCTTTTTCTGAAAAAAAGGTGTGGATGGAATATCTGGGCAGCTGTATCGATTGCCATAATAGGATTATATCTGTTATGTATGAATGGAACATTTGGGCTGGAAAATTCAGATATACTGCTGCTGTTATGTGCTTTTGTTTTTGCAATACACATATTGATCATTGATAGGTTTTCTCCTTTGGTGGATGGGGTAAGGCTGTCATGTATTCAATTTTTTGTCAGTGGTTTACTTGGGGCAATACCGATGTATTTTGTGGAAATGAAACATTCAACTGAGGGGATAAGAGACTGGGGACCAATGATGGCTAGTTGGGAGGTATGGATTCCAATATTGTATGCTGGAGTTATGTCTTGTGGAGTGGCGTATACGTTGCAGATTATTGGGCAGAATGGGTTAAATCCTACAGTTGCATCTTTGGTACTGAGTCTGGAATCGGTGTTTTCTGTAGTTGCTGGCGGGATTTTGCTGCATGAGAAAATGTCGGAGAAAGAATTGGTAGGTTGTGGGCTGATATTAGGGGCAATTTTGTTGGCACAGATTCCAGTTAAGGGAGTGAAGGAGCGGAGATAGGGAAGCTTTGCAGCTTCCCGCTTTTTTAATCATATTTTTTACTCCCAATCTGTTCCAACATCATATTTATCCCAACCCCAGCAGATACCAGCACCCCGCCAATCATTGTACGCTTGGAATACCCATTATTCATCATCACATCAATAAGCACCCCAGCAAATACTTGTCCAATAAAAGCGAGCAGTGTAACATAAAATGCAGGAACTTTAGGTACAACTATATTATATAGTAAAACAGAGATTACACCGAATGCACCACCAAAGTAAATCCATGGAGTAGAACCATGCAATGTAAATGTACTATTCAGCTCATTCCTGCCAAGTAAGAATAAAACAGCCACACAAACAGGCAGCCCTGTAATGTGATTGACTAATGAACCTTGAAGCGGTCCGATTTTATTGGACAATACCGCATTTACACTTCGACTTAGCACATTGGAAACGCCCGCTGCAACAGAAAGCAATATTGCATACAGTACAATTCCAGAGGAAGCATCAAACATCATAAAAATTCCTCCAAGTGCAAAGATTAATCCAAATAAAGAAGTTAGTTTAAATGTTTGCTTTTTTGTACCAAGTATGCCAAAATGGTCGAAAAGCAAGGCAGTAACAGTCTGGCCAAATAGTCCTAAAGCAAGGATGCTGGTTACACTGATTTTCCCAAAAGAAAAGTTGTTAAATACGGTTGTTAGAACACCAATGACACCGCCAAGGTAAGCCCAGGCAGGACATGTGGATTTCAATGTAAACTTTTTGCGTAAGATAAGCAGAAGCAAAATGGCAAATATAATGCCAGCTATGTGTATAATAACGGCAGATACAAATACCCCATGAGCGGAGCTTAACTGCCCGTTTAATGTTACAAGTATTGCAATCGCAACACCAGCCAATAAAGATAATAAATTGTACATGATTGCACCTCCGATGAAAAACTTTATCTTATCCTTACCAAAATAAATAGGACATATGTCATATTGAAAGGAAAAAAACATGCAAAGAACACCACTAAAAAACTATCATTATGAAAAACTGAAAGAGTATAACATAAATCCAGAAGAAACAGAAGGCTTCATCTGCTTTCAATATGAGAAAGGGGAAACTGTTCTGATGGAGGGAATGACAATGGATTACCTCTATATCGTAATGAAGGGAAAGGCAAAAGTGTGCGTATCTACGGAATATGGCAGGGATTTGTTACTTTCCTGGTATGTAGAAGAGGGCGTTATTGGAGATGTGGAGCTTATGTCAAATGGTTTCTTGGCATCTACAAGTGTTACAACACTTTCAGAGTTTGAATGTATAGGTATTCCCTATCAAAGTTATGGCAATGCCTTAAGGCAGAATACTGTGTTCCTTAATAAAATTGGTCTAGAATTATCAAAAAAACTGATAAAGACAACCATGAACTGTAAAAGTGCCGCATTATATTCTGCCGAGACTCGTCTTTGTATCTGTCTATTAGAGGCTTCCGATGGTGATATGATCCGTATTCCATTGACTGAATTAGCAAGTGCGGCAGGAACAAGTTATCGTCATATGCAGCGCATTATGAGGCAGTTATGTGATTCAAATATTTTAAGAAAAAATAAAAATGGCTATCAGATTCTTGATAGAAGTTATATTTTGGAAAAATCGCCGAAAAACTATATGAATGGGTAGATTTTTTTGAATAAATTGATATAGCATTCTTATGGAAAATCATGTAGAATAAGAAAGCAGTACTTTATGTACGAATAGCATATACAGACGTATATGAAAAAGATAGAAATAAATCGGAGGATATTATGGAAATTATTATTGTAGGCTGCGGTAAGGTAGGAAGTACTTTGGCAGAACAGTTAAGCAAAGAAGGACACGACATCTCAATCATTGATATGAATGAACAAAGAGTAGATGAAATATCAAATAACTGTGACGCTATGGGCTTTGTTGGTAATGGTGGCAGTTACAGCGTTCAGTTAGAGGCAGGAATTGAAAAGGCTCATTTGATGATTGCAGTAACAGGATCAGATGAACTAAATTTACTTTGCTGCTTAATTGCCAGAAAAGCTGGAAACTGTAAAACAATTGCCAGAGTTCGTAACCCAATCTACAGCAAAGAAATTCAATTTATTAAAGAAGAGCTAGGATTATCATTAATTATCAATCCAGAATATGAAGCAGCGTCTGAAATTGCCAGACTGCTCCGTTTTCCATCTGCGATTGATATCAGCATGTTTAATAAAGGAAGAGTAGAGCTTCTAAGCTTTCGAGTAAATCATGACTCTCCACTTAAGGACACAAAGGTAAATGAAATTCATAGTAAATTTAAGTGTGACATTCTTGTTTCCATCGTAGAACGTGATGAAGAAGTCATTATCCCAAATGGCGATGCTATCATTAAAGAAAATGATTTAGTTTCTATTGTTGCACCGCATAAAGAAGCATTGGACTTTTTCGTAAAAATTGGACTTGTTAAGAACCCAGTTAAGAGTGCCATGCTGATTGGTGGCGGAAAGCTCTCCTATTATTTAGCGAAAAAGCTGATTAAGAGTGGAATTAATGTAAAGATTGTAGAAGAGAAACTTTCCCGTTGTGAAGAATTAACAGAACTTTTACCAAAGGCCATGGTAATTCATGGAGAC
>CALFNR010000158.1:0-32989 GCA_937903005.1 uncultured Lachnoclostridium sp. | reverse complement strand
ATGTCATCTCGACCGCCAACGATTGGCACTCCATCAATATATCGCCCCCACTTATAAGGGTCATCGTCAATAATACAGCAAGGTTTAATATTTGTTTCGCTTGAACTCAAAATATCCCTAATAAGAATTCGTCCAGCCGAACCAGCACCAATAATCATTGCTTTATGATAATTCCCAGCATAAGCATCTTTTCTTCTTATTTTTCTCATTAATAGAACAAACCGATAAGAAAATCTGATTCCAACAGTTAGAAGAAATTGAAGCATTCCACCCACAATAAAATAGGATGCTGGCATTCTATGTATGAATACGGTTATTCCAACGCAATGAAATATCATAGCAAAGAATGTTGCGACTGTAAGCAAGTGTAGTTCATTATAACTGGAAAAACGCCATATACTTCTATATAAGTGCAAAAAATGAAACATCATTAACACAAATATAGTATATACTGGAATGAACTGAATAAATGAATCAAAATATACTTTTGGAATTTTTGACAGCATAAAATCAAAGCGAATCCAAAGCCCAAAAAAGAATGCAAAATTAACAGCTACCACATCGAACAAAACTAGATAAATCTCAGGTTTAAAAGCTCCTTTAAAATTTTTCCACTTTACGCTACTTGAATAGTTATCATTATCATTATTCTTACTTTTCATTCTTGCGTATTCTTTCACTTCATTGTTCATCTTAATCCCTACCTTATTCTATCAAATGAGTTGACAATAATCTTCTTTTAAATAAGTTACTAAATATTAACAGAAAGAACTCCCCCTCCTATTAATTTTGTACATTTGGTGATTATTTAGTTTAAAGAACATTGCTCTAGAAAACATAGACAAACAAATGACACATTTGCTTAAAATGAATAGAAATATTTTAACATCCTTTTGATTTTAAATTTGCGACTTGTTTATTACAGCACCTAGAATATTTCCTTTACATTTTTTTAAATTTTCTACTGTGTCTTTTACTAACGTTTTTTTCACTCTATTGTATTCAATGACATATACCACCCCGTCACATTTGGAAGCTAAAATCTTACTATCAACATATTTTCCAGCTGCGGAAGAGTCCAGTATTACATAATCGTACTCTTCACAAAGCTTCGTCATTAACTCTCGAAAACATGTCTTTTCAAATAGCTCAGGAGCCCCCTTTCCTACACTTCCAATCGGTATAACATGCAGTTTCTCATTATTCACTGGATATATAATTTCATCCAAGTTACAAGAAGTCTCCAGGTAATCCAAAAGTCCCCAATTCTTTCCGGCTTCCTGCTCCTTCTTTACATTTCTTATCTTATAGGCAGTTTTCCTCTTATGATAATTACAGTCTATCCAAACTGTCTTTTTGTCACTTCTGCTTAATGAAATGGCAAGATAAAGGGATATTGTACTTTTTCCTTCACCTGTATATGTGCTAGTAAAAAGAATAGAAGAACACTCCTCATTCTGAATCTTTAAGTTTGCATTCAGTTCTCCTATTTGTTTTCTGATTACTTTTTCTAAACCATTTTTTATATCCAGTGCAACTTCTAAATTATCCATAGTCTCCTCTCAATTTCTACTTTCTAGCTTTTTCTACTTTTCTCATAGTTCTTGTCGAAACATATGATACTCTTCCAATCAAATTCATATCCAAGTTTTGCACAACATCCTCTTTATAACGAATATTCATATTAACCATATCGGCAAATCCTAGTAATCCGGATAGTAGGAATATTGTAATAAACATAATTTCTATTGCCTTTACCACTGGAGAATATTTATAATGCTTTTCGGTCTCACATGCTTTTTCCACTATAGTTGGATGTTCTGTTCCAAGCTTATATGCCAAGTCATTACACGTGATAATTTCAATAGCATTGAGAATGTTCTGTGCTGTTTTACTCTTTTCATACTTTACTTCAATTTCAATAATACGTGTATCAATTGGACTATTCACACTAACACATGTTAATAAGTCTTCGTATGTAATTCCCAATTGTAACCTCTTTATCACTCGTTCTAAAACAAAACGGCTCTGGATTAACTCTTTGTAGTCTTCTACAAGTCGGCTACCAACATCTAAATCTTCTATCGACAAAGTAAACCCTGTTTCTTCTCTATCGATTACGTATATTTTCCCACTTGTTGTAAAGTACGAACTATTAACTTTTGAAAAATAAACATATCCCATGCAGCCAGCAATACATGTAATACACAAAAGGATAGGCCATTGTCTTATGACTGCTTTAACTGCGCGTAATAGGTCTATCTGTATTTCTTCTGAGCCTCCATTATCCATGCTATTCCCCCTTATTCTACTTTTTTATATGAATTTCGATCTTTCTTATTTTATCACTGAAATAAGTCACATACAAGCAGTATCCCTAAAAATTTAAAATTTCCATACTTTAATATCAGATTTCAACAGCCTATCCTCATTATATTCTAGCTTTACAGTTTTTTTTACTCACCTGTGAATTGGTCCGCTGTAAATAAGTACAAATACTTATTTTCTTTCTCGATATAGCACAATGTAGTCAGCTTCACCTTGCCCTCCTTAAGCTTATGCCTCTTTTACTTTAATTTTACCTGCTGCATTTACAGTAACCAAAACTCCTAATTCATAATCCTGTGTTAAGTAAATTTTTGATTTATCAAAAAAGGATAACACCATTTTATTGGCTGAATCTTTATCCTTTTTTGTATCTGTGGTTACAATTGCATGCAATGGAGATACTTTCTTTGCAAATTCCTTCAAAGTTGCATCTGGGTTCCCGTGATTGCTCATTTTATATACATCGGCTGAAACATCCACTTTCTTGTCCATAAGTGTCTTTTCTTCTGCAAATTGCATGTCACCGGTGAAAAGAAATGTTCTTCCATTTACAAACATGCGCAACACTAAAGAATTATCATTATCATCCTTCTCATTTAATTCTATCGGACCAAGAACCTCCATATATACATCCTCAACTAATTTTACACGTTCCGAAAAAACTAATGTTGCTAAAGTTATATTCAGCTTATTCGCAGTTTTATCAATTTTATTTTGATTATTTTCGTCTCTTATTGAAAGTTTAGCAGCATATATTTTATCAATTCTATAATTCTTAGCTATTTTTTTTAATCCTCCGATATGATCATGGTGCTGATGTGTTAAAAATACAGCATCTAACTTATTAACCCTATACTTATTCAGTACCTCTTTGATTTTTGATGCAGAACTTTTCAAACCTGTGTCTATTAAAAACGAATGTCCGTCTATCTGTACGAGGATAGAATCTGCCCTTCCAGCATTGATAAATACAACAGATACCTCATGATTTCTTTGATTTTGATTCATTAATTTTAATTCACTCTCAGGTTTACTATAAAGTCTACTATACAGAACCCATATGATAACAAATACAATTAATATGCCGACTAGTACACTAAGTACATGCTTTGTTTTCACGCTTTTCCTCCTCTTAAAAAAGTGTCTTCCACACTCTAACCTCCCTGCCCCTCAATCTTGAGATAGAAGGCGCTTTGCCACGCCGAGCGGGTGTCGCTGTACTTTAGCGACTATTTTCCTTACCCGCTCGTGTGCATCTTGCCCCTGTTTTTTAGGGGCTTTTTTAACTTATAGAGAAGGACTCGCAGAGGACTTTCCTATAAGTTAAAAAGGCAACTAAGCAATAGCCTAGCTGCCTTTAAGTGTTTGATGTTTGATATATTGATTTTTTCGACTATGTTAAACTTTGCAACAAGCTAAATTCTAACTTATCGAATGTTGGGAATTACATACCCATTTGTTTCGCAACTTCTTCTGCGAAGTTTTCTTCTTTTTTCTCTAACCCTTCGCCTGTTTCAAAACGAACGAAAGATTTGATTTCTAAGTTGATTCCGTTAGCTTTTGCTACAGATTCAACATATTTACCAACAGATTGTTTTCCATCTTCAGCTTTAACATATTGCTGATCTAATAGACAGATTTCTTTTAATTCTTTTTTGATACGTCCCATAACCATACCTTCGATAATCTTATCGTTAGCATCTGGTTTTTCATTCTTAGCCTGTACAGTTAAGATTTCTTTTTCATGAGCGATGTAGTCTTGATCTACTTCAGCATCACTTGTGTATTTTGCATTTAAAGCTGCAACTTGCATTGCAACGTTCTTTAAACATTCTTGAACAGCATCGCTGTTAGAATCTGTTTTTGCTTCTACTACAACACCGATTTTACCACCAGCGTGGATATAAGAAGCTACAACACCTTCGTTTGCAACGATTTTTGCAAATCTTCTGATGTTCATGTTTTCACCAATTGTTGCAACCATGGAAGCTAATTGTTCTTTTACTGTCTTAGTAGTATCTTTAGCCCATGTATCTGCTAATAAAGCGTCAACATCTGCATAATCGTTAGCTGCAACCTGAGCTGCAACATCAGCAACGAAATCTTTGAATGTATCATTTTTAGCAACGAAGTCTGTTTCACTGTTTACTTCTACGATAGCTGCAACTTTTCCGTCAGCGGAAATGTTAGTAGCAACGATACCTTCAGCAGCGATTCTTCCTGCTTTTTTCTCAGCTTTAGCAAGACCGTTTTCTCTTAAGAACTCAACTGCTTTGTCCATATCACCTTCTGTAGCAGATAATGCTTTTTTACAATCCATCATACCTGCGCCAGTCATTTCTCTTAACTCTTTAACCATTGAAGCTGTGATAGCCATATCTATTCCCTCCGATATTCTTTATTCAAATATTTTTTACTCGAATGATTAGAAATTATTCAGCAGTTTCTTCTGTTGTTTCAGCTGCAACAACTGAAGCTTCTTCCATAGAAGCACCTTGGTTTGCTTCGATAACAGCATCTGCCATTTTAGCAACGATTAATTTTACCGCACGGATTGCATCATCATTACCTGGGATTACATAGTCTAATTCTTCTGGGTCACAGTTAGTATCAGCGATACCGATTAGAGGAATTCCTAAAGAGTGTGCTTCTTGAATACAGATTCTTTCTTTCTTAGGGTCAACAACGAAAATAGCATCTGGGATCTTCTTCATGTTCTTGATACCGCCAAGGTTCTTTTCAAGCTTAGCCCATTCTTTCTTTAATTCGATAACTTCTTTCTTAGGTAATACATCAAATGTACCATCTTCAGACATTGTTTCGATTTGTTTTAATCTATTAATTCTACCCTGGATAGTTTTGAAGTTTGTTAACATACCACCTAACCATCTTTCGTTAACGTAGTACATTCCACATCTTTCAGCTTCAGACTTAACAGAATCCTGAGCCTGTTTCTTAGTACCAACGAAAAGTACAGTACCACCGTCTGCAACGATATCCTTGATAGCATTGTAAGCTTCATCAACTTTACCTACAGATTTCTGTAAATCGATAATGTAGATACCATTTCTTTCTGTATAAATGTAAGGAGCCATCTTAGGGTTCCATCTTCTTGTCTGATGTCCAAAATGTACACCAGCTTCCAATAATTGTTTCATTGAAATAACGCTCATCGTTATACCTCCATTTTGTTATACTTCCGTATGCTTCTTTTTTTTACGCCAACCACATAGGGCACAGACATAAAAATCCGCATGCGTGTAATTTTTCTCACAATTTGAAATTATACTATAAATTGCAACGCAAAGCAAGTCCTATTTTCAATTAAGTAATTATTTCAACAATTTCTTCATAGGTTGCATCTTTTGGAATTTCAAATTCTCCTGCTCTAAGTTTTTCTGCCACATCATGTTCCTGCATATATTTGTTAAAATCAGTTGCACTGCCGATTACATTTTTTTGATACAAATATCTTGCAATTGACTGGGAAACCATTCCTGGTTCTATCTTTATGGAAATGGTTTCTGCTTCTTTTTTCTCTTTATCCTTTTTTTTCTCAGGTTTCTTAACAGGTGAAACAGAAGCGTCTGTTTTTCGTTCACTTGGTTCTGCCTTTTCTGATACTTCAGGCTTTTTTGAAGGCTCTGGACTAGTGGATGCATTGATTGTTTCTTTCAAATTATCAAGATTCTGATCCATCTTATAATCACTCACTTCATCCTTCGTCAACATTCCCAGTTGTTTTGCCCGCTGAATTATCTGCTCATCTGTCATACTACTCTGAACATTTTTTCTTGCACCTACGAATAAAAGCAAAGTGGTAACAAGAATTCCTATTCCTAATCCTCTTAAAAAATACTTTACTTTCATCTTCTTGCTCCTTGATACAAATCAATTATTAACTTAATTTCTCCTTTTCCCATTTTAAGCTTTTTCGCTATATCTGTAACGGAAAGTCCCTGTTCGTATAAACCAAGAATTTCTTCTCTTGTGTGAGCTTCTTTTTCCTTTTCCTGCTCAGTTAACTCAATCTCTCGATTCTTAGATGCTGATTCTGCTTTTTTACTCGATGACTTCGATGCTGGCCCTCTTTTTTCTTCATGGCTCTGCTTTTGTTCTTCTATGGCATTTTGAGGCTTTTTGTTCTTTGCAATACTTTTATTTGCAGCCTGATTAACAGAAGCAACCAGTTCCTTAAGTTCTCGTTCTTTCTCGTTGAGCATGTTGTACAGGAAAATAACTTCTGAATGATTCTGGCTGATTTTCTCTAAAACACTATCTGAAAATTCATCGACTGCCATTATCTTTTCATTGGTTAAGCGATTCAATGCCTTTGTTGTTTCTTCCAGTGCAGCTTCTTTTGTTCGCTCAACATGAGAAATAATTGCCTGATCCAAATTTTCTTCATTCTTCTCAAGAAAAGTTTTCAGCACGTTTTCAGAAATATCAAAATCCCCCTGTACACTTTTCCCATCTAGTTTTTCTGCTAACATAAAACTGAGGATCACACAAATGATCCCCAGGATAATTAATAATACATAAAATCCTTGCATTTTTCTACTCCAAAATTATACTTTATCATTCAGTTCTAAATCGAAATATCAAAGGAACTGCCATTCATTTTTGGCAGCCTTGACTTTGTTTCTTTCGGTTTCTCATTTTTCCGTTTTCGATTATCTTGATACTCATTTTGCCCCTTTTCCTTTGCATCAAATCGAAAACCATTTTCTTCTTTGTCTTTCGCATGAACCGTTTTCTGCATGTTCCGGTTAACTTTATCTTGAAACTGCTGATTGGCTACATACTCGCCATTGGTAGCTCGATCCATATTGCTTTTCTGCAATTGTGATGTTTCCTGTGACTTTGGCGGCATCGTAAACACATCTATCGGCCTAATTGGCATACAACCACTTCCTTTTTATTTATAAGAAACTGCTTTTCACTTCCCCATCACATTTAAAGTAACGACAATGATGTTCTTCTGTTCGGATAAAATAAACCAGATTTGATATCATAAGCTTTACTCCTGGATAAATCATATTTTGGACTTCAATTGTCCCTTTATTTACCTCATCCAGCGCTTCTTTTAATGTTAAATACTCGTCTAGCAATTGTTCCATTTCTTCCTCATAAGCCTTTAATTTAACTGGGATTGCTTTTATGAATACAATTTTATCTGCTGGAAGTTTTGCACCTTGCATTACCTTTTTCTTTAATAGCTGGAATGCCTGCTCCAATTGATTCTGCTCTTTCTTAAGTTCATCAATTCTCTTTTCAACCTCATGATAGCGTTCACTCATTACAGGATCAATACCCACTTCGAGCACAGTAGCAGTTCCCATTGTGGAACCTGCAATCTTAAGCGAGATATTTGCCCCCGCCTTTAACTCACCACCTGTAACTAACCCTCTTTTTCCTCCGACAATAATTTCATTCTTTGCCTCTATTTTGCTATGTAAGATAGCCTCAGTTGAAATTGTTGCGCCAGACTTTACGGTTGAATTTTCGATGAATTTTGTAATAATATTTCCATTTGCCTGCAAAACGCCTCGATTCATTCCTTGAATTCCACGTTTTAGAACAATTTCCCCTTCTGCTATCAACGTAGCACCTTCTACAACTCCATTTACAATAATATTACCTTTTGCTCGAACAGTGTATCCCGTTCTCACATTTCCTCTAACTAGGACATTTCCATCGTAATCAATGTCTCCTGTTGATGCATCTACATCGGCCGCAACCTCAAACACATCTGAGACAAAGACTTTATCATCTACCAACGTGACATGACCAGAAACTGCACTGTATAACTCTAGTCCGTCATCTGACAGTTTTGTATATTGTGTTTTTTTCAAAACTTTGGCTTTCACTCGTTTCGGCATGATACTCGCACCCATAATATCAGTTCCAGGCTTGCCTCTATCTGCTACTGTTAAGCGTGCAAGTAATTCACCTTCTTTTACTTTACTCATGTTATCCAATCGATGGAAATCTACACTTCCATCTTCATTTAGTTTTGGTTTCGATGTTATTTCTGTATTAAAAAAATATTCAATAACAGCATCTTTTCCCTCTATTGGCAATGTAGCCTTAGCCACATAAATATTCGTGCAGTAAACTCGATTACTTAAAAACTGATCTATATTCTCTTCCACAATGCCATATACAATACCTTTACGTTTTATTTCATCAATAATATCTTTCTTTTCTAACAATTTTCCATTGGTTGATGGTGGATAAAAACGCACCGCACCAACTAGACGACTCTTATCATGAAAAACTTCTAGGCGTTCAGAAATTGCCCAGCAAACCTTATCCGAAATTTTTACTTCATGCACATTATCACTGTACAAATAGCTATTAACATCAGTAAGTTTATATTCTTTTACACCACAATTATCTAAATACTTTTTAATTTCCTCAATTTTAATTCTTTCTCCACTTCCAACTGGTGGGAAAATTTTTAAATATGTGCCGTCTTCTTTCTGCACTACTTGAAAATAACCACTTTTATTATTCATACCTTCACCTGCTAACTCGCTTAATTGCCTTTAAAAAAAATCTTTGTTTCCTAACTTCTTCTTCATCTTCTGCAGTGCTTTTGTATGCAGCTGAGAGATACGCGATTCTGAAACTTCTAATATATGGCTTATCTCCTTTAATGTCAGTTCTTCGAAGTAATATAAAATGATAACCTTTCTTTCATTTTCAGTTAACGTCTCTAATACTTCCACTAAAATCTGCTTCATTTCTTGCTTTTCAAACACCTTTTCTGGCTGTTCGAAATGTGAACTTGAATTTGCAGGCTGCTGTATCTCAGACCCTTGCTCCAAAAATTCATCCAGTGAAACCAGATTTGTAATCTTCATCTGACTCTGCCATTTTTCATATTCTTCTACCGTAATTTCTAGTTCGCTAGCAATTTCCTCATCTGTAGCTCTACGTCCGTTATACGTTTCAAGCTTCTGCATTGCTTGATTAATCTTCTTTTGTTTCTGTCTCAGCGTACGAGGAATCCAATCCATTTTTCTTATCTGATCCAAAATGGAACCTCTGATTCGAAGACTTGCATATGTTTCAAATTTAATTCCTTTAAAACAATCAAATTTATCAATAGCATCTATAAGACCAAATGTCCCGTAACCAATTAAATCATCCTGTTCAACGGCATAACCAAGATACATATTAAGCCTGCCTGCAACTATTTTCACCAAGTTTGCATATTCAATGATTAACTGTTCCCTGATTGATGGTTCTTTGCTCTTAGAATACTGCTCCCATAATTTTAATCTTTCCTCTTCGGTCATGATACCCTCCTATAACAATTATAGTCTGTTTTTGTCATTTATGTCGGGACTATTTTCAACATCTGCCGACCCATCCTCAAAATTTTTCTCTGAGTCATTAGAAGCATCTTCTTCATCCACTTGTTGGAGATTTTTATTTTCCTTCAAATCCTTTAATATTTTTTCTATAAAGAATTTTGCAACAAGACCAATTACATAGAAAAGAATCAGCACCACTAACAAAGTAATTAAACTCTTAACAATATCTTGATTCTGCACAATGCTGACAATACATGTGACAGCACCTGCAATTAACATTACTCCTGCTGGAATATATCTTGTTCTCATAATATGAACTCCTGTCTCATATTTTCCTAATAACTAAATAACTCGAACTTCTTTCCCTACTGCTTTAACAATTAATTCATTGGTTTCTGGATAAAACTCGATTGTTCTACCATAGTTACATCCGGTGTCCTCTGCAACAATACGTATACCAAGCATTTTTAATAATGCCTTTGTAGCCTCTACATTCCGTTCTCCAATTCGAAGCATATCATTATTAGATCGAAATGCGAACATTTGTGCACCACCTGCAATTTTTGCCAGTAAGTTGTGTCGGCTAGCTCCTGCTCTTTCCAGCTCCTTTAATAAAAGTTCGATGCCTGTATCAGCAAATTTTGCTTTATTTTCATTCATCTTTACCTTAGTACTATCAGGCAGCATGATATGTGCCAATCCTGCAATTTTTTTGACTGGGTCATAGAGGATAATTCCTACACATGACCCAAGTCCAAGTGTCGTTATTGCATCTGGAGCGGTACATATATTAAGGTCAGCCATACCTACCCTAATCATTTCACTCATAACTCTCTCCTATAATCCTAATGATGACATTATTTTTTCATAAGAGTTTATCGACGGTATTAAGATAAAGTATCCATTTACTTCTTTTTCCGCTTCGCCAAACTGGCTTTGAATCAGCAATGCCTTATCTCCAACTTTTCCAAACTCAATAGCTGGAACACTAAGGATTGCACCAGCCATATCAATAGACAAATATGGAACGGAAGACGTAATGGTCATATTCGTCAACTGAGATAGTGAGGATAAATACGCACCCGCAATGATGTTACCTATTTCCTGGAGGGCAGATAAATCCATCTCTGAAAAGTCCTCTACATCCTTTTTCGCATCAAGGTTCATAAGCATATTCACAATGTGCCTTGCGGAGATTTTATCCATCATAAACATCATCGTTCCATCAATATCCCCTTCCAGCGTTAGTAAAATTCCTACAACAAGGCTTTCAGCACCACCTACAATGTCTGATAACTCTTTAAACTCGAGTAATTCTACTTTAGGTACTTTCATGTCGATTTTAACATTTACCATTTGGGACAATGCTGTTGTAGCATTCCCTGCACCAATATTTCCAATTTCACGTAAAACATCATATTCCATAGAACCGATATTTTCCAAATTCAACTTAGACACTGTCTCACCTCTTTATTGAGCTTCCTTTTCAACGATTACACCGGCAATGTTTAATAAGGATATCAAACTGTCTCCATGTTTTCCAATTCCACTCAAATATCCAGTCTTATCGTCATTGCCGTCATAATTAGGCTTTTCAATACAGTCTTCATCTAATGTTACAACTTCTTTGACTTCATCTACAATGATACCAACTGCATATTGCGCTTCTAATTTGATAATAATAATTCTAGTTGCATTAGAATACTCATCGGCTTCTAAACCAAATTTTAAACGTAAACTCATTACAGGAATAATTTCGCCACGCAAATTAATAACACCTTTGAAATAATGCTGTGCTTTTGGTACACGTGTTATTCTCTGCATTCTAACGATATTGTCTACATATTTTATATCAATTCCATATTGTTCCGTTCCAAGTCTTACAACGATATATTGTTTTCCTTCAACCGTATTCACTTTATTTGTATCCATAAAATGTCACCTCCTAAACTAATGCATTTGCATCAATGATTAATGCAACTTCACCATCACCAAGAATTGTTGCACCACTGATAATCTTATTATTATTAATATATTTACCAATGGACTTAATAACTATTTCCTGCTGTCCAATTAAATTATCTACAACAAGACCTGCAAGTTTATCGCCTTTTGCTACAATGACAACAGTAAGGCTTTCTGGCTCTGTCTCAGATGGTTCTACATCCAATACATTACGGAGACGGATTAGTGGAATTACTTTATCTCGTAAGTTAATTACTTCTCTTTGCTGTACATGTTTTATTTCATTAACTGGAATATCCTCAATTGTCTGAATGCTTCCTAAGGCAATTGCGTATTTTTCATTACCTAACTCAACCATTAATGCCTGGATAATAGCTAGTGTTAATGGTAAACGGATAATGAAGTTGCTTCCTTCGCCAAGAACAGTTCTACACTCAATATCTCCACCAAGACCTTCAATCTTATTCTTAACAACATCAAGACCAACACCACGTCCAGATACATCAGAGATTTTCTCTGCGGTAGAAAAACTTGGACGGAATAATAAGTCAATCACATCCTGGTCTGTCATAGTTTCTGCCTGTTCAGGAGTTACAGTGCCTTTTTCAATTGCTTTATTTTTAACCTTTTCAATATTGATACCGCCACCATCATCTCTTACTTCGATGACTACGTTGTTACCATCTTGATAAGCATTTAAGAAGATAGAACCAACTTCTGGTTTCCCTACTGCAACACGTTCTTCATTACTTTCAAGTCCATGGTCAGCCGCATTTCTTAACAAATGCATCAATGGATCACCAATTTCATCAATGACTGTTCTATCTAACTCTGTATCTTCACCAGTCATATATAATTCCATTTTTTTATGCAGCTTTTTATTTAAATCACGAATCATACGTGGGAATTTGTTTACTACACTTTCAATTGGCATCATTCGAACTTTCATTACAGACTCATGTAAGTTTGTAGTTACTCGCTCTAAGTATTCAATCTGTTCGTTGAAACTTGCATCATTTCGATTTTCACCATCTGAAGCACCAATTGAAACTAAACCATTTTTTGCAATGATTAACTCACTTACAAGATTCATTAAAACGTCTAGTTTTTCGATATCTACACGTACGGAACGATTGACAACTGGTTTTCCACTTTGTTTACCTTGCACACCAGCAGCTTTTTCTTTTTTCGTATCTGCCTTTTTCGCAGTTTTAACAGTTTCTTCTTTTGAAGCAACCTTTTCCTCTGTACTTGGTTCTTCTACAGTCTCAAACGAAACTGTTCCAATTCCTAAATTTTTAATTTCAGAAACACTCATAACAGCATTCTTTACTTCTTCCATACTGCTATGAGTTAATAAAACAAGGCTAAAGTCTAAATCAAATTTTTCATCTTCAATGTCCTGTACATCAGGAACGGATTTAATGATTTCTCCGATTTCCTCTAATGCCTTAAATACTAAGAAGGCACGTGCTGCTTTTAATAAACAGCTATCAGCTATTTCTACTGTTAGACCAAATACATTCTGCCCTTCCTCAACAGCTTTTGTCATAGCGTGTCTTTCATAATCTGCAAAAGTTAAATCTTTGTATTTTTCTAATAACTTTGATTCTTCCATAGGCGCTGCTTCTTTTGCTGCATTGGAATCATTTGCTTTTGCATCCTCTTTCTTCTCTGTACCAAGTCCTTCGCTCAACACATTATTAAGTGCATCAATGATATCTTGGTGGTCATCAGTTCCTTCATCAGCAGTTTCCTGAATATTAGTTAAATAAGATTCAAGCGCATCCAGACCTTGAAAAAGTGTATCTACAAGATAAGCTGTAACATTCATTTTTCCATTACGAATCTCAGAAAATACATTTTCCATGTCATGTGTTAAACGTTGCATACGTTTGTATCCCATGGTACCTGCCATACCTTTAAGAGAATGGGCAGCACGAAAAATCTCATTAATTGTATCTGTATTGTCTGGCTCTTTTTCAAGAATCAAAAGCTGCTCATTTAAGCTTTGTAAATGCTCTGTTGTTTCATCAATAAAAATCTCTAAATATTGGCTTACATCCATTCTATTGCACCCCCACGTATTTCGTAATAGCATCTTTTATTTTATCTAGCGGTAAAACTTCATCAACCAAGCCTGCCGTGGCGATTGCTTTTGGCATACCATATACGGTTGAAGTTTCCATATCCTGTGCTATTACATATATATTTTTGGTTTCACTTAATGTTGAGATTCCTTTCGTTCCATCGCTACCCATACCCGTTAAAACGACACAAACAATTTCGTCATAACAAGAATTCTTCAAAGAATCATACATATAATCTGCACAAGGTCTTAATCCACAGCGTGGTGGATCACTATCAAGAGAAATCATAGATTTAGAACCACTCGTATGAATTCGCATATGATTTCCACCTTTTGCAATGTACACCTTTCCTTGCTCCAGGATATCTCCAGCTTCTGCTTCTTTAACATCCAGCTCGCTCATTTCGTCCAGCCTTTCCGCTAAGGAATGAGTAAATCCCGCAGGCATATGTTGTACGATTAAAATTGGAGCATCTAAATTTTTTGGTAAATGTGGTATTACAGATTGCAATGCCTTAGGTCCTCCCGTCGAACATGCTAAAGCTATCAGCTTTTTGCCATTCTTAGATGTACGTAAAGGCTTAATGACTTTCGAAGATTTTTTTTCAAGAACTGTTTCAACTAATCTAGTTGTTTTATGCTTTTGTATAGAATTACTGATTGTATCTTTCTTTTCTAACAGCGTGTTGTAAGTAGCGTATTGCAGTGTTTTCAATAACTTTACACGAAAAGAATCTGATTTTGTCTCATAGAGGCTTTCTGGTTTTGTAATAAAATCGAAAGCTCCTAGTTCTAGTGCTCGTATCGTTTCGTAAGCACCTTCTTTTGCAACGGTGCTTACGATGATAACTTTTGTCTTTATTCTATGTTTCTTAATTTGTTCCATTAACTCTAAGCCATTCATCTTAGGCATATTAATGTCTAAAACGACAGCATCATACGAATTTTTAATTAAACAATCAAGACCCTCCAAGCCATTCACTGCTAAGTCAGCAACTTTAAATCTTGGATCACTATTTATTATATCAGATAGAACCCTTCTCATAAGTGCAGAGTCATCTATTATTAAAATATTTTTTTTCAATTACATCAATCCCTTTTTCCTGCGCCTAATTCTTCTCTCTTCATCAAATACAAACCGAATAATTGCTTCTCTATCCTTCGTTGTTATATTTGTAAATTGTACACGAGCTTCGAAGATATTTTGGCGTTCTGGTACTTCCGATGAATGAATTACTTTTGCTGGTATTTCATAATCTCCTTCGCTATCATCAAACTTAAGATGCATTTTTAGAAGTACATTTTCTCCCTTTCTTAAAAATTCTCTTGAGTTAAATCTCACACCACCCCCACTAATGTTTGTCACAATTGCAGCATGCCATGGAACTTTTTTCTTTTCATAAACAAGCTTAATCTCCTGGTCATTCTCTACAATTTCTGTTGTAATTTTTTTGTCTTCCTCATCATTTTTTTCATATATATTACCATCAAGTGAACGTCTGAATTTAATGTCAAATACACATTCAAGACGATAAAATTCTCGCCTCTGAAGTTTTTCCAGCTCTGACATCATTTCAAACACAACGAAAAACTTCATTTTTTCTTTAAAACGTCTTACAATTCTTGCCTGACATCCGTACATGCCTTTCTTTGTAATAAACTCTATATTATATGGTTTTAACGAATCCAAAACTACATATTTACCGTTTATAATAGGCATAGATGCTTTAATTCTATTTGAGTCCATAATTTCAACAATTCTGCTATTATAACTAGCTTTCTTCTCCCGATTCTCTTCTCCATCATTAAAAAATATCTTAATCTTATCTCCCAATCTTACAGTGTCACTAAGCATATGCACTCTCCCCTTTTCCATTACTATTTATGCATAAATTTTGAAAATAAGTATGTGATACCTCTTTTGTTCTTTTGAGCATATGTCGTATTGCCGAGGAGCTTATTTGCAATTGTCTGAACAGCTATGGTTGCCTGCGCATTGGGGTATGCAATAGAGAAGGGCACCTGCCTCATAACTGCTTTTGAAACATTTGAATCTTGTGGAACTGCACCAAGAAAATCAATTTCGACATCTAAAAAACGTTTTACGACTACATCTAATTTTGTAAAAAGTTCTTTTCCTTCTTTTGCTGTTCCAACACGATTTGTAATCATTTTAATATGTTTTGTTTTATCAAAGTCATCTCGCTTATTTACCGACTTAAGCAATGCGTAAGCATCCGTAATTGATGTAGGTTCTGGTGTAGCCACTAATATCACCTCAGTACTATGAGTTACAAACTCTAAAACCGCATCTGATATTCCAGCTCCTGTATCAATTATGATAACATCTGCCAGTTCATCCAACTCATAAAGTTTTGAGGTTAGATTTCCTATTTGATATTTTGTTAGATTCGCCATCTCCTGGATTCCTGATCCACCTGAAATAATCCCAATTCCTCTTGGACCCGGGCAAATAATATCTTTTAGTTCTTTATTTTTGAACATCAAATCAGCGAGACTGTAAGCTGGTCGTATTCCAAACATTACCTCCACATTTGCTAAACCAAAATCTGCATCGAGTATAATGACTCTTTTACCAAGATTCTGCAGCTGGATAGCAAGATTAACTGACATATTAGACTTTCCAACACCGCCTTTTCCACTAGTCACTGTAACTACAGTTGCTACTGTCTTTCGTTCTTCCTGACCTTTTACAAGATTTCTCAGCTTAGTAGCTTGATCCATTAACGGTTTCCTCCTAACAGCTTTTTCGCAATACTTTGTGCATCCATACAGCCAAAATCATCAGGTACATTCTGCCCCCATGTTGTATACGAAAGCGGTGCATTGGTCATCAGTTTTGTGTTTAGAATATTTCCAATACATGTTGTTTCATCTAGCTTTGTAAAAACAATTCCGTAATCTTCCATTATGCGATAGCTTTCCGTTATACGAACCAAATCCTTATACTTAGTAGTCGCACTAAGCACTAAAAATACATCTCTTTTATCTTCTTCAACAGCATGAATTAATTCTAGTAAATCCTGCTTTTGTTCTTCATTACGATGGGAACGTCCTGCAGTATCAATCAAGACTACATCGTAATCAGCATACTTTTCTTTTTCCTCTTCTAGCTCTTCTTTTGTATAAACAACACTCAAAGGAATACCTAAAATGCTTGCATATGTTCGTAACTGTTCTACAGCAGCAATACGATAGGTATCCGAAGTAATCAACGCAACTTTAGCATTCTCCTTCAATTTCAAATTAGAGGCTATTTTAGCTATTGTTGTCGTTTTTCCAACTCCTGTTGGTCCTATAAAGAATATAAACTTTTTTTCCGTATTCTGCAAGTCAATATATTTAGGTTCCCCTAATTTTAAAACAAGTTTCTGATAAACATTTGTTAAAATATGATCCACTGGCGAATCTTTTTTTAAGGATTTCTTAACTTCATCAATAATCTGCTTCGCATAAACCTCGTCTACTTCATTTTCAACAAGCTGATTAAAAACAAGCAGAAGATACTCTTCGTTCTTTGAAAGTTCTTCTTGTTTTTCCTCTGGTGCAGTATTATTGTTTGTTAATTGCTTTTCCAACAGGTCTTGAAGACTATTGAGGCGCTTTTCAATTGCGCTTTCATCAGGTTCTATCATTTTTGCTTGTGATTTGTCTTCTTTTGCTGGCAGAGCAGAAAACCCCTTCGTTAACAAATTGTTCTCTTTTTGCTCTGCAGTCTGTTTTCCAATTTCATCTACAGCTGCTGTAATCTCTACCATTGGCTTGTGGAAAAAACGGTAAATGCCTCTTGGCTTCACCGTCTTAATATTCATAACAATTGCTTCTTTTCCTAATTCCTGTTTTGCTAATATGATTGCTTCTTTTTCTGTCTGTGCTTCGTATTTCTTAATTATCACTAAATACTCACCATCCCTACCGATTGTAATTCAACATTAGAATCTATTTCATTGTATGATATTACGACTAAATCCTTAAAATAATCCGATGTCAGTTTTTTAAAATACATCCTCACAATAGGTGATGTGATAATAATAGGGCTTTTGCCTAAATTCTGAAGTTTTGTAATTTCTTCATTTACTGCATTAATAATGCTCTGTGATGCATCAGGATCTAATGTTAAGTAAGCGCCTTGTTCCGTCTGTTTTACTGAATCCATAATATCCTGCTCAATTTTTGGATCTAAAGTAACCACACTCGTTACCTCGTTTTGTGGGAAGAACTTATTTGAAATTGCACGTTTCAAACTTTGTCTTGCATATTCTGTTAAAACATCTGTATCTCTAGTTGTTGGCGCATAATCTGCTAGTGTTTCAAATATTGTAATTAAATCTCTTATAGAAATACCTTCTTTTAATAGATTCTGAAGAACTTTTTGAATCTCTCCAACACTTAACAGCTTTGGAACTAACTCATCAACCAATGTAGTATTTGCATCCTTCACATTATTAATTAAGTTCTGGACATCCTGTCTTGTAAGCAGTTCGTCTAAGTGCGTACGAATTACTTCTGTTAAATGTGTAGCTATAATAGAAGGTGGGTCAACTACAGTATATCCTAATGTTTCTGCCCTTTCCCTTTGATTTTCATTAATCCAGATTGCAGGCAAATGGAAAGATGGTTCAAATGTAGGAATACCTGTTATTTCTTCCTCTACATATCCAGGATTCATTGCCATGTAATGGTCAAACAAAATTTCACCTTCGCTAACAGGCACACCCTTTATTTTTATCAAATACTGATTTGGATTTAACTGTATATTATCTCTTAACCTGATAATTGGAACTACACAACCAAGTTCTAGTGCAATTTGTCTACGAATCATAACGACTCGGTCTAATAAATCACCGCCCTGATTCACATCTGCCAACGGTATAATTCCATAACCAAATTCTAATTCGATTGGGTCAACTTGAAGAAGTGAAGTAACATTCTCAGGTCTCCTGATTTCTTCTGCATCTGCTTCTTCTTCATTTACTTCATTTTCAATCTGTTCTACACCAAGCTTATTGCTAATCATTACTCCAGATGCAATAAATGCAGCACCATAAGCTATAAAGATAATTGGGTTCAGAGGAGTAACGATACCGAGAAAAGCCATACTGCCTCCAACCATATATAAAACCTTTGGTATGGAAAACAGCTGCTTAATAAGTGCATCACTCATGTCTGCCTCTTTTGATGCCTTGGTAACCAAAATACCTGTTGATAAGGATATCATCAAAGAAGGGATCTGACTTACCAGTCCATCACCAATAGTCAAGATTGTGTACTTATCAAGTGCATCACTCATTTGAAGTCCTCCGTAGAGAACACCCATTGCAATACCACCAACTAAGTTTACTATTGTTATAATAAGACCAGCAATTGCATCTCCTTTTACGTACTTAGTTGCACCATCCATAGCTCCAAAGAAACTCGCTTCATCTTGTATCTTTTTTCGTCTAGCCTGTGCTTCCACATCGGTGATTGCACCAGTATTTAAGTCCGCATCAATCGCCATCTGTTTACCTGGCATAGCGTCCAGTGTAAAACGTGCTGTTACTTCAGAAACTCTCTCAGAACCTTTATTGATAACCATGAACTGAATCAATACTAAGATGATAAATACAATTGTTCCAATGACTAAGTTTCCTCCACCAACGAACTGACCAAATGTCTTAACAACATTACCTGGCTCTCCACTCATTAAAATTAACTTAGTGGATGACACATTTAACGAGATACGGAAGATTGTTGTAAATAATAAGATGGTTGGGAAAAACGACATGTCCAATGCTTCTTTTGAAAACATTGCATTAAACAGAATAATCATTGCAATAGATATGTTAAATGCCAATAAGACATCAAGTAATGTGGATGGCATTGGCACAATGAAGAAAACAATAGCAACGAGTATATACAATCCCAATCCCAAATCCGCTTTTTTCATAAAGCTGTTCCTCCCCTATAGTTTATTCTTAAGACGGTATACATAAGCAAGTACTTCCGCTACCATCTGATACATTTCCTGCGGAATTTCATCCCCAAGTTCAACATTAAAGTAAATCATACGAGCTAGTGGTTTATTCTCCACAATTTCAACATCGTTATCTCGTGCAATTTCTTTAATTTTTGCAGCCACATAATCAGCACCTTTTGCTACTACAACTGGTGCACTGCCCTTTTCTTTATCATACTTTATAGCAACAGCAAGGTGAGTCGGGTTTGTAATAACAACATCAGCTTCTGGTATTGCCTGCATCATTCTCTGACGAGAGACTTCACGCATCTTCTGTCTGATTTTTCCCTTGATCTGTGGGTCACCTTCTGTATTTTTATATTCATCTTTAATTTCTTGCTTTGTCATTCGCATTTCCTTAGCAAATTTCTTTTTCTGGTAAAATACATCTGCAAATGCAAAAATAAGAAACCAAATGCTTATTTCCAATCCTATTTGAATAATGATATTTCCAATTACCGCAATTGCTTGAGGCAATGTATAATCATAAAACTGTACGATATATCCCCACTTTTTTTTCAAGTTGAGGAAAACTACACTTCCAAGAATTAAAAGTTTTACGAGTGATTTTAAGAATTCAAAAATCTTCTCCATTGAAAAGATTTTCTTAAATCCAGCTATTGGATTTATTTTATTTAACTTAGGCTTTAACGGTTCTGCTGTAATTTTCCACTTAACTTGCCACAAGCTGATGACGATTGCTAATATATAAGAGGACAGATAAACAGGGAAACCTATTATGAGTACTTTAATTAAGCACCCTCTTAATGTTAAAGCTGCACGATTAATTGTAAAACCATCTTGTACAACATCTGCAATCATGTTGTACTGGGCATAATAGACGTCCATAAAGGAATCACCCATCCAGCCCACAAAAAATTTCAATGTAAGGAAAAATGCAAGTAAAACAAAGGCAGCAACGATATCTGTACTTTTCGCAACTTGTCCTTTCTTTCTTGCATCTTCCAGCTTTTTAGGAGTAGCCTCTTCTGTCTTTTCTCCACCTACTCCTTCTTTCGCAAATAATTGAAGATTATAAGATAACAGATATTTATTCAATTTTACTTATCCCTTCGAATGATTACATATCGGAATTATTTCGGTGTCATAATCTTAATCATATCATCTAAAACATACTTCATTTCATGAAAAATAAAGTCAGTTATGGATGGTATTAATCCAATTACAAGAAACAGAATAATAAGACCAACAAATAACTTAAGCTGCATACCAATTACAAACATATTCATCTGAGGTGCAACTTTTGCTAAAACTCCTAATACAACGTTTACGACCAAAATAGTAGCAAATACAGGAAGCACGATTCGAAATCCCAATATGAAATATTCTTTTATAAAGTCTAACACAACCAAATATGCATTAGACGGTAATTTTACTCTGCCTATCGGCAGAAATTTAAATGAATCGACAATTGCTGATATGACAAAATAGTACATACGTGATACTAACATAATAAGCATAACCAGGTAAGTCAACAAGGATCCCGTTATGGATGTCTGAATATTGGAGGCAGGATTTAATACACTGACCATGGAAAATCCTATCTCCGTATCAATCAGTCTTCCTGCAAGATCCAACACATATAAACATAAATTTGCTGTAAAACCTAGTGAAGCACCTATCAATGCTTCCTCTATTAGAATTACTGCATACTGAATAGAAAAATTATCGCCAATTGGTTTATAATCTGTCAGATTAAACACAATAACAGCTATAAAAAATGACAATGCAGCCTTTACTCTTACCGGTACACTACGTTGATTAAAGAAAGGCGCTGCCATTATAAATGCACTAATTCGAACTAAAATCGCAAAGAAAAACTCTAACTTCTCAAATGTTAAATTCATGTGCTTAACCTAAATACCGCGAGAAATTCATAAATAGTTCTGTCGTAAATGAAGATAAACTATTTAGAATCCAAGACCCAGCTAGAATTAAAACTGCAAAAATAGCTAATAATTTAGGCAGGAATGTAAGAGTTTGCTCATTAATCGATGTAATAGTTTGAAATATGCTTATGATTAACCCCACAATAAGGGATATACCTAACATGGGTGCTGATACTTTTACGATAACCCAAAGGGTTTCTCTAGCAATGTCTATGACGGTATCGACTGTCATGATAACCTCCTATCATAACGATTTTTATCTACGTATAAAACGTTTTAACAACTTGTCCAATTACAAGATTCCATCCATCCACTAATACAAATAGCAGAATCTTAAACGGCATTGAAATTGTGGTTGGTGGTAACATCATCATCCCCATCGACATAAGTGTTGATGAGACAACCATATCAATAACAATAAATGGCAGATAAATAATAAAACCAATAATAAATGCTGCCCTTAGCTCACTGATAATAAATGCAGGAATCAGTACAGTAGTTGGAATGTCATCCACAACTGAAATATCTTCTGATTTGTAATCTGCTATATCCAAAAATAATTTTAAGTCCTCTTTTCTAGTTTGCTCAAACATAAAACTGCGAAGAGGCTTTAGTCCTGTTTCAATTGCTTGTTCCTGCGTTATTTTTCCATCTGACAATGGCTGTAACGCATCTTTATTTATTTGTGTAAACACTGGCGACATAATAAAAAAGGTAAGAAACAACGCTAACCCAACCAGAATCTGGTTAGGTGGAGTCGTTTGTGTTCCCAAGGCCGACCTGACAAAATGCAGTACAACCAGAATCCGGGTAAATGACGTTACCATGATAATTAGAGAAGGTGCTAATGATATCAATGTTATCAATAGCACAATTTCTAAAGTGCTAGACAAGCTGGTATTACCTGCATTAGACGAAATATTTAACTCAAATGGAGTCTTAGTATCGCCCAATGATGTACTCTTTTCAATCTCATCTGTTGCTGTCGCATGCACCGTCATTGACTGGATAGAAACCCCAATACCAATTATTATTAACATACTAAAAATTCGAACCAGCAGTCTTTTAAATACTCTATGATAAGTATTCATTTTATCATTCCTTACTTTTCGTCTTTTTATTTTTTCTCCCGAATGTCTCTTTTTTTACTAATGATAGCACATCCTGAAATTTTAAGTCTTGATTTGTTAAGTTTATCTGTTCTTCATACTCATCTTCAGAAAGTTCAGTAAGCATCTCAATATGGTCTTTTGAAACACCTATCACAATATACTTTTTGCCAGTTCTTACGATCTGAATAACGTTTCCTTGTGAAATACGATATGTTTCCAAAACAGTTATATTTTTCGCAGATCTATTGACTAAATCTGACTTGCTTATCCATTTTGTCGTATAATAACACGCCACCAAGATTAGTATAAAAATAAAGATAATGCCAAGTAATTCCAAACCACTAGAACCTGCTACAAGAAACATAATTAACCCACCACTTTTTTAACTGCTTCAAGAACTCTGTCTGCCTGGAAAGGCTTTACAATGAAATCCTTAGCTCCTGACTGGATAGATTCAATAACCATTGCTTGCTGTCCCATTGCAGAACACATAATAACAGTAGCGTTTGGATCGGCTGCTTTAATCTTCTTTAAAGCTTCAATTCCGTCCATTTCAGGCATTGTAATATCCATCATTACTAAGTCAGGTTTTAACTCGTTATATTTTTCAACTGCCTTCAAACCATTCTCAGCCTCACCAGCAACATTGTATCCGTTTTTTGTTAAAATATCTTTGATCATCATTCTCATAAATGCTGCATCATCACATATTAAAATATTTTTCGCCATACTTTTCTCTCCTATCTATTGCATCTTATTTAATAATCTCTGTTACCCTTATACCAAAATTCTCTTCAATTACTACCACTTCACCTTTTGCTACGAACTTTCCGTTTACGAGCACATCGATTGGTTCACCTGCAAGTTTATCTAATTCAATAATAGTTCCTGGTGAAAAATCTAATATTTCTTTAATTGATTTACTTGTTCTACCTAATTCCACAGTAACTTCTAATGGCACATCCATAATCAAATCAATATTTTCCTGTTGCATCATTGGTGCAACATTGTTACTGAATGTCTGGAATTGTGCTGGCTGAACATTTACATTCTGCATTGGTGCAGAATACTGTGCAGTGCCTCCCCCCATTTGTATTGGCATACCTTGGTTCATTCCCATGTAAGGCATTCCCTGGTTCATTGACATGCCTTGATTCATCGGCATACCCTGGTTCATTGGCATACTCTGTTCCATAGTTTGCGGCTGTGGTTGAGCCATTGCCTGTTGTGGCTGAGCCTGCTGTTGTGGTTGAACTTCCTGCTGTACTTCTGCCGCAACGGATTTCTCTTCTACTGCTTTTTGATTAACTCCATCACTTATAAATTTCTTATAAATATCTCTCGCAAAGTTAAATGGATAAAGCTGCATTATCTGGCTATCTACCAAGCCTTCAATCTCCATCTTAAATTTTACAACTACAAATTCTTCTTCTAAGAAAGAGAACATTGCCTCAGAATCAATAGTATCATTTAAGTCAATAAGACTAGCAGTAGGTGGACTAATATCCACTTTCTTTTCAAGCATTGAAGAAAGCGAAGTGGCCGCTGCACCCATCATCTGATTCATTGCTTCACTAATGGCACTTAAATGAAGTTCTGTTAAGTCATTTTCAATATTAGTTCCATCTCCACCCATCATAAGGTCAGTAATAACCTTAACATCAGCTTCCTTCATAATTAAGACATTGTTTCCATCAAGACCCTCTTTATATGATATCTGAATAAAAACACATGGCTTATCGTAATTTTTTGATAGTTCTTCCAATGTCGCATAAGACACAACAGGTGTAGTAATTACAACCTTACTATTCACAAGTGTGGATAAGGTTGTAGCTGCCGATCCCATGCTGATATTGGAAATTTCACCAAGCGCATCTTTTTCCTCATCAGTTAAAGTTGAGGAATGCGTATCCTCCGTTGATTCAACGGTACTATCATCAATTCCATTCAATAGAGCATTAATTTCCTCTTGGGATAACATACCATCCATCTTTATGATTCCTCCCTTATAATTGATGTTATTCTAACTGCGTAAGCATCAGAAGATGCTCCAGGTAATGCGGTAAACTTTTTCAGGTTACCGACAAAAATATCCATTTCATCGTCAACTTTCTTATTTAAACGAATAATATCCCCTACCTGCATTGTGGCAAAATCGTTAAACGAAACAGTACTTTTTCCTAATACTGCACGAATTGGAATTCTTGCCTTCTCAATCGTGCTTTCAATAACATCTTGATATACCTTATCATCTTTTTCCTTCATCGTTGAATACCAGTACTTTGTATTCAACCTATCTATAACTGCTTCCACACATTCAAATGGTATACAAATATTCATTAAACCTTCAACAGAACCAATTTTTATATGAATTGTTATAATAGACGTCATTTCACTTGGCGAAATTATCTGCGCAAACTGAGAATTTGTTTCAATTCGTTCCAATTTTGGTTCTAATTGTATTACACTGGACCAAGGTTCGATCAATAAATTTGTGCATATAGTCATGATTCTCTCAATAATTGTTAACTCAATTTCTGAGAAATCCCTTATCTTATCCATTGGCTGGCCACTACCACCCAACATTCGGTCGATAATTGCATACCCTAAACCATTATCTAATTCAATGATAATATTTCCATCCAAAGGTGTGAAATTTACTACACCTAAAAGCACCGGATTAGACAACGCATTAGAAAATTCTGAGTACGTTATTGCCTCCGCATTCATAACTTCTACTTGAACATTCTTACGAAGGTAAGCAGGTAAATTCGTTGACAATAATCGCCCATAATGCTCAAAGATGATAATTAATGTTCTCAAATGTTCTTTTGAAAATTTAGAAGGTCTGGCGAAATCATAGTTCTTGACCTGTTTCTCTCCTGTATCCTTTATCTCATCGGCATCTAACTCACCACTGCTTAACGCTGCAAGCAAATTATCAATCTCACTTTGGGACAAGACATCGCCCATTCCTTCTCACCTCGCAATCATATGTGGCTTTTTTCAAGAAAAAACCACATTTATTATACTATAAAATGTAATAAATCACAAGTTTCGACTAGTAATTATTACTGAAAACACAAATTGTTTAATGATATTGAAAAAATGAAATCAGACTTGAAATGCGCCTGTACTTTTTCTAATATCTCTGCCTTCATTTCTTCTTTACTGGAAATGGCATCATCATAAGTGTAACTGGATACAACTTCTGTAACAATATCTGTAATGAAGTTTGAATTTGCTTCAATTGTTTTGTTTAGCTTGCTATAATCTTTTGAAGCTTTGTTAATTGATAATGTAATGGAATCAATTGCTGCAAAATGATCTGATCCATTTAAACTCCTTTTGATATTAAATGTCATCGGTGAATCAATTTTGTATGTTTCAACATCTGAAGGATTCACCGTATCTGACACTCCATCTGAGGATGCTTCAAGTTCTAAATTGATTATTGAAGCAACCTGGTTTATTAGTTTTGTTGTTCGATTTGATGCCGGAACAACTGCAAATACAAGCACAGCAGACAATATTACATTGATTGCAGTTAATGCAATCACAACTATTGTCAACATATTTCTTTTCATAACTTCACTCCCTATATTTCTTATTGATTATAGCTACAATGTGTCATCGCTATAAATTTTAATCGTAACACGTCGATTCTTTGCCCTGCCTTCCGCAGTTTTATTCGAAGCAATTGGTTCGTATTCACTTCTGCCAGCACTAACCAACGTTACTGGGTCTAGTTTCTTCTTGTTAACCATATAGTTCCAAACACTATCTGCTCTTGCCCAAGATAATTCATTATTACCCGAAAATTTGCTACTACTACGTACTGGAACATTATCCGTATGGCCTTCAATATATATCAAGTGATTATCATACGTTTTCAGTATGTTTCCAACCCTGTTTAGAATTGGGATGCTCTCACTTACGATATCGGCGCTTCCTGAATCAAATAGAACAGATCCACTTAACGTCAAGCACACATAGGTATACGCATCATCAATTGAAACTTTCACATATTGTTCAATTTTGTTTGATTCAGTTGCATCCATTACCTGTTCATACAGCTTAGCAAGATCTGATTTCCTTTCTTCTTCAAGCTTCTCTTTTGCTTCCTTTAATGGATCGGCATCTTTCACTTCTTCTTCTTCGCTTGCCTTTCCTAGCTCTGACGTCTGCTGACCTAGATCATTCAATTGTGTTACACCTGTACTGACCATTTCACCTTTCCCTATAGAAGACTTTCCTCCATTAAAAATGCTAAAGCTTTTTGACAGGGAGGCTGCAACTTCCTCATATTTGGCAACATCGACAGAGGACATGGAGAAGAGAATAACAAAGAAACAGAGCAATAAATTCATCAAGTCACTAAATGTTGCCATCCACGCTGGTGAACCAGGAGCACTCTCTTGTTGTTTCTTTTTCCTTGCCATTATGCTTCACCGCCTTCTTGCCCTTCATTAAAACTTGCTCTCTCAGCAGGTGCTAAGAATGATTTTAATTTTTCCTCAATAACACGAGGATTTTCACCTGCTTGAATTGATAACAAGCCTTCTACTACAACTTCTTTCATTCGAATTTCTTTTGCACTTTTTTGTTTCAGTTTAAGAGCAACTGGAGTAGCAATCCAGTTTGCTAATATAGAACCATAATAAGTAGTAATCAAGGCAGTTGCCATAGAAGGACCTACTGTTGATGGGTCATCTAATTTCTTTAACATGTTAATCAGACCAATCAGTGTACCAATCATACCCCATGCAGGACCCATTGCTGCAATTGTTTCCCAGAAACCTATTGTTGCACCATGTCTATCCTCAATGGCTGTTAATTCTGATTCTAAAATGCTTCGAACCAATTCAGGGTCAGTTCCATCAACAATTAGAAGAATGCCTTTCTTTAAGAATTCATCTTCCACTTCATTTGCTGCCTCTTCCAAAGCAAGCAAACCTTCTTTTCTTGCTACATTAGATAAGTCGATAATCTTATGTATTATCTCACCCTCTGATGCCTGCGTTACTTTCATAATCAAAGTAATACTCTTTAAATTTTTCACAAATACACCTAGCGATTCTGATTGTGCCAACACCGCCATAAAAGAACCACCAAACGTAATAAGAATAGATTGTACATGGATAAATGATGTAGCTTTTGCAAAATCAACTGCACCATTTTCGTACACCATACCAAATATCATCAGTACAAAACTTAATACAAGACCAATAATCGAAGCTAAATCCATAACCTCTCACCACCTTTAATTTTTACTAAATATTTCTTTTTTGTATAATAAAACAAGATTTGTTACATCCTGTCTACTTTCCTTAACAATATACATCTTGCCAGATGCTAGCGTTATCACCGTATCCGGTGTATCTTCTATTTTTTCAATCAATTCACAATTTAAGGTGAATTTTTTTCCATTCATACGTGTTAATTCAATCAAACCTGCTACCCTCCAAACTTTTGCTGTATGGGACAAGCCCATACAACAAGTTTTGGTATTACATTATTTCACTCACATCAATTCACTATCGTTTTAAATTAATTAATTCCTCTAACATTGTATCTGTCGTTGTAATTGTTCTGGAATTTGCCTGGAAACCTCTCTGCGTTACAATCATATCTGTAAACTGTGCAGATAAGTCTACATTTGACATTTCAAGAGCACCTGTTGTTAAAGATGAACTTCCTGAAGATGGGTCAATACCAATTCCATCAAACTCACCTGAGTTCTTTGTCTCTGCAAATAAATTTCCCCCAATCGCTTCTAGACCTGATGGGTTTGCAAACTCTGCTAGTGCAAGCTGTCCTAAATACTTATTTGTACCGTTTGAATAGGAACCAATAATTTTACCAGAACCATCAATACTGATAGACTGCATTTCACCAACCTGTTTACCAGCATTTTTGCCATCCTTATCTCCTCTAGTAGCTGCAGCTGTTGAAGATCCACCAGATGCATAGTTCGTCATCTTAGAAAAATCAACCTTAATGTCATTGAATAAGCCTGTTACGCCAGTATTGATTGTTAAGGTAGCAATACCTTCCTTATCACTTCCCATTGCACTGAATTTACCTGTTGCTTTATCAAATGTTAATGCTACTGCAGTACCTCCCATTTCAGTAACTGCACCAGTAACAGGATCTACACTAGTAGCTGTCATGGCATTTCCACCAAAATTTACAGTTGGTGCACTTGTAGAAGGAATATATTTTTTTGTTGTGTCATCATAGCTAGAGAACAGTGACTTTCCATCAGAATTCATAATGTCGCCAACAGAAACATCATAAGTACCTGTTCCATTCTCCTTGAAGTTTAATTTAACTGTGTATTTATCACCTTTATTATCATAGATTGTAAAAGAAACTGGAAGACCTTTATCAGCTGCCTGCTTATCTTTTGTATCAATATTTCCAGATACCGTTGCAGCTGCAGTCGCTTCAGGATCTGCATACATTTTATCTGCCGACATTACATTTAAAGCAGATACACTGTCTTTCACAATACCTGTTCCATCTTCAGTAGCTTTCCATCCCATTACTGTTGCACCACCTGAAGTACATAATGTACCAGCTGCATCAATTTTAAAAGCACCTGCTTTTGTAAAGTAATTTGTACCACCTTGATTAACAATGAAGAATCCATCGCCATTAATCATAACATCAAATGGATTATCTGTTGTTTGTGTACCGCCTGCTACAGATGCATTGGTTGTAATACCATTAACGACGGAACCAAGACCAATCTGCATTGCGTTCTTACCAGCAGCACCAGTATCTGCATTAGGTCCCGAAGCAGATTGTGTTGTTTGATATAAAACATCCGAAAATGTTACTGTGCTTGATTTAAAACCTACTGTGTTAACATTTGCAATATTATTACCTATTACGTCCATTTTTGTCTGATGTGCTTTTAAACCCGCAACACCAGAGTACATTGATCTCATCATAACTTACTTACCTCCTGTTGGTGTCCCCGCATTTCCTCTGTCATTCAGAAATGCACGCCTCCTAAAAAGGTCCAGCGCTTATTAGGACTTAATTAATTACTGCACCGTCTATATTCGTAAAGACGGAACTCTCTAATTCTTTCACTGCTGTTATTACCGTATTACTTTTCGTATTTACGATAAATGCCAAATCATCTACCATTACCAATGATTCTTGTATTCCCTTTGCCTTTGCTTTTCCTGCACCATCTTTCAAACGTTCCATCTGCTCAGACGAAATTGAAATATTTCTATTTTGAAGGCGCAAGCTTGCATGTTTTGAAAATTTTAATTCATTAACAGATTCCTGCTGTTTCTGTAGTAATATCTGTTGGAAAGATTTTTCCTGTCCAATTGGCTTCTTAATACCAACCTTGTTTCCAGAAAAGAGTTTCCCTGTCATCTGTTCAATGGATGTCTTATTATTGGTTATATGATTCATATCTACCTCCATGTATCGAATCAACGAAAAGGACCAAGGTAATCATCTCTATGGAATGAGCATCTAAAATATGAAAGTTCTATACCTCTTTTGGGGTTTCCTCTTCCTTTTTCTCTGTATCCTCTGTCTCCCCATCAGACTCCTTGTCAACTTCAGGTTTGCCAGTAACATTTACACTTACTTTATCTGTTATAGTGGTTTCTAACGGATCATTAAATAAGAACATTATCTTATAATTTCCTTCTTCCAGATCACTAAATGCCTTTTCAGATATTGTGACAATATTTGTCTCTGAGTTAAAGCTTAACAGACTCTTATCAACTACTTTACCATTTAAAAGAACGGCAAAACTTGATGCTTTTCCAGTATCCTTTCCTAGGTCAATCTTTACACTAACATCTGATGGTTTTTCATGATTGTATTCTAGCTTCTGTTCTTCAATCGCTGGTGCATTCTGTTGTGCACTATATAATGGCGAAATGATTGTGAGTAACTTATCTGATGCATACAATGTTCCACCAATTGAATAATACGCCTTTCCACCTGAAACAGTTACGTAATCTACAGTTCCCTGCACATATCCTTCTTTATTTTCTGCTTTTACTTGAACTTCCTGCCCAATCATGGTAAAAGCTTGTGTCTGAGCAAATGAATTATTCAAATTTTGCATCTGCTCTAAGGACGAAAATGAAGCTAACTGTGAAATAAATTCTGTGTCTGATGAAGGATTTAATGGGTCCTGATACTGCATCTGTGTACATAGCAACTGTAAAAAAGCATCTTTTCCAAGTTCACTCGTCCCTTTTGTTACCTTTTTCTTAACAGGATCACTATCATACTGTTGAACTACTCCATCTTTTACTGGAGCACTTAAATTTGTTGCCATACCTTTCCTCCTTTATGCTGAGAAATCAACTGTTCCATTACTTCTAATTGTTCGAACTTCTTCCTCTTCTTCTGTCTCCTCTTTACCGTCTTCTAAACCTCGTAGCTTTCCTAAATTACCACGACGCTTATTTTGATTTTGGAAACTGCTCTCTCCATTTTTATTAGAGAACTGGTCTTGCGACAAGCCTTGTTCTGCAACCATAACTTCAATTGCTTCTACTTTGACACCCTGCTCATTGAGACTTTCTCTCAAGGTAGTCATCTGACTTTCTAACGCTTCTTTTGCCAATTGATTTTCCACTATAAAAGTAGCAGTCATTTCGCCATTTTTGGAAACAACCGAAACATTGACTTTTCCAAGATTTTCAGGATTTAATTGCATTTCCATACTAGTGGAATCACTTGAAAGAGTAACCTTTATTTTCTCAACAACCTGATTCACAATATCTTGCATTTGCTGCAATCTTTCTGCGCTATCCATCTCAATCTGCCCAGTTTGCTGAACTGACTCACTTAATTTCTGTACGAACTGACTAAGCTGTGCATCTTGAAAATCTGTATGTCCGTTAGATTTATTCCTACTAAACTGATTTTGTTCTTTACCAGATGCCTCCTCTTTTTGAACCGTTATAACAGGTTCTTTCGTAACAGGAGTTTCTTCTACAGAAGACTCCTCTACTGGTTTCATATCCTGATTCATATCAGCTGGCTGCTCCTTCTGCTCTAGCACTTCACTAAAATCAGTAGATGCCAATACCTCTGAAGCTTTTGAGAATTCCTGCAAGTTAACAGATTCTGTAAACGTCTCAACTGTTTGTAATAACTCTTTCATTTGGTTACACAAACCTTCATTGGTCAAAAGATCTGTTGGCTCATTTACACCATTTACCTTTAAAAGTAAATCCTGCAGTATGTTCGGATTTAATAAATCCATAGCTGTAAAGCCTGATTCAGCCATGACTTTTTCTAGTTCATCCAGAGAGATATCGAGAATCTTTGCTATCTGCTCTTTTAACTGCACAACACTTTCAAGTGCTTCTCCTAACGCAACATCACCTTGTTCTGTTGTTTGACTTTCAACAGCTTGATTCACCTGCTGATAATCGCTTTCGGTAGGATTTTGAAGATTTTTAGCAGCTGATGCAGTTTCTTGAAGTTTCTCTTTTGTTGTCTGAATGGAACTAATTGACTGATTTTTGCTCCCGTGTTGTTCGGAATTTCCTGCACTTGATGACATGATATCTGAAAATTTTGTTTTAGCCGATGATGTCTTTGCACTACCAGAAGCAACAATGTTCCCAATGTTTACTGGATTAATCTTACTTACCTGTGCCATAACTTCCTCCTTTCTTAAAATGATATTTATGCTAAGACCTTTCGGTTCTTAGTAGCTTTATTCTTGCTATTCATCTAGAGTCGTCATTCTTTTCGTCACTTTTGCTGCCGTTGCTGGATCTAATGCATTCATAATCGCAGAAGCCTGTTTATTACCCATTGAGGAAATAATGCCACATACAGTATCAAGATCGTCAGCACACATAATTTCCAATACTTTTGCTGCGCTTGCTGGATCCATTTTGGCATACCGTTTTGCTTCTTCTTTTATCTTTTCGTCATATTGAAGCTGTTCCACAACCTGACGATAGATCTCTGCTGCATTTTCTGGCTGAATTTCTTCATAATACTGTTTGTATTCTTCTATGGAAGGTGCTTGTTCAGCAAAAACTACTTTCTTATCAAACTCCTTCACTCTATCTTGAAACTTCTTATACTCTTCTTCATATACCTGTAAACGCTCTACTTCTGCTTTTAAATCTTTAATTGTATCACTATCACTCTCATCTTGATTTTGATAATCTGCAAGTTTAAGTTCTAATTCTTTTATCCTAGCAGTCGCGTTTTCTAATGTAGAG
>CALFNR010000157.1:0-2975 GCA_937903005.1 uncultured Lachnoclostridium sp. | reverse complement strand
CTTTCGTACCCTCTTTTATCTGGGTATCTCGTCCGAAAATGATACAGCTAATCTGGTTTTGCTTGATATCGAGCACCATACCTTTGATTCCATTATCAAACAGAACGATTTCACCGTACATGGCATGTTCAATTCCGTATATGGTAGCAATTCCGTCACCTACCCAGATAACAGAACCAGCTTCTTGCTCTTTGCTTATCTCATCGTACTGTTCAATTTCACTTTTCAGAATGGATATGATTTCTTCCGAACTCATTGCCCCCACTTCATCACCTCCTAGTGATATTCATTTACTAATTTTTGCTCCAGTCGTCTAAGCCTTCCTTGCAGGCTCCAGTCCAACTCCAAATCTCCAATTTTCAGGATAAAACCACCGACCAGCTTTGGTTCCAACTTCATACTGAAGTGGACCCGTTTTGCGAGAAAACGTTTTCTTAGATACTCTTTAAACTGTGCTACCTGCTCTTCACTTGGTTTTGTTACAAAGGTCAAGGTTGCCGCCAAAACTTCATTTTCCTTGTAATATACGTTTTGATAAGCTTCTACTATTTGTGGCAGCAGCTCCATGGAATGGTAGTCACTTAATACCTTGAGAAAAGATTGCACTTCCCTGTCAAATATTTTTTCAATCAGTTTATGCTTTTGATCCTTGGCTATTACAGGACTTACCAATACCTGTTTTAGCTTTTCCGTCGCAAGATAACGATGTCTCATTTCTTTTATGTCTTCAGGTGTAATTCCAAGCTGGTACAAAACCTTAGCATAATTAATCGCGACTTGTGTCATTTGTTTCACCTGCTTCACTTAAAAACTGATTGTACAATGCTTCATCGGACTGAGCCGAAGCATTACTTCCAATTACTTTACGGGCTGCACACATGGCAAGTGAAGATATCTGGCTTTCCAATTCCTGAAGCATCTTTTCACGCTCAGATTCTATCTTCTCACGTGCTGTTTCTAGCATTTTATCCGCTTGATTTTTTGCATTTTCAAGTTTTCCTTCATATTCTGTTCTTGCCTGTTCTCTCGCCCGTTCCACAATCTTTGCAGACTCTTCTTTTGCATTTGCCATAAGACCCTGATACTGGGTTTTTATCTGTTGTGCTTGGTTTTGTTCTTCTTTTGCCTGATTGAATTTGGAATCTATCAGTTCCTTTCTCTTTTCAATCATGTTTTGTACTGGTCCGAACAAAAAACGTCGCATAAGCAGGTATAGCACTATCAGATTGACAATCGTTGCAACGATATTCCAGTCTAACCGCAACATTCCCATTGCTTCCACAACCTTTCAATATTATATTACATTGCAGATAAATTCTGTTTGATTACCCTAAGAATAAAATGATTAGCAGTCCGATAACAAAACCATAGATAGCAGTTGCTTCTGCAAGAGCACAACCAAGTAACAAGGACTTGGATATTTTTCCATCTGCCTCTGGCTGTCTGGCAATGGCATCCACAGCACGCCCTGTGGCAATACCAATACCAATACCTGCTCCTATACCTGTTAATACAGCAATAGCTGCTCCAATTGCAATAGCTGTTGACATATCATGTCCTCCTTTATTCAATTGCTTCCTTCATAAATAGCGAAGTTAAAAATACAAATACATATGCTTGGATGAATCCATCAAAAATATCAAAATACAAACTAAATGGTACTGGCAGAACCCAAGCAAACAGTCCTCTCAGTAATTCCATTACAACAAAGGAACCAAGCACATTTCCAAAGAGTCGCATGCACAATGACAATGGCCTGATGAAAAGTTCCAGGATATTGATTGGGACCAGAATAGGAACTGGATCTGCAAATGCCCGAATCTTGCCTTTGAACCCCTTAGCTTGTATGGCGGAATATTCAATTAGTACAATGCTCATAATTGCCATCGCTAATGTAACTCCAAGATCTTTTGTTGGAGGCTTAAGTCCTATAAGACCTATAATATTGGCAATTCCAATAAACCATACAATGGTGGTTAAATAGGAAATGTATCGTTTTCCATGTTCACCTAACATATCATCAAAAAAATGATAAAAAAAAGAATAACCTGCTTCGATTGCAAGCTGCTTCTTTCCTGGGTTCTCCAATTTAAGATTACGAACAAATATAATAGAAGCCCCCACCATAATTATCATAATAATCCACGTTACAACTACAGACTCTGCAATTTTGATTCCTCCAAAAATGGGAATTGTAAATGCAGTATCCACATTTAGTTCTTCCATCAAATTTGCAGCGAATTCTTCCATGCCACTCACTTCCTTTCTATTCCTGCTTCCAATTTTTTAGATTGACACATTGTGCCTTCACTAAAACATTTTCTTGTAAGCAAAAATAAGGCGATAGATAACGATTTTAGTATCTATCACCTTATTTCTTTTTATTCCAGTTTAAACTCTTTCTTGTATGTCAAATTTCTTCTAGCGTTCCTTCTTTTAGTATGTATGAGAAGTATTACAACTACTATATCGTGAAATGGATACAATTGTAAGCATAGGTGCATCCCAGAAAAGCTTCATGTGTACTATTATTTATGCATCATTATTACTCTCCATAATTAGTACCTCAATGTTATTATATGCTTTTTGGGTACTATTAAAAATTTAGATTGTGATGATACCTTACATCTTTTCGATAAGCCTCCTTATCATAAAAATTATGATCAAACATTTTTCTTTTTTTACCATAATCAAATAAATATTTAAATGTAAATGAAGTATCAAACTTATTAGAAAAATGATATAAATTGTAAAAATAATCTTGGACTTGTTTATTCATTAAAATACGTTCAACTTCATATTTAAAAAAATAAAATTCTTTATTAGATATAATTTTTTGTTCTTTCAAATAACAAATATACGAAAAGTATGATAAGGTCTTGTCCACTTTTCTTTCCATTTCACCGCTCCCGTGAAATTTAAAAGAATACCACTCATTACCATAATCAAGCATATATATTACTTTTTTTATGTCA
>CALFNR010000156.1:0-1973 GCA_937903005.1 uncultured Lachnoclostridium sp. | reverse complement strand
CATGTCTCCTTCTGATACCATAATGGATATTATGACGGGACAGTCCATCGCGGTGAAATATGATCAGGGGGCATATTTAGTGCAAAATGAATCCTTTTTAAAAATCCCATCCAATCCGATTGATCAGTCTTCTATTCAGGCATATGCCAAAGATTTACATGAACATGACGCAACATATGATCTTAGTGCACCACATTTAAGTTTATGCATGAAAGAAGACATTGTTGATTTTACAAAAGGCAAGGCAGCAGTTATTCATAAATGGTTAGATCCAAACATGCCAATCCGTCCAATTTACTATAAACAAGGACCAGAAAATTCATCTGTTAAAATGGTGAATTTCTACTGGAACTTTAAGGATGAAGCAAGTGCCAATGCATATTTTAACTGGTACTATGAACAGCATGGTGGCGAATTAAGAAGCACCTATAAAGATTTCTATCGCTCACTTGGTGGTGGAAAACATGCGTTTCAGTTTAACGCAGATCCTTTTGAACGTTTACAAGTAGCAGGTTCTTTCTTGTACCAGGATCAGTCAACGGGAACATTTCGCATCGAAAAAGGTGAAGTTAAGAATATGGAGAAAGAGTCTGAAGAGCTGTCAACAGACTATAAATCCGTTCAACTCAATTTAAGAGAAGATGGCAGTACAACGAAAGCTGTAAAGGATAACCCATATGTGGATACCCATTTTAATCTAAAGGAAGCAAAAAAACATCCAGTCATAATCGATCATACTGGAATAAAATCGAACAAATTTAATCAAGATGCTACTATAACCATTACCAATGCGGATACCTTTGAGGTAACTTCAAATATGGCAGGATTAATCATAGCTGCAGGAGATGTCAAAGTGAATGCCACAAGATTTGAAGGATTAATTGTAGCAGATGGCAAGATAATGTTATCAGCCAATTCCGATATTTATGCGGATGAGAAAATGATTCTCGACTTATTAAACTACTGTCAGAGCAAAGGGGTATTGCTAAAAAAATATATTTATGGTTATGATAGTTCATCAACAGGAGCAGCAGGAGATGACAGTATTAATTTCGGGGATGCGATTGCATTTGAAAACTGGAAAAAGAATGCGTAACGTGATACGGAGGTGAGGAGTATATTGAAAGCAGAGAAGTTAAATAGCAAGGGTTTTTCCTTGATAGAAGCAATCATATGTATGGCAATTATGGCGATTTTGTCGGCTAGTGCAGTCTCCTTATCAGGTCATATCAAATACGCAAATACAAAAAAATGTGTCAAGGAGCTGAATCAAAATCTAGAGACAGCCCGAATGGCTTCTATGAGCAAGGCAGGAACCTGGCAGTTTTATCTCTATCGGAAGGACGGGGATTTATATTATTCCTTGTCAACAGGGGCTTTGGACCGAGCTGCTGGTACAAAACTAGGTGGTAAGAAGATTAAGCTCTATTATACGAAAAAGGGTGAATCGGAAACAGAGCTTACCAATGTAACTACATCAGCAGTGCAAATACAGTTTTCAAAAAGCACTGGCGCGTTTATTGCCAAGAATGGAGCGAATATCTACGAAAGTTTAAGAGTTGCTACGGATACTTACAAAGGTTACACAATTGAGCTAATCGAGAAAACCGGAAAGCACATATTGAAGTAAATCCATCTGGAGAGAGGAGATGATTTTTTGAAGGTGAATACAAAGGGTATCACCATTATAGAATTGATGCTTGGAGTTGTTTTGTTTAGTATCGTTGCGTTAAGCATTACATATTTTATCTCAACAGGTATGAAGACATGTACAGAAGCAGAGAATACCATTAATGTACAAGAAGAGTCACAGGTTGTCCTGAATCAGCTGCTTCATATAACAGTAGAAGGAAACAGTCTTGATTTTAAAACGGACCCAACTGGTGATGCCAGATTCTATGTAATGAATACTGATAAAAAGTTTAAAACTACCAGCATAGATCGGAAGAGCGTCGTGTAGGGAAAGAGTGTAG
>CALFNR010000155.1:0-13686 GCA_937903005.1 uncultured Lachnoclostridium sp. | reverse complement strand
ATAAACTTAAAGATAAACGACCGGTTTGTTGCGATTACCGGGCCAAATGGAGGTGGAAAATCTACACTTGCCAAGATAATTGCAGGAATTCTGGTGCCTACCAGTGGGCAGATTATATGGGACGGCACAGATATTACCAATATGAGCATAACAGAACGTTCTAAGTTAGGCGTAAGCTTTGCTTTTCAGCAGCCAGTTCGCTTTAAGGGGATTACAGTCCATGACTTGATTTCAATTGCAGCAGGTGGAAGCATAAGTAGAGAGGAAGCTTGTAGATATTTATCTGAAGTAGGACTCTGTGCAAATGAGTACATAAAAAGAGAAGTGAATGGAAGTTTATCTGGTGGTGAATTAAAGAGAATTGAGATTGCTACTATTTTGGCTAGAAGCACGAAACTGTCTATATTTGATGAACCTGAAGCTGGAATAGACCTTTGGAGTTTTAATAATTTAATAGAAGTATTTGAAAAGTTATATCAGAAAATACAAGGTTCTATTCTGATTATTTCCCATCAGGAAAGAATCTTGAATATTGCAGATAAGATTATAGTATTAGCAGATGGTGAAGTATCAAAAGCTGGCAGTCGTGACGAGATTCTGCCTGAAATGCTAGTTGGCATGAATCCGAAACCATGTTGTGGCCAACAGAAAGGAGCTTGCTAAGATGGACAGTATTCAGAAAGATCTATTAGAAAAGGTAGCGGGGCTCCATGAGATTCCAAGAGGTGCTTACAATATTCGTGCTAACGGAAAAGGAATTGCAAGAAGCTCAACCGCTAATATTGATATTATTCCGAAAGAGGATCAGCCAGGTATTGATATCCGTATTAAAGCCAATACAAAAAATGAAGCGGTACATATCCCTGTGTTATTGACAGAAAGTGGAATTAATGATGCAGTCTACAATGATTTCTTTGTTGGAGAAAATGCCGATGTTACAATTATTGCAGGCTGTGGCATTCACAATGGAGGAGATGCAAAATCACAACATGATGGTGTGCATCGTTTCTTTGTAGGCAAGAATGCAAGAGTACGCTATGTGGAAAAACATTATGGAAACGGAGATGGCAAAGGTGGGCGTATTATGAACCCAACCACTATTGTCAATATAGATGAGGGCGGCTATGTAGAAATGGAACTTGCCCAGATTAAAGGAATTGATTCTACTCATCGTGATACAGAAGGTACTTTGCAAAAAGGCGCAACATTGATTGTGAAGGAAAAACTGATGACACATGGAACACAGTATGCAAAAACCAATTTCCTTGTGAATTTAGACGGAGAAGATTCTAGTGCCAATGTGGTATCTCGTTCCGTTGCAAGGGATGATTCTAAGCAGCTCTTTGTTTCAAAAATTGTTGGAAATAATAAGTGTGCTGGTCATACAGAATGTGATGCCATTATTATGGATCGTGCAAGTGTTACAGCAGAGCCACAGTTAACAGCCAATAGTGTAGAGGCAAGCTTGATTCATGAAGCAGCCATTGGTAAAATTGCTGGAGAACAGCTGATGAAATTAATGACACTTGGCTTAACAGAAGAAGAAGCTGAAGCTAAGATTGTAGAAGGATTTTTAAAATAATTCAAAAAAGAAGGAGAATCAAAAGTTTTCTAGACTTATGGCTCTCCTTCTTTTGTATTTCAGATTAGTAGTCCTTCATTACTCTAATAACGCATAAGAGTAAATACCATTTCTACTCCACTTCCAAATGTCCAGAAAAATACATAGTCCCCTCTTTTAATTTTCTTTTCCTGAATGGCATCGTACAGTGCAATAAAAGTACAGGTAACGCCAGTGTATCCATATTTGTCTCCGTTATAGATTACTTTGTCCATTGAAATTTCAAGTTTCTTTGCCAGTTTATTAAGAAGTGATTTGGAATATTGTGAAAAACAGAATAAGGAAATGTCATCTACAGTCAGATTGTTTCGAGCTAATACTTCTTGAATATGAGTGCTTATTACTTCAGTTTGAATTGGAGCCTTGCCAAGAATGATTTTCTGGTCTTCTATGGGTGCTTCATGTATATGGGACAATCCACAACATGGACCGCAAGCAACAGAAAGCGGGTGAGTGTAATTACATAAAAATTTATGATCTAGTATAGAAGAGTCGGTGTCTGTTTTTTCCAAAATAATTGCACAGGCAGAATCACCTAGTATAGATTTGGATATGTACTGGTCATTTCGCATATGAATGGAAGGAGAATCCGAACCAATCAGCATAACATAATGTAGGGAATCTGAACTTTGCATCTGAGCAGCAATCTGGTTCATTGAGAACAGCATGCCAGAACAGTTTGCATTGATATCATAACAGAAGGCTTCTTCCTTTCCCTCGACCATTGTGTGAATTAATCTGGCTGTTGCGGGTAAAATGTATTCAGGTGATAAAGTGGCCAGTGCAATTTGATCTAAATCTTTTCCTGTTAATCCTGTAGAATCAAGCACTTTTTTGGCAGCCTTTACAGCCATAGTTAATGTGTTTTCGTCCTTGCTTTTAATATGATGTACGATATTCTTTCCAAGTGAATCTTTTAATTCCAGTTCGATGTCAATACCTTGCTCTTTGTATTTTGTGATAATGTCATCTACATAGTCAAAATCCTCAGGATAATATATTTCTATACCCTTAATTCGGATATTTGACAAATACCCTTGCTTCATAAAAGTCCTCCTCTTTTATTTTTTTGAGCATCGACATAAAATTTGCAAGATATCTATAATATAACACAAAATACAATAATTCGCAACAAAACGACTAGACTATAATAGAGTTAATTACTACACTACGGAAAGTTTAGGAGATTAATAACAGAATGAAATAGAAAACAATCAAGACAGAAAACAAGAATAGGTTTTCTATCTTGATTCAAAGAGAGCTCTTTTACTTAAAATCATGAACCGTTATGCTTTTTGATAGAAACAGAAATGGAATATAAACAGCCAATGTAATAAAGCAGAACAATACTAAAGTTAACATGTTAGGCATTACCTGAAGACTAAGTGTATACAGATAAATTTTTTCTAATAGAGCACCAGTCAAAAACATAATAAGTGCCGGTTTCACAAGCCAGTTAATGGCGTCTAATTCAATTTGAACAGTACTGCGAAGGGACAAATAATTAAGTAGGGCAATCGCTAACTCACTTACTAATAGTCCAATCAAATATCCATAGATTCCTTTGTTTGGCACCATATATAGAATAAATAAGATTCGGATTCCCAATCCTGTAACTGTATTAATAAAGGTCAAATGAGTTTTTCCAAGTCCATTGATAATACTTCCAAGGGTTGTAGCAATATACATAAAGGGACAAAGCCAGCCGAGTATAATCAAAAATCTTCCAGCCATTGCATTATGGAAGAAGAATTCACCAAGGGATTTTCCGAATAGAAGAAAAATGCCAGTACTGAAAATTCCAATGATCATACAGTACTTTATACAGGTCTGTGTCGTTTGATTAATTGTTCGCTGGTCTTGCTCGGAACTGGCCTCTGATATGGTAGGAAGCAGCAGTACCGCCAAAGAGTTTGTAATGGTTGATGGAAACAAAATAAATGGTATAGACATACCCATTAACACGCCGTAAACGCTAAGTGCTTCCGAACCAGATAAACCATATTTTCTTAGCATTGCAGGAATTAAGATTGCTTCTAAGCTATTCAATAGGCTAACTACAAGATGATTGCCCGAGAGAGGAAGCATGTAGGTTGTCAAAGGTTTTAAAACAGGGATTCTTTTGCATTTATTCTTTGATGGAAATGGTTTCTTCATAAAAAGCAGAGAGAAAGCATTAAAAAGCATGGAACCAGCTTCACCAAAAATGATACCCATTACAGCAAGTTCACAAGTCATTCCAGCAGAACCGTGTGCAAAACAGGTTGCCATATAATAGACCGCTGCAACGCGAATAATCTGTTCGAGCAACTGAGTAGATGCTGGAACCCCAGGCCTTTTTAAACCGTAGCAGTAGCCATTAATAGAACTAGAAATACTGCAGAAGGGAAATGCAAATGCTAAAATACGTAAACTGTTTTTGCAGGAAGCCTCTTTTAACACATCCGTTGCAAGAAATTCTGCATTAAAATATACAAGAAGTGAAAGTATGGCAGCAATCGTAAAAGATAGAGACAAACCAACTCGAAGAATACGGTTTAAATTATACCTGCTTGCAGATTCAGGATTATGTAACATTTGCTGTTTGCCATGTTCATCGGCAACCAGTTTTGAGATGGCTGTCTGAATGCCACTTGCGAAGAGTGTAAAGCAGATTCCATAGATTGGAAAGATAAGCTGATAAAGACCTAATTTTTCAGCTCCTAACGTATTGGATAAATATATTTTGTAAAAAAAGCCAATAATACGAGTGATAAGACCTGCGAAGGTCAGAATGAGTGTGCCTTTGATTATTGTATATTTTTTCATGCAACCATCCATACCTAACTATTTGTTTAAGTATATTCAAAAGAACCTAAAAAATGCTTCCTCTATAATTAATTTGAAAAAGGGTTGACAAGTGATATTGCAAGTGATAATATTTATCTGAATCAATTCTGAGTAAATTAATCGGAATTAAAATAATCAGAATTAAATTAATATGTATTAATTCAGTAGGAAACGAGTGCTGCTTCTATGGGTTACATAAATGTTAGACCCGTTTCATAAAATTAGAATTATCATATAAGGACTGATGAAATGAAAATATCAACAAAAGGCAGATATGGCTTACGGGCTGTATTGGATTTAGCCATGAATAGTGAGACGGAGGCGGTTGCATTAAGTAGTATCGCAGAACGTCAGCATATATCGGTGAGTTACCTGGAACAACTTGTGTCAAAGCTTCGAAAGGCTGGCATTGTGAACAGCATTCGTGGGGCACAGGGAGGATACGTACTGGCGAAACCAGCAGATGAAATATCAGTTGGAGATATACTAAGAGCACTGGAAGGAGATTTACACCCTGTAGATTGTGCAGAAGTATATGGTGGAGATAGTGTCTGCCAAGGAGCAGACGTATGTGTTTCCAAGTTTGTTTGGAAGCGTATTAGTGACAGTATCAGTCAAGCAGTTGATACCCTTATGCTGTCTGACTTGGCAGAAGAAGGAAAAGCTTTGCTTTCTAATCAATCAGAAGAAAGCAAGAAAGATAAACCTTATTGTCATTAAATTGGAACATGTTAGAAGATTTGTGATAAATTGTAATATAGAACTATATTTCTAAGAGAAGAGAGGTTATCCATATGGGAAAAATGATATATTTAGACAATGCAGCAACAACCCCAACAAAACCCGAGGTAGTAGAAGCAATGCTTCCTTATTTTACTGAAAATTTTGGTAACCCATCAAGCGTATATGAATTTGCTGCTAAGAATAAAGCAGTTGTAACTCATGCAAGAGAGACAATCGCAGAAGCACTTGGAACAAATGCAGCAGATATTTATTTTACAGCAGGTGGTTCTGAAGCAGATAACTGGGCAATTAAAGCTACAGCAGAAGCTTATAAACAAAAAGGAAATCACATCATTACAAGCAAGATTGAACATCATGCAGTACTTCATACTTGCGAGTATCTTGAAAAACACGGTTTTGAAGTAACCTACTTAGATGTTGATGAAAATGGATGCGTAAAGCTAGATGAATTAAAGAAAGCAATTCGCCCGACTACTATTTTAATTACAATCATGTTTGCCAATAACGAGATTGGTACGATTCAGCCAATTGCTGAAATTGGTAAAATTGCAAAGGAACATGGAATTTTATTCCATACGGATGCAGTTCAGGCATTTGGACAATTAGCAATTCATGTTGACGAATTAAATATTGATATGTTAAGTGCCAGCGGACATAAATTAAACGGTCCAAAAGGAATCGGATTTTTATATATCAGAAAAGGACTAAAATTACGTTCCTTCATCCACGGTGGTGCACAAGAACGACATAGACGAGCAGGAACAGAAAATGTTCCAGGCATTGTTGGTTTTGGAAAAGCTGTTGAACTTGCAATGGCTTCCTTAGAAGAACGCCAGAAAAAGGAAATTGAAACAAGAGACTATTTAATCGACCGTATCCTGGCAGAAGTACCATATACAAGATTGAATGGAGACAGAAGAAACCGTCTTCCAAATAACGCAAACTTCAGCTTCCAGTTTATCGAAGGAGAATCCTTATTAATCATGCTTGATATGGAAGGTATCTGTGGTTCTTCAGGTTCTGCTTGTACATCCGGTTCATTAGATCCATCTCATGTACTGTTAGCAATTGGACTGCCACACGAAATCGCACATGGTTCTCTTCGTTTAACCTTAAGCGAAACAAACACCAAAGAAGAAATGGATTATGTAGTAGAAAAAGTAAAGGAAATTGTGAATAAATTACGCTCAATGTCTCCTTTGTATGAAGACTTCATCAAAAAAAACGAGCAATAGATAGATATTAGGAGGAATTACACATGTATTCAGAAAAAGTTATGGACCATTTCCAAAACCCAAGAAATGTAGGAGAAATCGAAAATGCTAGTGGCGTTGGTACTGTAGGTAACGCAAAATGTGGCGATATTATGAGAATGTATATAGATGTTGATGAAAACGGAATCATTACAGAATGTAAGTTTAAGACATTTGGTTGTGGTGCCGCGGTAGCAACAAGCAGTATGGCAACTGAACTTGTAAAAGGGAAGACAATTGAAGAAGCACTAAAGGTTACAAATAAAGCAGTTATGGAAGCACTTGACGGACTACCACCAGTTAAGGTACACTGTTCCTTGTTAGCAGAAGAAGCCATTCATGCAGCATTGTGGGATTATGCAGAAAAACACAATATTGTAATTGAAGGCTTAGAAAAACCAGTAAACGATATTAGTGAACACGAGGAAGAAGAGGAATATTAATGCAAAAAGTTGTAATTGGAATGTCTGGTGGCGTTGATTCTTCAGTTGCTGCATTTCTTTTAAAGGAGCAGGGATATGATGTAATGGGCGTTACCATGCAGATATGGCAAGATGAAGCGACGTATGTCCAAGAAGAAAATGGTGGGTGCTGTGGTCTATCCGCAGTAGATGATGCCAGACGAGTAGCGAATCAGTTAGAGATACCATATTACGTAATGAACTTTAAAGATTCATTTAAAGATAATGTAATTGATTATTTTATCAAAGATTATCTGGATGGAAAAACTCCAAATCCTTGTATCGCCTGTAACCGCTATGTAAAATGGGAATCCTTACTCAAACGTTCTTTGGATATAGGAGCTGATTATATCGCAACAGGCCATTATGCAAGGATAGTTCAATTGGAAAATGGGCGCTACGCACTGAAAAAGTCTGCAACAGCAGCAAAGGACCAGACGTATGCGTTATACAACTTGACTCAGCACCAGCTGGCTCATACTTTAATGCCAGTTGGTGAATATACCAAGGAGCAGATTCGAGAGATTGCCAAAGGGATTAACCTTAGAATTGCCAATAAGCCAGACAGTCAAGAAATTTGCTTTATCCCAGATAACAATTATGCTGGGTTTATTGAAGAAACTACTGGGAAAACTCCAGAACCAGGCAATTTCGTTGATATGGATGGAAATGTGATTGGGAAACATAAAGGCATTATTCATTATACGGTAGGTCAACGAAAAGGTTTGAATCTATCACTTGGTAAGCCAGCATTTGTCGTAGAAATTCGTCCAGAAACTAACGAAGTCGTAATCGGGGATAATCAGGATGTCTTTTACGATACCTTATATGCAAAGCAGCTTAATTTTATGTCAATCGAAGATTTGGATGGGAAGATGAGAGTAACGGGAAAAATCCGCTATAGTCATCAAGGAGAACCTTGTACCATTGAGAAAGTGGACGAAGACATCGTAAAAGTTGTATTTGATGAACCAGTACGTGCAATTACACCAGGACAGGCAGTGGTGTTCTATGATGATGACATCGTAGTTGGTGGTGGTACGATTATAGGAAGAAATCTAAAATAAGTAAGATATTTTCAGTAATTATTCATATTTTAAATTAGTAATATTGCACAAATTACTATGTTTATATTTTGGATGCGTTGTATAAAAAGCATAAAGATACAAAATAAATAACATAATTTGCAATTTGATTGAAAAAATAGAGCATAAGTCCTATACTAAGCGTATAAGATTTAGCTCTATTTTTTGGTATATCTTTCTTACAAAGGGGAGATTTGTATGGTGAATGTAAAAGCAATAAACTACACAGGGTTTAATTATCAAAGTATTGGAGAAGAAGAAACAAAGGAAAATTTGTATCTCATGCAAAGAAAGACGGCTTGCAACGCAGTAATTATAGTGTTAGGAGCTATACAGGAAGAAGCAGATAGTGTAACGGTAAATTATAAGCACCCAGTTATGCCAAAAGATACAGATCTAATTGATTTTATCAAATATGCAAAACAGTTAGGACTTCAAGTTTTCTTAAAGCCAGTAATTGATTGCGAAGATGGCTCCTGTCGATCAGAAATTGACTTTATGAAAGATGGAGCGTTTCAAGAGGAATCTTGGGAGCAATGGTTCCAAGGTTATTCGGAATTTATTTTGCATTATGCTAGAATTGCCGAGCAAACAAATTGTGAAATGCTTTTTATTGGTTGTCGTTTATTAAGATTAGTTGGTCAGGCAAATTCCTGGAGGAGTTTAATTGAACAAGTTCGTTCAAGTTATCAAGGAAGAATTACATATGAAGCGAATGCGTATTTTGAAAAGGAAGTCTCATTTTGGGACAGTTTAGATGTTGTTGCAACAAGTGGTAATTATTCTAAACACCAGTTTGCAAAAGGCTTAAAAGAAACAGTAGAACTTGCGGAAAAATATAAAAAAGAGCTTTTTCTTACAGAATGTGGCTGCATGTCAATGAAAGGGGCATCCATAAGACCAGATATATGGGATGTTGAGGGAATGCTTTCTTTGCAGGAACAGGTTGATTTTCTTCAAGTTGTATTCGAAAATTGCAGCAGACATAACGGTGTAAGGGGAATTGGCATCTGGTGCTGGAATAATCGAAGACAGTCTGCAAAATCAGCGTTACAAGATAAAAGATATTATATTTATGGAAAACCTGCTTGTGAATATATTCGTCAAGTGTGGAAAGAAGAAGATTATAAATCAGCAATGTAAATAAAAAATAATGAGGTGGCTGGGGTGTTTCTAATAAAAATACTCCGGCTTTCTCGGTGTTTGTTTATAGGGGTTGTTTGGTTTGATAAGGAAGAATAAAGAAGCTGCTGAACCTGATGCTGTGTAAGATGCACACCACACATCTTGAGCACGGGATTCGTAAAGCCATTGGTTGGGTCACCGTATTTGGAAATAGAATACTTCGTAGCTTTGGTGGATGTCAGCCCCAGTTCATTATAGCCCAGATTCATAAAACTATCATTGTAACTGCTAAAATTTTTCGCAATTTCTAAATGAATTCCCTCTGCCATAATACAGAAAACTACATATAATTGATAGATTGTGTGTGAGAATATGCGGTATAGGAGAAGTTCTTAGGTTCAGTTTCTAGAAAAAGAACCTAAAATATGCTAAAATACCTATATCAACAAATGAAAGGAGGATAGTCATTATTGTTACATAGGGGAAACATAAAAATTTAGGAGGAAGGAAACATGAAAAGGGATAGAAAGATTTCTAAGAGGCTCAGTAGTATACTTTTAGCATTTGCCATGATTCTATCATCACTTATGGTAACTTGCCCATCCATCCAGGCAAAGGCAGTCGGCATAAGCAATTTAGGCTCTTATCTGACAATTAACACAGGAAGCGGTCTTGTTTATACCATTAATAAAACGAACGGTGACATGACATCCTGTAAAATGAACGGTATCGAACTATGTGGTTCCAAGCCGTCTCACATCAATTCGGGCTTAGGTTCCGCTGACGTTACATACAATACTTCGCCATCTGGAGCAACAGTTGTCATAACTGTAACATCTGGAACGCTAACACATTACTATGTGTCACGTTACGGCGAAAATATCATTTATATGGCAACCCATATTACGGAAGAGCCAGCAATGGGATGTCTTCGTTATATCTTCCGTGGAAATGGAAATGTCTTAACTAGAGTGCCTGCAGAATCTCGTACAAAAGGTGGTAACGGACTGGAAGGAGGACCAGATGTATTTTCATACTCCAACGGAACAACCACTTCCAAATACTATGGAAATGAACAGGCAAAAGATTTAACAATCAAAGGTGCAACGGGGAATGGGGTTGGAGTATTTATGGCATATGGCAGTCGTGAAACATGCATCGGCGGACCATTTTACCGCGATATTCAGTTCCAGTCAGGTGGAGATACAGAAATCTATAACGTTATGAACCATGCAATTGGCGCTACTGAGAATTACCGTATGGGATTGTATGGACCTTATGCCTATGTATTTACCACAGGTAATACACCAGCGATGCCAGATTATAGCTGGATGAGTTCTTTGAATCTAAAGGGATGGGTGTCAAGTCGTGGTGGAGTTGCCATCGTTGGAATAAATGAAATGGATAGTAATTACACCTATACCTATGGATTTTCCAATGAGAATGCACAGTATTGGGCAACTGCTGCTTCCAATGGTTTTGCAAAATGTTTAAATATGAAACCAGGAACCTATACCATGACCATCTACAAGGGAGAATTAGCGGTTCAAACTTCAACTGTTACAGTGAAAGCCAATGAAACAACTATGCTTCACACTCAGACAATCACCAATGACCCAAGCAATGCATCTGTAATTTGGAGAATCGGTAACTGGGATGGAACTCCACTGGAATTTTTGAATGGAAAAAATATTTCGTTAATGCATCCATCAGATGTTAGAAATGCAAGCTGGGGACCAGTGACCTATCGAACTGGTTCAAACTGGGCAGGTCAATTCCCAGCAGCACAGTTCCGTGGAGCCAATACTCCAACGACAATTCAATTTAATCTGTCAGGTGTGCAGGCATCAACAGACCATAGAATCAACATTGGAATTACCACTGCTTATAACAATGGACGTCCATGTGTTACGGTAAATGGTCATAAATTAGCCCTGCAGGGTGCGTCTAATCAACCAAAATCTCGTAGTTTAACGGTTGGAACATACCGTGGTAACAATACGACGTTTTCATGGACAATTCCAGCATCTTATCTCAATGCAGGTAATAATACCATATCTATTGAGCCAATCAGTGGAAATGCGGATATGAGTAAATTTTTAAGTGCTTCGTTTGCGTACGATTGTGTGGAGTTGTTGAATTAGGGGAGGTAACTGATAAAAGGCAGTGAGCATCTTGTTTTAAGAAAGCCCACTGTCTTTCAATATATCCTACAACTGAACAAACTTCCCTTTCCGTTTTTCAAAAACAGTATAATACCTAAACCCAATCCCCTTAAGCAATGCGCAAACCTTATCAAAATCATATGCCATATGCACCGGCTGGTGCCCATCAGAACCTACAGTAATAATTTCACCCCCAAGTTCCTTGTAACGCTTTAATATCTCAGGTCTTGGATTCGGTGCGCCAAGTCCATATTTATATCCTGAAGTATTCGCTTCAATTCCCTTGCCCATTTCTATAACAGTCTTTAAAATTTCATCAATAATGTCCCAATAATCACTTGGCTTAAAGAATGTACCCTTAGAAGGCGCATAGCGAATAATATAATCAAGATGGCCACAAGTATCAAAGTTCTGAAATTCTTTAATATTCTTTAAGATCTGCTCAAAGTAAGCACGAATTCCTTCCTCTTCCGAACGGTCAATCCAAAATTCAGGGTAATATGGGTCCATATCATACAGTACATGACAGGAGTTAATGACAAAATCAAAATCATAGGAAGAAACGAGTTCCTCATACCGTTTTCCAAGTCCCGTCTGCATGCCGCACTCAATTCCTTTTAAAATCTGAATCTGCGGATATTTTTCTTGTAATTCATCTATCTTGTTCCAGTATTTATCTACATCAAATACAAAACGGTGTTCGTACTGTTTTGGAAAATCCAGATCCATGTGATCCGTAAAGCAAACTTGCTTTAGTCCAAGGGCAATCGCCTGTTTCACCATATCCTCCATAGGAGATTTGGAATCGCTTGAAAAATCAGTATGAACATGATAATCTGCTAAAATCATAGAACCCCTCCCTTTTGAAAATTAATCGCTAATCTGTGTTAAACCAGAGATATCTGGTCTGACCATTAAAGAATAATTGGTATAGTAAACAACGAATCCTGGCTTACTGCCATTTGGTTTCTTTACATTTTTCTTTTCTGTATAATCAATTTCCACTTTGTCCATTTCCTTACCCTTAGAATAGTAAGCAGCAAGCTGTCCAGCTTCTTCGTATACGCGGTCAGGAAGTTCTTCTCCGTTGGTTTTTACAACAACATGAGAACCCGCGATGCCCTTTGCATGAAACCACCAGTCATTCCCGGAAGCAAACTTAAAAGTAAGTTCATCATTCTGGAAATTATTTTTCCCTACATAAATGTGGAAACCATCGGATGATACATAATGAAGTGGCTTGTTTACTACTTTGGCAGCTTTCTGTTTTTTACCTTTGTTACCTGTATATTTTCGCTTCATGTAACCGTATTGGATTAATTCCTCTTTCAGTGAAACCAAATCGTCTTCCAGTAAGGCAATATCAAGAGCGTTGCTAATAGATTCCAAATGCTCGATTTCATCTTGTGTTTCTTTCATCTGTATGGTAACTGCTTCAAAAGTACGTTTTAATTTATTATACTTATCAAAATATTTCTTTGCATTTTCCATTGCAGATTTTGTTTCGTCCAAAGGAATCGTTACTTCCTTATCATCATAAAAATTGATACAGGTTAATGACTTATCCCCAGGTTTCGCCTCATAGCCATAAGTAGTCAAAAGTTCTCCATAAACCTTGAACTTATCACGCTTTTGGGTATCCTTTAATTGTTTTGCCTGCAAATCGTATTTTTTACGGTTTCGTTCCAATGCAGTGGATACGATTTTGCGAAGGTCAGTGGACTTTTGTCGAATTCTCGTAATCACATCTTTCATCTGATAATATTCCTTCAGCACTTGTGAGATAGAATCAAATTTTTTGTTTTCCTTCCCTTCGTAACAGGTCAGGTGTGTGGAGGAAAATTCAATCGGATTACCGTTATCGTATACGATGTTAGGGACAAATTTGCCAGCACTGATATCCTCTAAAAAGTAAGAAATGTTCTTATATAAATGGATTCCTTCATTTTCACTTAGAGAGGCAGTATCCTGCTCCCCATCTAGACTAGCACGGTGACAAAGTTCGTTAGCAATTAAAGGACTGAAACCAGTTAATGTTGTATAAATGGCTTTGTTCAGTTTTAAAGGTTTCGTAAGAACCTCATCCTGGAACATGGAAAGTGTCACAGTAAATGGATCTCGTTTGTGCTGTGTCTCAGGAATAAAATATTCACGTCCTGGCAGTACCTCGCGGACAGAACTTACCATTGCAGACACGTGTTTGATACTGTCAACTACACGCATGTTATCATCCACAAAAATGATATTACTGTGTTTTCCCATAAGCTCTACCATAAGATGTTTGATGCACACATCCCCAAGTTCATTCAGATGTTCAATGGTGATATCTACGATACGTTCCAGCCCAGGCTGTGTTACGCTGATAATTTTTGCACTGTTTAGATGTTTTCTTAAGAGCATGCA
>CALFNR010000154.1:0-13759 GCA_937903005.1 uncultured Lachnoclostridium sp. | reverse complement strand
TTCAGGTACATATCGTCGTTATATTTTTCTTCTTTTATAACTTGTGAATAAAGTTCAACCGCCTCTTTGTATTTTCCTAAATGCAATTCTGAATCCGCTTTGTATTTTACTATATCCAGATTTAAATATTCTAATTCATTTATCCCTAAAGCTTTGTCGAAATAGGAAATTGAATCCTTATAATTTTTGGCAAAAAAATAACAAATTCCGACTCCACGGTAAGCTTGCTTATTATTTTGGGCTGCTTTGGAAGTTGTCTTATCTGAAATACCCATTTGAAATTGTTCCAGTGCATCTTCATATTCACCTGTTCCCACAAGCGCCATTCCATATGCAACTCGGTACACCTTTTTATCTGGCTCCTTTTTTGTTGCTTTTTGAAGACATTCTACCGCTTTCTGATAATCTTCTTTTAGAATTGCCTTTTTCCCTTTCCTATATGAAAAAATTCCGCCATTCATCGTTAGAAAAACCACTGCACCAACAATAAAAACAACAGGCAGTATAAGCAGGGCCTTAGGAATTCCTCTTCTGCGTCTGCGACCTCTTCTTCTATACATTTTTTATCTCCATTTCATTTTCCTTCTTGGACTTTATCATCATTATAAGGAACTTACTTTGAAAATGCAAATAAAATGCAAACTTTCATAAAAACAATCTGCACAATTTTACATATTCTTTGTTGCATTTTTAACAAACTTATGATAAGATTATCACATAGTTAAGAAACTAGCTTTTCAGTACATATTAAATTGACAATTAAATACTGTAAAAACAGTTGTTACAGGCTGTAAAGCTGCTTAAGAAACAGACTTTGAAAAGTAGAAATGGAGGATTCATTTATGTCTAAAAAAGTTGTTTTAGCAGGCGCTTGCCGTACTGCAATCGGTAAAATGGGGGGAGCTCTTAGCAATACTCCAGCTCCTGAACTTGGTGCTATCGTAATCAAAGAAGCTCTTAACAGAGCAGGTGTTGCTCCTGAAGCTGTTGATCAGGTATTAATGGGTTGCGTAATCCAAGCTGGTCAAGGTCAGAACGTTGCTCGTCAAGCTTCTATCAAAGCAGGACTTCCTATCGAAGTGCCAGCTGTTACATTAAACGTTGTATGTGGTTCTGGTTTAAATTGTGTTAATACTGCAGCTGCTATGATCATGGCTGGTGAAGCTGATATCGTAGTTGCAGGTGGTATGGAAAACATGTCTATGGCACCATATGCATTAAAAAATGCTCGTTACGGATATCGTATGGGCAACGCTCCAATGGTTGATACAATGGTTAACGATGCTTTATGGGATGCCTTCAATGATTATCATATGGGTATCACTGCTGAAAATGTATGCGAAAAATATGGTATCACTAGAGAAGAGTTAGACGAGTTCTCTGCCAACAGCCAACAGAAAGCTGAAAAAGCTATTGCTGAAGGAAAATTCAAAGACGAAATCGTTCCTGTTCCTGTAAAAGTGAAAAAAGAGACAGTTATGTTTGACACAGACGAAGGTCCTCGTCCTGGTACAACTGCTGAAAGCCTTGCAAGATTAAAACCAGCTTTCAAAAAAGATGGTATCGTAACTGCTGGTAACGCTTCTGGTATCAATGACGGTGCTGCTGCAATCGTTGTTATGAGCGAAGAAAAAGCAAAAGAACTTGGTGTTACACCAATGGCTACTTGGGTTGCAGGTGCACTTGGCGGTGTTGATCCAGCTATCATGGGTGTTGGACCAGTTGCTTCTACTAAGAAAGTATTAGCTAAAACTGGCATGAGCATCGATGATTTCGATTTAATCGAAGCAAACGAAGCTTTCGCTGCTCAATCAATCGCTGTAGGAAGAGACTTAGGTTTCAATACAGATAAATTAAATGTTAATGGTGGTGCTATTGCACTTGGACATCCAGTTGGTGCTTCCGGATGCCGTATCTTAGTTACATTATTACACGAAATGCAAAAACGTGATGCTAAAACAGGTTTAGCTACACTTTGCATCGGTGGTGGAATGGGCTGTTCTGCAATCGTTAAAAGAGATTAATGTCTAACTGAGTTCTGAGTTGAAAGGAGACGCAACATGGAATTTATTACATATGAACAAGAAGGATTTGTTGGTATTATTACAATCAACCGTCCAAAGGCTTTAAATGCATTAAATAGCCAGGTTTTAAAAGAAATTGATACTGCTTTAGATGCAGTTGATTTAGAAACTACAAGATGCTTAATCTTAACAGGTGCTGGTGAAAAATCCTTCGTAGCTGGTGCTGATATTGCTGAGATGAGCACATTAACAAAAGCGGAAGGCGAAGCTTTCGGTAAAGCTGGGAACGACGTATTCCGCAAATTAGAAACATTCCCAATTCCAACTATTGCTGCTGTTAACGGATTTGCATTAGGTGGCGGTAATGAAATCGCTATGAGCTGCGATATTCGTATCTGCTCTGACAATGCTGTATTCGGCCAGCCAGAAGTTGGTTTAGGAATTACACCAGGATTCGGTGGTACTCAGAGATTAGCACGTATCATCGGTGTTGGCAAAGCAAAAGAATTAGTTTACACAGCATTCAACATCAAAGCGGATGAAGCTTACCGTGTTGGTTTAGTAAATGCTGTATATCCACAGGCTGAGTTAATGGATGCTGCTAAAAAAATGGCTGGCAAAATTGCTAAGAACGCTCCTATCGCTGTTCGTGCCTGCAAAAAAGCTATCAATGAAGGTTTAGATGTAGATATGGATCAGGCTATCGTTATTGAAGAAAAATTATTCGGTAGCTGCTTCGAAACAGAAGACCAGAAAGATGGTATGACTGCTTTCTTAAATAAGACGAAAGTAGATGGATTTAAAAATAAATAGATTTATTTTTTTAATTTAACTTGCATTAATGACTTTTTCGGTAGTGCAATATCATACAAAAGGAAAATCTATCGAAAAAGAAAAATGTAATTTGGAGGAAAGAATGAAACTCAAACAATCAGTTGCGATAGGCTTGCTGTCTAGCATAGCACTTGTTTCAAACATGCAAAATGTAGAAGGCGCTAGTTTTTTTCCTACCGAAATATCTAATGAAGTAGATACAAGCTTAAAATTTAATGTCAGTGACATCTACATTGATGATGAATATGATGATTTAATTGAGCAGTTTGAGAAAATGACTGATAGCGAATTAAACCAATATATCGCATTAATAATGAATCAAAATTCACCAATTGAGAACCATACTTCATCAAATACATTAGATACTAATCTAGTGCTTCCTAACGCTAAAGCTAATATATTAAAATCGTCATATGGCACTGTAGAGACCGCTTGGTTAGCCGCTGCTCAAATATTATCCAATAACGGATATAAATGCACCGCTGAACTGATAACATTCTCCGTAAAAGGATTGAATTACACAGAAAGTAGTATATATCAAGAAGATGGGTTATTCACAAAAAAAATAGTGAAAACTTCTGTATTTAAATCTTTTTTTTCTAAATTAAAAAGTGGTAAAAAATTGCCAAAAGGATTAGAATTTAAACAGAGTGATGATAAAGATTTGTATCTAGCATTACATAATACAGATATTTCAAGTGAAGTAAGATTACCAAATACTGCTTTCACTACATACCATTTCGTCATCAGTGACACTTATGATTTTAAAAAATCTGATTACGAAAATGTGATGGTGGGACTTGTAAACAATTTTGCATGGTTGTGTCAGAATACAGGCGTCTTAAAAAATATAAAAGTTAAAATCTATTTTATGAGATAGAAATAGTTTAGTTATAAAAAAGAGGTAAAACGTGACCATTTATTTTGTAATAAGTATTTTAAGTATTATAATTGGATTAGCAATGATATTATTCGGATTCATTGGCAAAAAACATCTAGCACCTTGGTTTATGATGTTGATGATCTTTTGTGGGATCTTTGTAATAGTAATTAGCTTTATTATGTTTTTATGCCTTGGAACATTTTTTGTTCCACTAAGCAACTGATAAGATAATAAAAGAAATATTATTATAGTTTTAGGAGGATGAATCAATGAAAGTAGGTATTATTGGTGCAGGAACTATGGGTTCCGGTATTGCTCAGGCATTCGCTCAAACAGAAGGTTATGAAGTATTCTTATGCGATATCAACGAAGAATTCGCTGCAAATGGTAAAAAGAAAATTGCGAAAGGATTCGAAAAACGTATCGCTAAAGGTAAAATGACTCAGGAAGCTGCTGATGCTATTCTTAACAAAATTACAACTGGTGTAAAAACAATCTGTACAGACTGTGATTTAGTTGTAGAAGCTGCTCTTGAAGTTATGGATATTAAGAAACAGACTTTCAAAGAGTTACAGGATATCTGTAAACCAGAATGTATCTTTGCTACAAACACATCTTCTCTTTCCATTACAGAGATTGGTGCAGGAATCGACAGACCAGTTATCGGTATGCATTTCTTCAACCCAGCTCCAGTTATGAAATTAGTAGAAGTTATCCGTGGTGAAAATACAACAGACGAAGTTACTGCTAAAGTTATTTCAATTGCAGAAGAAATTGGTAAAACTCCTGTTGAAGTAAAAGAAGCTGCTGGTTTCGTAGTAAACAGAATCTTAATTCCTATGATTAACGAAGCTGTTGGAATCTATGCTGACGGTACTGCTTCTGTTGAAGGTATTGATGCAGCTATGAAATTAGGTGCTAACCATCCAATGGGACCTTTAGCTTTAGGTGACTTAGTTGGTCTTGATATCTGCTTAGCTATCATGGAAGTATTACAAGCAGAAACAGGAGATCCAAAATACCGTCCTCACCCATTATTAAGAAAAATGGTTCGTGCTGGTAAGTTAGGTATGAAGACAGGTAAAGGATTCTACGATTATTCTAAATAATATCGTTTTGTAATAGTTTACGCCAGGATGTTATCATTCTGGCGTACTTGAATCAATAGAATAATGATAAAATATGGAGGAATTGACATGGATTTTACATTAAGTAAAGAGCATGAAATGGCTAGAACATTGTTCAGAGATTTCGCTCAAAATGAAGTAAAACCTCTTGCGCAAGAGGTAGACGAAACAGAACATTTTCCAACAGCAACTGTTGACAAAATGAAAAAATTAGGTTTCATGGGTATTCCAGTACCAAAGGAATATGGTGGACAAGGCTGTGACCCATTAACATATATTATGTGTGTGGAAGAATTATCAAAAGTCTGCGGTACTACAGGTGTTATCGTATCTGCTCATACTTCTCTTTGTGCAGACCCTATCTTAACATATGGTACTGAAGAGCAAAAACAGAAATTCTTAGTTCCTTTAGCAAACGGAACAAAATTAGGTGCTTTCGCTTTAACAGAGCCAGGTGCTGGTACTGATGCTCAGGGGGCTCAGACAAAAGCTGTTTTAGATGGTGACGAATGGATATTAAATGGTTCCAAATGCTTTATCACTAACGGTAAAGAAGCAGACGTTTACATTGTAATCGCTATCACTGATATTCAGGTTGATGCAAGAGGAAGAAAGAAAAAATCCTTCTCTGCATTTATCGTAGAAAAAGACACACCAGGATTTACATTCGGTGTAAAAGAAAAGAAAATGGGTATCCGCGGTTCCTCTACTTATGAGTTAATCTTCCAGGATTGCAGAATTCCTAAAGATAACTTATTAGGAAAACAAGGCAAAGGTTTTGGTATCGCTATGCACACATTAGATGGTGGACGTATCGGTATCGCTGCTCAGGCTCTTGGTATTGCTGAAGGTGCTTTAGAAACTACTGTTGCTTATGTAAAAGAAAGAAAACAGTTTGGCCGTTCTTTAAGTGCATTCCAGAATACACAGTTCGAACTTGCTAACATGGCTACTAAAGTAGAAGCTGCTAAATTATTAGTATACAAAGCTGCTATGGCAAAAGCTACTCAGAAAGTTTACTCTGTAGAAGCTGCAAAAGCTAAATTATTCGCTGCAGAAGTTGCTATGGAAGTAACAACAAAGGCTGTTCAGCTTCACGGTGGTTACGGTTATACAAGAGAATATGATGTAGAACGTATGATGCGTGATGCTAAGATTACTGAGATCTACGAAGGAACTTCAGAAGTTCAACGTATGGTTATTTCCGGTAACTTATTAAAATAATTATATCGATTAGATAAAACATAATAAGGAGTGAATACAGAGTGAATATTATAGTATGTATTAAACAAGTTCCAGATACAAACGAAGTAAAATTAGACCCTGTAAAAGGTACTCTTATCCGTGATGGTGTACCTAGTATCATCAACCCAGATGACAAAGCAGGTTTAGAGGCTGCTCTTCAAATAAAAGAACAAACAGGCGCTACAATTAAAGTAGTTTCCATGGGACCTCCTCAAGCTGATGCTGCTTTAAGAGAAGCTTTAGCTATGGGAGCTGATGAAGCTTACTTAATTTCTGACCGTGCATTCGGTGGTGCTGATACATTAGCTACATCTTACACAGTAGCTGCTGGTATCAAAAAAGTTGGCGATTATGACATGATTATCGCTGGACGTCAGGCTATCGATGGTGATACTGCTCAGGTTGGTCCTCAGATCGCTGAGTGGTTAGGAATTCCTAACGTTTCCTATGCTGAAGACATCAAAGTTGAAGGAAATACAGTTGTTGTAAAACGTCAGTATGATGACAGATATCACACTGTTAAAGTTGAAATGCCTTGCTTAATCACAGCTCTTGGCGAAATGAATACACCTCGTTATATGACTCCAGGTGGAATCTTTGATGCTTACAGAGAAAAAGAAGTTACAGTTATCACACGTGCAGACGTTGATGCTGATGATGAATTCCTTGGCTTAAAAGGTTCACCTACAAACGTAGCAAAATCTTTCCCTAAGCAATTAAAACCAGCTGGTGTTAAAGAAGAAGGTTTAGAACCAGATGCTGCAGCTGATTATATCTTTGCTAAATTGAAAGAAAAATTCGTTATCTAATTAAAAGAAAAGAGGTAAAAATCATGAGTATACAAGATTATAAAGGCGTATTTGTCTTCGCTCAGCAGTTAGATAATACAGTATCTGGCGTATCTTTCGAATTAATTGGAAAAGCAAAAGAACTTGCTGCTGACTTAAATACAGACGTAACTGCAGTTGTTCTTGGTGATGGCGTAAAAGGCTTAGCTGATGAACTTGGTGCATACGGTGCAGATAAAGTTATCGTAATTGATAACCCAGTATTAAAAGAGTACACAACAGAGCCTTATACACAGGCTATGACAGCTGTAATCGAAGAGTTCAAACCAGAAATCATCCTTTACGGTGCTACAGCTATCGGACGTGACCTTGCTCCTCGTGTTTCTGCAAGAGTTAAATCTGGTTTAACAGCTGACTGTACAAAACTTGAAATCGACCCAGAAGCAGATGCAGATAGTGGATTACATAACTTAAGAATGACACGTCCTGCATTTGGTGGTAACATCATGGCTACAATTCTTATTAAGAAGAGAAGACCACAGATGGCTACTGTTCGTCCTGGTGTTATGCAGAAACTTGAAAAAGATGCTTCTAAAAAAGCAGAAGTTATCGAATTCAACCCAGCTTTAGAGAAAAACAACAAATACGTTACTGTAGAAGAAGTTGTTAAAAAAGTTGCTGGTAAGAAAGATATTATGGACGCTAAGATCTTAGTATCTGGTGGACGTGGTGTTGGAAGCAAAGAAAACTTCAAGCTTCTTGAGGATCTTGCTGACGTTCTTGATGGAACAGTTTCCTGCTCTCGTGCAGTTGTTGATAATGGCTGGTATGAAAAAGACGCTCAGGTTGGTCAGACTGGTAAAACAGTTCGTCCTAACGTATACTTCGCTATCGGTATCTCCGGTGCTATTCAGCATTTAGCTGGTATGGAAGAATCCGACATCATCATTGCTATCAACAAAGATCCTGATGCTCCTATCTTCGATGTAGCTGATTACGGTATTGTTGGTGACTTAAATAAAATCTTACCTCAGTTAACTGAGAAGATTAAAGCTGATAAGGCTGCACAATAACTATTCATTCTTGATAGTTAAGTAAATAATTTCATATAGAAGGCACTATGGTGTGCGAAGATTTATTTACAACAAGTTATAAATTGCTTATTGCAAATAAACCAATCGACATCCATAGTGCCTTTTTTAATACCATTAGAAAGGCGGGTTCTAAATTGTTTGAACGTTTGCAACATATCGAAAACAGTATTCGGCAGCGAAGCTTAAACTCAATTTTTGAGGGTATCTCAAAAGCACGAAAGAGAGCACTACACAACTGGTTTCAAGACCAATGGCTCAAAATAAATACTTTATCACGTTCTATTCAATCCATATCTGAAGATGATACAATTGCTCACGATAAAACTCAACTCTTGCTCGACGAGTCTAATACACAGTATAAAGAATTTATAGAAACCTTTCTTTTAGATAAAACAGGAACAGTAATCCTAACGACATTCTCTAGACATTTAGGACTTAACTATTCCAACTCTCCCATTTTTAAAAAATGTATACAAGGTTCTTCTTACATGTACGGTCCCTATTGCGATCCCTATACGCTCGATATTCCTCAAAACGATAGGAAATTTTCAGATGAAGTTACATTACTTTTTGGAACTCCATGCATTCTAAACGAATCAGTTTACATCCTTTGTGTTCGTATGCTAAACGACGATATGAGCAATGTCATTCAAGAGGAATCTTCTCATGTTTTCAAAGAATCTGGGGACAATTATTTATTTATGATTCATAACGCACGAGGCATACCGACTGGTACAGCTCTATCTCGCAGCCGCTTTGAAGACTCTACATTCACACTTGGACCAAATTTGACCAGTGGAATTAAAACGAAATATAATAGTACAATTCGAATAGATAAACATACTGAATTTGAAATTCAATTTAATGATCCTGCAACCAATCAATTACACGAAGGTATTAAGAATACTATAGAGAATGGAGAAAACATAAATTGCTGGCCAGGCTACCCCGATTACAGGCATGTTCAAGTCGGAGGAAAAGGGATCACCATACAACCACCACACTCCGATGAAACCTGGGGACTAATGTGTGAAGCAGATATCAAGGAAATGTACCATTTTCATAGCTTGACATATATTCTTCCTCTAATCAATCTTATTGTAGCTGTTCCATTACTCTTGATAAATAATTTTATATTAACATACAATCCTGATAAAATCTTTCTAACTGATATTTTACTTGTAGCCATATTTTTTGTGATTGAATATGTCATATTAAGGCACAAAATTGCAATACCATTAAATAAAACGATATCAATTCTTCGCTCTGTTGCTGAGGGAGAGGGGGAACTCTCTCATCATTTACACATACATTCACATAACGAAATGGGTGAACTTGCGCGATGGTTTAATAAATTTATATACAATGAAAAAGGTATGTTTCTGAGAATAAAAGATGCTGTAAAAGTTTCGAAACATTCATTGAAACGTGTAGACACTGCCTCAGAAAAAATATCTTCTGGCATAAAAGATATTAAAGATACTATTCAGATATTATTGGACAACTCTCAGAAACAGAATCAGCTTTTTATAGAAACGCAACTGGAAATCCAACGAATTACTGATACGTTCCAAAATAATGAATCTCTTACTGAGCTGATTGCTGAGATCGAAGAAAAAACAAAACTGACCAGTTCTGCCTCTTCTAGTGCACAGACGGTTACAGATAATGTAGTTCATTCTCTAAACGAACTAGAAAACGCAATGACAATTACTTTAAGTAGTATTACTAGCCTATCAAAAAACTCAGAGCGGATTACTAATATTGTTAGTACAATCTCTAATATTAGTTCACAAACAAACCTTTTGGCGTTAAATGCTTCAATAGAAGCTGCAAATGCTGGTAATATTGGAAAAGGATTCTCTATTGTTGCAACAGAAATAAAATCATTGTCACAAGAAACACAAAATGCAACCAAAATGATTGAATCTATTATTACTGATATTCAAAAGGATATCTTACTAACGAATCGAAACATTACAATTATCAATGATAAAGTAAATGCTAGTGCTGCCAGTACTAAAGAAAGCACAAAGGCTGTTTCTCTTGTAATAGATGTTTCCAAGACCATAACAAAAGTGCTTCAAACAATGGATACTCAGCGTCTGATTATTGAAGATGTGCAAACTAATATTAACGAAATGGCGAAAAGCAGCAAAACTGCTGTTGAGATTGGTGCTTCCAGCACTGAACTTGCAAATAATAAAATGCAGAATATTAGTAGACAAACCGAGAAACTCCAGAAAGTTGTTGAAGGGTTAGAAATCTCTACACTTGATCTAGAAGGTATGGTAGATGGGTTAAAAATTGAACTGTAGAGTATTCCTCAAAATTTGAGCCAAGTATGCGTTTTTTACACTCTCCCAGCCTAAAGAAACAAAGTGTCTTCGACACATCACAACTCCCCCACTCTCAATCTTGAGGAAGAAGGCACTTTGCCATGCCGAACAGGTGTCGCTGTCTTTTAGCGACTAACTTCCTTACCCGTTCGTGTGCATCCAGCCCCTGTTTTTAGGGGCTTTTTCCCATTTCAGCCAATCACCTGATTACCAGTTCCATGGCTTACATTTTTAATATCCAACAGCCTCTTAATGTAAAATCATCTGTTGTTGTGAAGTTTTTGGTGAATGTAACAGCATCGTCATTGGCATATAGTGCCACACCACTGAATGAGAAATGGTACCGCTTGTCTTCTTGGAAGTACGAACACTCCAGAATTGTTTGAATGTTGTGCTGCCCTTAATGGAAGTTTGAAAATTCGGTATTTTCATATTTTCAACTACTCATCCCGTGGTTTGTAGAGTTACTTTTTTTGAAATTAAACAATTTTTTATTCATTTCTTCTCCATATTGCGAGAAGTTCTATTTTACTATTAGCAGAATACATTGGTCCATATTTTATGTTTTACGTTTGGATTTACTTTTTTCTGTTCAAACAACTGACTTACTGTTACAAAGCTATACCCTTTTTCCTTAAGTCCTGCGATCATTTCTGGGAGTGCTTCCACTGTATGTATGTTGTCCTCAAAATCATGAAGCAGTACCATGGTACCATCTTGTACTTCGTTAAGAACAATCGACAGTCTTTCCTCTGCGGGTCTGTCAGGTTCCCAGTCGTAGCATCCTAGTCCCTCAATAAATGGTAAAGTTATTGTGTCGTACATAGTGTCATTTAAGGCAATGTAAGGTGGACGGAAGAACTTCACATCATAACCTGCCATTTCCTTAATTATTGTTGTAGTCTTATCAATTTCCTCGCAAATCTCAGCTGCAGTCATTTTCGTCATATCACTGTGGGTAAATGAATGATTGGCTAATTCACACCCCATCTTAATCTGCCTTTCCATAATTGGCTTTTTATCTTCTGTTACCAGATTGCCAATTAGAAAAAAGGTTGCCACAACTCCATTTTCCTCTAGAATGTCTAAGACCTTAGGTGTTAGTGTGGATGGCCCATCATCAAATGTAAGTGCTACGAGTTTTTTATTTGTATCTGACATATTTCAAACCTCCTGCTTTTATTTGTACCTTATGAAAGCTGTTATAGTTTAACAAAAGCAACCTATGTTACCAATATGACAAAGGTTGCTTTTCCTATAAAATTTATATGTATACAATCAATTATTTATTGCTTCTTCTCCAGATGTTCATCTTCTCGGCTTCTTTAATTAAGTCATCTCTAAAGTCTGGGTGTGCTACGGAGATAATCTTCTCACATTTTTCCCAAGCGGATAAACCTTTCAGATTTACGATACCGTATTCTGTTACAAAGTAATGAATATTGGCACGTGTATCTGTTACGATTGAACCTGGATGTAAGGTTGGAAGGATTCTGGATTTTACTTCTCCTGTTTTTGTTGTATAGGTAGAAGAACAGCAGATGAAGCTCTTACCACCCTTAGATAAATAAGCACCTAATACAAAGTCTAACTGACCGCCTGCACCACTGATCTGTTTTGTACCTGAAGACTCTGAACTTACCTGACCAAATAAGTCAACGTCTACTGCATTGTTGATAGACATAAAGTTATCAATTGCTGAGATGGAACGAATGTCGTTTGTATAATCAACTGGTGCTGACATACACTCTGGGTTATTGTTCAGATAATCATACAATTTCTGTGTTCCTGCACCAAATGCATAAACCTGACGTCCTTTATCAATTGCTTTCTTTTTGCCTGTAATCTTGCCCGCTTTTGCGATATCTACGAACGCATCCACGTACATTTCTGTATGTACACTTAAATCTTTTAAATCAGACTCTGCAATCAAAGAACCTACTGCATTTGGCATGCCGCCGATACCTAACTGAAGGCAGGCACCATTTGGAATTTCGTTTACGATTAATTCTGCAACTTTTTTATCCACTTCAGTAGCTGGGCCACCAGCACCTAATTCAGCCATAGGAGCATTGTCACCTTCTACTATCATATCAACATCGGAAATATGTACGCCGTTTTCAAATCCACCAAGGCAAACTGGCATGTTTTTGTTTACCTCTACAATTACTACTTTTGAACGTTCTACTGCTGCTGCTAAATGAGATGCATTTGGTCCAAAGTTAAAGTATCCATGTTCATCCATTGGAGCAACCTGAATCATCATAACATCATTTGGCTCGATGTGTTCCCTGTAGTATCTAGGTAATTCTGAGTAACGAATTGGAGCATAGTAAGCAAGTCCTTGTGCGATTGCCTTTCTTTCAATTCCAGACATATGCCATGAATTCCATGTAAAGTGAGATGCTGCATTTTCTACTTTAAATATCTCTGGAACCCACATTAAAATACCACCACGGAATTTTACATCAAACAGTTCATCTGCACGAGCTGCTAACGCTTTGTCAAGAACTCGTGGTGTTCCTGAAGTCCATCCATAATCAACCCAGTCACCAGATTTGACGACTTTAACAGCTTGTTCTGCGCTTGTCAGTTTCTGACTATATTCAGTTGTATAACTCATATACGATTCCTCCTAAGTCTCTTTTGATTCATTGTATCAATGATTGTTCTTATTATAACACAATACATTGTGAAATTGTAGACGAATTTCACAAAACAAATAGGGTGCCATATATTTTTACTTCTGGCAAATACCTGATTTGCAGAGCATATGACACCCTTTCTATGGTTATAATTTTTCTATTTCACATCCTATGAGAAAAACAAACCTGCATTGTTCTGTGTATCACTTGCAATGTCATTACATAATAACGCAACACCTGTGATGTTATCAAGATTATTAAGCGTTTTGGCATCACTCATTTTACCATATCCGTCTTTTCCGTATGTTACTTTGGAGTAAGTTGTTGGATTGGACTTAGGATTCATGAAAATTAAATCACGATAACCATTGGTTGTATTATCACTAACGATAACAGGATTTGCAAATGCTGTATACTTTGCGATAATATCGAATCCATCATCATCCTGATTGTCATTGGCTGTATTTGTTTGTTTAACAATTAACAAGGTATCTCCATCATCTGTTGTGTTGTATTCACCATTTAACTGTACAATGATTTCATCTATCTCATCATCATCTAAGTCAACATAATTATAGTAATAACGAGTTTGAGTCATATCCATGTTTTCTAAGTCAAGTTCGTCAATGATTTCGCTTTCTAATAAAGGATAAGGTGTCGTTTCGCTATAATATCCTCTGATGTTATCATTAATTGGATTGGCTTCAGATGCTTGTGGTGTTCCTGTCTGAGCTGTTCCAGTTGCATTATCGTTCGCTTGTGTAGCATTATCGCCGTTTT
>CALFNR010000153.1:0-17377 GCA_937903005.1 uncultured Lachnoclostridium sp. | reverse complement strand
AAATTCTATCAGAAACGGATAAAACTGCAATACAGGCAGGTTCCATGAAAGGGTACTATGTGGATGTAAGTTATTCACTTGACAAGAGTGAATCGTATTGTGCAGAGTTTTATTTAGAAAATGATGGTTATGTGATGCATGGAACTATTCGATTAGATGGTGATGATACAGACAATGTGCAAATAACGGAATTGATTCAGAACTTGGTAAATAAGTAGAAAAATAGAATATGAAGAAGAGGCAGTTGTGAATCGAACCAAAAGCTCGATTCACAACTGCCTTTCCCTTATCAAAGTGAGAACACAATATTAAAATACTTGTGTAAAATCAACTTTCAAGACAGTTTAAGAATTACTTTCATGTAAGTCCTGCACAGTATCGCACAAAACTGCCAAATATTACATAAAGAAATGTGCTTTACCGCAAAAAACGAAAATGATATAATAGTTAGCATGCTATGCATTTATAAGGATAGGATACGTTTAAAGAGCGAATCCTATCCTTATCTTATGCAGAAATTGACTAAAGGAGGAAAGAGCATATTTATGTTAAAAACGTTAGTGGCTCAGATTAAAGAGTACAAAAAAGATACCATTATAACTCCGATATTTATTGTTTTCGAAGTAATTTTGGAGATTCTGATTCCATTCCTTATGGCGTCTATTATCGACAAAGGGATTGCAAAAGGCGATATAAGACACATATGCCTAGTAGGAGGTATTATGCTTGTGATTGCATTTGTTTCCTTGGCTTGCGGAGCGTACGCCGGCAAGACAGCAGCAAAAGCAAGTACAGGATTTGCTAAAAATGTTAGAAAAGCGATGTTTGAAAATATACAGACATTCTCATTTGCTAATATTGATAAATATTCGACTGCAGGTCTGGTTACTAGACTTACAACGGATGTTACCAATGTCCAGAACTCTTATCAGATGCTGATTCGTATCTGTGTTCGAGCACCAATTATGTTAATTAGTGCAATGGTAGCAGTTGTTATAATAAGTCCAAAACTGGCAGCTATTTTCTTAGGAGCAATCATATTCTTAGGGGCAGCTTTAGCCATTATTATTATGGTTGTATTTCCTATCTTTACGAAACTATTCAAGAAATATGATGCACTGAATGCCAGTGTGCAAGAAAACATCAACGCAATTCGTGTGGTAAAAGCATATGTTCGAGAAGATTATGAGATGAATAAGTTTCAGAAGGCAAGTAAAAGTTTATACGATTTGTCAGTAAATGCAGAAAAGATAGTGATATTGAATGCTCCAATTATGCAGTTAACTGTTTACTCCTGTATCTTACTAATTTCGTGGCTAGGGGCCAAGATGATCGTTGGGGGGACTTTAAAAACAGGACAGTTAATGAGTTTATTTACCTATACAATTAGTATTCTTGTCAGTTTGATGTTAATATCCATGGTATTTGTTATGGTTACCATGTCAAAAGCTTCAGCAGAGCGTATTGCAGAAGTAATTAATGAAAAGTCAGATCTTTGCAACGGACCATCTCCAATCTATGAAGTTGCAGATGGATCAATCGTATTTCGCGATGTGTCATTTGCTTATAAAAAAGATGCTAAGGAGAATGTCCTTGACCATATAAATTTATCAATTCAACCAGGTGAAACCATTGGAGTAATCGGGGAAACTGGTAGTGCCAAAACCAGCTTTGTACAATTGATTCCTCGTTTGTATGATGCAACAGAAGGTGAGGTTTTCGTTGGTGGGCAAAATGTAATGAATTACGATTTGGATACTCTTCGTAATGAAGTGGCAATGGTACTTCAGAAAAATGTATTATTTTCAGGCTCCATTAAGGAAAATTTACGCTGGGGTAATAAAGAGGCTACAGATGAGGAATTAATTCATGCTTGTAAGTTAGCCCAGGCACATGATTTTATTATGACATTCCCAGATGGTTATGATACTCATATTGAACAGGGTGGTAATAACGTATCAGGTGGGCAGAAGCAAAGACTTTGTATTGCCAGAGCGCTCCTTAGAAAGCCGAAGATTCTCATATTAGATGATTCTACCAGTGCGGTAGACACGAAAACAGATGCATTTATTCGAAAAGCATTTCGTGAAGAAATACCAAATACTACAAAGATTATCATTGCACAACGAATTTCATCGGTGCAGGATGCAGATAAGATTCTTGTTCTAGAAGATGGCAAAGTAGAATCCTTTGGTTCCCACGAAGAATTATTACAAACAAGCGCCATCTATCGTGATATCTACGAATCACAAACGAGAGGAGACAGCCAGGATGAATAACAAAAAGAAAAAAATAAATGCTAAAACGCTGCCTGTTTTCAAGCGTTTGTTCGGATATATTTTAAGAAACTACAAACTTCAGGTTGTCGCTGTTGTAGCGTTAATTCTGGTTAGTGCCATTGCTAATATTGCTGGTACTTTATTTATGAAAAACCTCATTGATAATTACATCGTGCCATATATTGGTGATGGAAATGCTAATTTCGCTCCACTTTTAAAAGCAATCAGTGGAATGGCAGTTGTCTATGGTGTTGGTGTATTTTCTACCTGGGCTTATTCCCGTATTATGGTGGAGGTAGCACAGGGAACGCTGAAACGTATCAGAGATGACGTGTTCGGTCATATGGAAACATTGCCAATTCGCTATTTTGACACTCATGGAGATATCATGAGTGTATATACCAATGATACGGATACGTTAAGACAAATGATTAGTCAAAGCATGCCACAGTTATTTTCTGGTATGGTTACGATTGTTGGGGTTATTATTTCCATGTTCCTTTTAAGTATTCCAATGACTTTGCTTACCTTTATTATGATTGGTATTATGTATACAGTTACTAAAATAGTCGCTGGAAAATCAGGCGTTTACTTTGGTAAGCAGCAGCAGAATCTTGGTAAGGTCAATGGTTTTATTGAAGAAATGATGGAAGGTCAGAAAGTAATTAAGGTTTTCTGTCATGAGGAGGAAAGTATTGAACAATTCAATGAACTCAATGAAGAGTTATTTGAAAGTGCCAACAATGCCAATAAATATGCCAATGTGTTAATGCCTATTATGGGTAACATTGGTAACATTTTTTATGTCTTAACTGCTATTATAGGAGCACTACTTTCCTTGTATTCTGTAAGTGGTTTTACTCTTGGTGGTCTAGCGGCGTTCTTACAGTTTACAAGAACTTTAAACCAACCAATTGCCCAGATGTCACAGCAGCTTAACTCTGTAATCATGGCATTAGCAGGAGCAGAGCGTATCTTTACCTTGTTAGATGAAGAGCCAGAGATGGATGAAGGTTATGTAGAACTAGTAAATGCAATGGTTAAGCCAAATGGTCAATTAGAAGAGACAAAGGAACGTACCGGAGTTTGGGCTTGGAAGCATACCCATCAGTCAACTGGTGAAGTTGAGTATAAAAAAATGGAGGGTGACGTTGTTTTTGACCACGTAGACTTCGGTTATACAGACGAGAAAATGATCTTACATGACATTGAACTATACGCAAAACCTGGTGAAAAGATTGCATTTGTTGGTGCAACAGGTGCTGGCAAAACAACCATTACCAACTTAATCAACCGATTCTATGATATTCAAGATGGAAAAATCCGATATGATGGAATTAATATTAATAAAATTAAAAAGGCTGATTTAAGACGTTCCTTAGGAATCGTATTACAGGATACTCATTTATTTACAGGAACTGTAATGGAAAATATCCGTTTTGGTAAATTGGACGCAACGGAAGAGGAAGTAATTGCAGCAGCAAAACTAGCCAATGCCCATCATTTTATCAAACATCTTCCAGAAGGCTATCACACAATGCTTACTGGCGACGGTGCAAACCTTTCACAAGGACAGCGTCAGCTTTTATCCATTGCGAGAGCGGCCGTAGCCAATCCACCAGTATTGATACTTGATGAGGCAACTTCCAGTATTGATACCAGAACAGAAAAAATTGTGCAGGAAGGTATGGATAGGCTGATGGAAGGAAGAACTGTATTTGTTATAGCCCATCGTTTATCAACCATCAAAAACTCTAACGTTATCATGGTATTAGATAAGGGACATATTATTGAACGTGGGGACCATGAAAGCCTGCTTGAGAAAAAAGGTATCTATTATCAATTATATACAGGTGCATTAGAACAAGATTAATGCTATACTATAAGAGCTTTGTCAATTTGGATAAAGCTCTTATTTAAATTCCTTTTTTATCAGGTAATATATTAGGAGAAAACTATGAAGCAAGCTATCTTACTAGTCAGTTTCGGAACAAGTAATAAGGAAACGCGTGAGAAGACGTTCTTTGCCATACAAAGAGAAGTTGAGAAACAGTTTCCTAAGTATTTGGTCTATCACGCATTCACAGGTGAGAAGATTATTAAAAAAATAAAGGAAAAAGAAGGCGTTCAAATTTCGAATTTGAAAGAAACCCTAGAGCAGATTCGAGAACATGGTATAAAAAAACTGATTGTGCAGCCTACTTATGTGATTTGTGGTATGGAATATGAGAAAATGGTACAGGAAGTATCTGAACATTTAGATAAATTTGATTCTGTTGTTTTCGGAAAGCCTCTTCTTAGTGAAAGGGAGGATTATGAGAAAGCAGCAGAGGTGGTAAAGGTACATGTACCAGTAAAGTCAAAAGAGGAAGCAGTTGTATTTATGGGGCATGGAACGAAAAAGTCGGGGACCCAGTGTTATACAATAATGGATGAGATTCTTAAGAAAAATGGTCATAGAAACATTTATATGGCTGCTATGGATGGAGATCCTTCCATACAGGATGTAATCAAAAAAATGGAAGAACAGCCATACGAAAAAGTTATGCTGATTCCATTTTTAGTAGCGTCAGGCTATCATGCACGTAAGGATATGATTGGGCAGCAAAAGGATTCATGGAAGAATCTCTTATTGAATAAAGGATATAAAGTAGAGTATCTGTTAACGGGGCTTGGTGAGTATCCACAGATACAAAAGCTCTATTGTGAACATATTAGAAAGGCGAGGAAGAAATGTTAAATAATCTGAATTCAAATGTGAGTAAGTTAAATGAAGAGGCAATGAGAGCCGCAAAAGAACACTGGGATCATATTGGCAAACCGATTGAGGGGCTCGGTCTGTTAGAAGATATGGTAATTAAAATTGCAGGAATGCAAGAAAAAGAAAATGTAGATATTGGGAAGAAAGCAATTGTTATCATGTGCAGCGACAATGGAGTTGTGGAGGAAGGAATTGCACAAACCAGTCAGGAAGTCACTGCCCTTGTAACAGAGAATTTTGGAAAAGGAATTACTTCAGTCAATGCAATGGCAAAAGGTTCTGGTGCCTATGTTTTTCCAGTTGATATTGGTGTGGCAAGAGATATAGAGCAAGAGGGAGTCTTAAACAAGAAAATTGCCTATGGAACCAAAAATATGAAAAAAGGTCCAGCAATGACCAAGGAGCAAGCTTTGCGTGCAGTTCAAACAGGTTTTGAATTAGTCCAAGTGTTAAAGGATGAAGGATTTACCATGATTGGTACAGGTGAAATGGGAATTGGAAATACCACCACAGCTAGTGCAATCATAAGTGTATTACTGGAAGCACCAGTGGAAGAGGTAACCGGGCATGGTGCTGGATTATCAGATGAAGGTGTGAAACATAAGATTGAAGTCATTAAAGAAGCAATTGCCGTGAATCAGCCGAACAAAGAGGACCCAATCGATGTTATCCGAAAAATCGGTGGTTTTGATATTGCAGGTCTAACAGGTGTTTTTTTAGGAGGGGCAATCTGTCAGATACCGATAGTAATTGATGGCGTCATTTCTCTTGCAGCAGCCTTGCTTGCAAAAGCGGTAGATCCGAATTCGGTTGCATATATGCTTCCTTCCCATCTTGGAAAAGAACCAGCAAGCAAACGTGCAATGAAAGAATTGGGTCTTGAACCAATTATCCACGCCAATCTGGCATTAGGTGAAGGTACTGGTACGACTTTGTTATTCTCTATGCTTGATTTAGCAATGAGTGTGTACAATCAGAATAAGACATTTTCGGATATCAATGTGGAAGAGTATCAAAAGTTTGATCAAGATGCGAAATAATAAATGGGAAAATATGGATTGATTCCTGCGGGTTAAATACAGTATAATAAATAGATGAGAAGATACGGAAAAGGATAAGGAGCGGTTACATTGTATTGTATCAGTATTAGTTTTAAAACAGCACCCTTGGAGGTTCGAGAAAAGTTTGCATTTTTAAAAGAAGAAGCAGTAGAGTTCTCTTCATTGGCTATCTCAAATTCAGCAATTAAGGAATGTATGGTGTTGTCAACCTGCAACCGGACTGAAGTTTATTTTACAGGAGCGAAACATGCGCTAGAAGAGATGGAGCTGTTATTATCACAATATAAGAAAATTGAGCGTGAACAGGCAATAAGGTACTATAATATATTTTTAAAAGAAGCAGCAGTTCGTCATGCATTTGCTGTTACAAGCGGGATGGATTCCATGGTGTTAGGAGAAGATGAAATATTAGGTCAGGTAAAAGATGCTTATCAGCTTGCATTGGAACACCATACTACCAATTATATTCTAAATACTGTTTTTCAAAATGCTATGAACTGTTCCAAAAAGATAAAAACGGATACCAATTTATCAAAGACGCCAGTTTCCATAGGAACATTAGTAGCCAATGAGCTATTTCATTTCCAAAAGGAGAAAAAGAATGTGTTTATTGTTGGTTTAACTGGGAAAATGGGAACGATTATTATGAAAAACATCTACGATAAACATGGTATTATGGTAACAGGAAGCACAAGAACGGTAACCAGCCATTATGAGAAGGAATATCCTCATGTTCGGGTTGTGGACTATAGGAAACGTTATGAGTATTTAGAGGAAGCTGATATAGTAATCAGTGCGACGTCAAGTCCCCATTATACAATTACGAAGGAAGAGCTTAAGAATCACATTACCAGTGAGAAAAAGCGTTTGTATATTGATTTAGCAGTTCCAAGTGATATTGATAAAGCTGTGGAAGAGATAGGAAATATTACGTTATATAACATTGATTATTTTGAACATCTATCAAGGCATAATAATCACAAAAAAGAAAAAGAAATTGAACTTGGTAAAGAAATAATGGAACAGGAATTAGATGAAACTTTGAAAATACTTGAATTCCATAATTTTATACCATATATGAAGCGTGTGAAAAAACTTTTTGAAACCCAAAATTTTGAAACGGTTATGTACCAGTTAAGAGATCAGGAGAATTACGAGAACTTAAGTGTAGTATTAGATGCATTCAGACGTCTTGGGACAGAGGAATAATAAATAACCACTTAAGTAATCAGAAAGGCAGGATTTTATATGGCGTATTTTCCATTTTTTATAGATATTCAGGACAAACACTGCCTTGTAGTAGGGGGAGGAGCTGTGGCAAGTCGTAAGGTAAATGTGCTTCTATCTTTCGGTGTATATATTACTGTGGTGGCACCTGTAATATGCGATGAGCTAAAGGAGTTAGAAAAAGAAGAAGCAAGACTAATATTGTTAGAGCGAGAATTTCAAACAACAGACATCAGTCAGTCCTTTTTTGTAATTGCAGCAACCAGCAATGCTACAGTGAATGAAGCTATCAGTGTTTTGTGTAAGCAGGCAAACACCCTAGTCAACGTAGCAGACAGCAGGGAGAATAGTAATTATTTATTCCCATCTATTGTAAAACGTGGGGATGTAGTGGTTGGTACGTCCACGTCTGGTAATAGCCCTGATTTAGCAAAATGGGTTCGTACACAGCTAGAAGAAGCTATACCAGATTATGTTGCAGAGCTTACTGCTTCTCTAGGAATGTATCGTGATGTAATAAAGGAACGAGTACCGTCTAAAGAGAAGAGAAAAGAGGCATTTAAGGAATTATTATACCTGGGGATGAAAGCACAAGGGAAGGTGGATGACACCATGTTAGAAAAAGTGCTAAAAGACTTGAAGTAATTGCTGATTCAGTGGGAAAATAGTTGACATCCTAGTTGCCTCCTTTTAAAATAGAAAGAAAGAATGTTTTTCCATTTTTAATTTGAAGGGAGGCACATAATGTTAAAAAAAATTAAGCGGTATTTGGTTTTTTTATGTGTGTTTGCACTGGCAACCACCAACATTGTAGAACTGGATTCATACATTGAAGAAGGAACGTTAGAAACTGCATCCATTGATACTTCAAAGGTTTCAGAAAAAGAGTCAGAATCATGTACGAATGATGTAACGATTGGGGAAGAAGAGTCAGAAAAGCCGCAGGAAGATATAACGGCAACAGCCATACCATTACTAGATAAAGAACAATCGCTTAAAGAGCAGGAAAAAATTGAGGATTTTAAAGATACCAGTTTGAAAACAGTATCTTATTACATACATACTTATCAGAAACTTCCGCCTATTTATATTACTAAGAAAGAAGCATATAACTTAGGTGGCAGTTTAGAAGAAGTAATGAATAAAAAAAGCATCGGTGGAGATTATTTTGGCAATTACCAAGGATTGCTGCCAAAAAAGGAAGGCAGAACTTACAGGGAATGTGATATAGACACATTAGGCACAGATAGCAGGGGAAGAAAGCGGCTTGTGTACTCCAATGATGGATTAATGTACTACACGGATGATCATTATGCGTCATTTACTTTGCTATATTCCCATTGGGATAGCACAAATCTGCAGAATTTGTGAAAAAAGCACTTTTATTTTTTTTGTTATGTGTTATAATAGACGCATTCGCCTACATAAAGGAGAAAAGATATGCAAAGAACTGAAACGTTGATAAAAGAGATGATAACCTATTATTCCGGGGATCCCAAAAGAATACAGCACTTTATAAAAGTGCATAGTTTTGCAAAAACGATAGGACTATTAGAAAAATTAGATAAACAAACACTATATATACTAGAGACTGCTGCATTGGTTCACGATATAGGAATAAAATTATGTGAGCAAAAGTATGGAGAGTGCAATGGGAAGTTGCAGGAATTAGAAGGACCTGCAGTAGCAAGAGGATTACTAGAAGATTTGGGATATGATGAAGATGTGATAGAACGAGTATGTTTTTTAGTAGCACATCATCATACTTATGATAAAGTTGATAATATGGACTATCAGATATTGATAGAAGCAGATTTTTTAGTAAATATGTATGAAGAAAAATTAGATAAGAAGCCAATTGAACTTGCATTTCAAAGAATATTTAAGACACCGTCGGGACGTTTTCTGTGTAAACAGATGTTTGACTTATAGGAGGAGTCTTTGATACTAATAAAAACTTTTATTAGATAACTAGATGCTGTCAGGTTAAGTACCGTACAGCATCTTTTTTTTGTGTGATTAGAGTACGAGGAACTCATACATTGTGCGATTCATTTATTAATTTGATTTTGGAGGATTTATATGAAAACACATAACTACGAACATTTAGGACAGACTTTCGTTAAGTATGTATCTTCTAATGTGCTTGGTATGATAGGGTTGTCCTGTTATATATTAGCGGATACTTTTTTTGTAGCAAATGGATTAGGAGCAAAAGGACTTGCAGCGTTAAATATAGCACTGCCTATATTTAGCTTGATATATGGTATAGGGCTAATGATTGGTATGGGAAGTGCTACAAAATACACCATTTTAAGTGCTGTGAATCAAAAAGAAAAAGCAAATCATTATTTTACACAAGCGTTGTTTACTTCCTTGTTTTTTAGTATACTGTTTGTGTTAGCTGGAAATTTATGTACAGAAGAGATAAGTATATTGTTAGGTTCCGACCAAAGTACTTTAGACTATACAACGATGTATTTACGTACGGTAATGTCATTTGCACCGATGTTTTGCATGAACCATTTTATGCTTTGTTTTGTGAGAAACGATGGAAATCCAAAACTTGCAATGTATGCCACATTAGCAGGAAGTTTTACTAACATTATTTTTGATTATATATTTATTTTTCCTATGAATTTGGGAATGCTTGGAGCAGCGTTGGCTACGGGAATGTCTCCTGTAGTGGGACTTCTTATTATGTCTCGTCATGTGGTTAAGGGATACAACCAGTTCCATTTGCGAAGAATAAAATTTGACTGGAACGTGTTTGGAGATACGATAAAGCTTGGTTTTTCTTCGTTCATTAATGAAATTTCTGCAGGAGTAGTCATTTTTTCCTTTAATGTTATTATTTTGAAATTATCTGGTAACATTGGTGTTGCGGCATATGGAGTTGTAGCAAATATTGCACTTGTAGTCACTTCGCTGTTTACCGGAATTGGACAAGGAATTCAGCCGCTTATTAGCTATTATCATGGCAAAAATGATAAACATAATGTAAAAAAGACCTATTACTATGCTTTATTTACTGCATTGTGTCTGGGAGTGCTCTCCTATGTTTTAATCTATGTATTCCGTGAGCCGCTTGTAGCGGCGTTTAATAAAGAAAACAGTAGGCAGCTTGCTAAGATTGCCAAGGCAGGAATTGTGCTTTATTTTATTGGCTTCATTCCAAGTGGATTTAATGTAGTATCATCATTTTATATGACTTCAAGTGAACAGGCATCAAAGGGGCTTGTTATTTCTGTACTAAGAGGTTTGGTTTTTATTGTTATGTTTGCAGTAGGTCTTTCTAAGCTCTTTGGAATGACAGGAGTTTGGCTTGCATTTCCAAGTGCTGAGATACTAACAGCAGTGGCAGCAGGATGTTTTTTGTATAAACAGACAGGGGGTTGAACATGAGGAAAATAGGAATTGTGGAAGATGATAAAAAGTTAAGCAGTGAACTTGCGCTGTTTTTAAATAATAATGGGTTGTGTGCAGTAAGCCTTCCAGAAACTGATTTTTCAGTGGAAGGCTTGCTAAAAAGCCAGCTTGATATGCTGCTTTTAGATATTACTCTGCCTGGGACAGATGGTCTTTATTTATGTAAAGAAATTAGAAAGCAATCCGAGATACCTATTATCATGATTACAAGTAAAGATACTGAGATGACAGAGCTTATGAGTATGAATTGTGGTGCAGACGATTTTGTATCAAAGCCATTTCATCTACAGATTCTCCTTGCCAGAATTGAGGCAATTTTAAAACGTGTTTATAAAGACGGTACACATGGAAGTGTCTACAATCTGGGAACGTTTCGGTTTGATGTGGCAAAGGGGGTTATCTTTACAGAAAAAGAAAGTGTTGAGTTGTCAAAAAATGAACTAAAGATTCTTCATTGTCTTGCAGAGCGCAAAAACAGCATTGTTGCGAGAGAAGATATTATTTCTTATCTTTGGGATAGTGAAATGTTTGTGGATGACAATACGTTAACAGTAAACATGACTAGGTTACGCGCAAAGCTAGATTCCATTGGTGTAATAGGTGCTATAGAGACCAAACGAGGATTGGGGTATTTGTTAAAATGCGATATATAGAGTATTTGAAAGAAAAATGGAATATAATTATTTGGCTGATTTTTTGGTTATTTACCGTAGATGTTTTTCTGATGACCTTTCGAGGCAGCTTATGGCTTGGTATTTATATTGACATTACTGCTCTTGTAAGTTTTTTATTATTAAGTTTTATGGAGTATTACAAAAGCAAGCAGTATATTACTGAACTGATACAGCTAGTGGATGGTTTAGACAAAAAATATCTCCTTCCAGAAATTATGTCAAAAGGGGATAAACAGGTAGAAAAACAAATCTACTGGGTTGTAAAGGAAATGGGAAAGGCAATGACAGAGTATGTAAATTCTTATAAGTACTCCAATAGGGAATACAAAGAATATATAGAAATGTGGATACACGAAGTAAAGATTCCGATTGCAACTGCTAAGCTTGTTTTGGCAAATCACAAAAGTGAGTATGCTGAAAGTGTGGAAGAAGAATTGCATAAAATAGAGAATTTCACAGAACAGGCACTTTTTTATGCCAGAAGCAGTTATGTTGAGAAGGATTATTTGATTTCCAATATATCTTTACAGGAAATTGTCCACGGGGTTTTGTTACGGAATAAAAGAAGTTTAATTCTTTGTCATACGCAGATGAATCTGCATGACTTAGATAAATCAGTACTCAGTGATGGAAAGTGGTTAGGCTTCATTATAAGCCAGATTCTATCCAATTCATTAAAGTATGCAAGTGGCGATGTCTTGTCAATTGAGATTTATGCCACTTCAAATGAAACGTGCGTAGAACTTCATGTGAGGGATAATGGAATCGGTATATCACCAAAAGATCTCCCACTTGTTTTTGATAAAGGATTTACTGGAAGTAATGGAAGAGTGAATGTAAAATCTACGGGAATTGGGTTATATTTGTGCAAAAAACTATGCACTAGGCTAGGGCATAGTATATCAATCATAAGCGAAGAGGGTTCTGGCTGTGAGGTAATCATTGGATTTTCAAAAACAAGCTTTTATGATACATTATCCTAACCTTTCAAAATTGAAAGATTACTGTAAGGTAATTCGATGGAAGATAGCATGCACCTGCGGTAATATAGAGGCATAGGAAAGGAGCAATGGAAAATGAGTGTTGTTTTAAAAGTTGAAAACGTAGAAAAGTATTATGGAAATAAAGGAAATTTGACAAAAGCAGTGGATGGTATCAGTTTTCAAGTTATGGATGGCGAGTTTGTCGGAATTATGGGGGCAAGCGGAAGTGGAAAAACCACATTGCTCAATTGTATCTCGACACTTGATACTGTTACAAGTGGGAACATTTATGTAAGAGATGAGAATGTTACCAAATTGAAAGGGAAAAAGCTTACGAAATTCCGCAGGGATGAATTGGGGTTTGTATTTCAGGATTTTAATCTGTTAGATACCATGACGATATTTGAAAATATTGCTTTGGCTTTATCCATTCAGGGAGTGAATGCAGGAAAAATTGAACAGATGGTATATGAGTCAGCCAATAAACTGGGAATTGAAGATATTCTAAAAAAATATCCCTATCAGGTATCGGGAGGACAAAAACAGCGTGCATCCTGCGCAAGAGCAATTATTACAGACCCAAAACTGGTTTTAGCAGATGAGCCAACTGGTGCGTTGGATTCCAAATCTGCTAAAATGCTTTTAGATAGTATGTCTACATTGAATTTAGAACAGGAATCTACGATTTTAATGGTAACTCATGATGCATTTACCGCAAGTTATGCAAATCGAATTATCTTCATAAAGGACGGACGTATCTTCAATGAAATACGTAAAGGAGACAGTACAAGAAAAGCATTCTTCAATCAGATTATTGATGTGGTTTCTTTGCTTGGAGGTGAGATGAATGATGTTATATAATATTTCCGTTAAAAACATTCGTAAATCTTACAAAGACTATACCATATATTTTATGACATTGATTTTTGGCGTTGCAATCTTTTATTTGTTCAACTCTATCGAATCTCAACAGGCTATGCTTAAATTATCAGAGAGCACAAAAGAAATCGTTATGCTATTGGTAGATTTAATGTCTGGTGTTTCTGTGGGAGTTTCTGTAATCTTAGGTTTTTTAATTGTTTATGCCAATGGATTTTTAATTCGCCAGCGTAAAAAAGAATTTGGTATATATATGACGTTGGGAATGAGTAAGAGGAGTATTTCGAAGATTTTGTTAGGTGAAACATTAATCATTGGAGCAATATCTCTTGCAATTGGGCTAGTAGTGGGAATCTTTGCATCGCAATTTATGTCTATTTTATTAGGAAAGCTGTTTGATGCAGATATGGAGCAATTTGAATTTGTGTATTCCAAGGCAGCTACAATGAAAACAATCATATATTTTGGGATTATGTTTTTGTTAGTAATACTCTTCAATGTCATTGCAATTGGCCGATTTAAGCTAGTGGATTTATTGAATGCTAATAGGAAAAATCAGACTGTCCGAGTAAAGAACCCAATTGTTTCTGTAATTACATTTGTAGTCTCTGTCGTTGTTCTGGCATATTGTTATTTTTGCGTAACGAAAGGAATTACAAAACTGTCACAAGGAAAATCTTTAGTTATAATAGGATTAGGAAGTGTTTCAACCTATTTGTTTTTCTGGTCTTTGTCAGGCTTTTTCTTAACTGTATTACAGAAAAGCAAAAAAATCTATTATAGAGGCTTGAATGCATTTATTTTAAGACAAATCCACAATAAAATTAATACTATGGTATTTACAATGACGATTATCTGTCTGTTGCTTTTTGTATCAATTAGTGCCATATCTTCAGGAATTTCCCTAAAGGATTCTATGAATCAAGATATAAAAGAGGCAGCGCCAGCCGATTTGTGTGTTTACTCGGATGGAACTGGGAAGCAATTCAAAGGAATTGAGGAAAGACTGCGTGAAATCAAATTTCCTATGACAGCGTTAGAAGAATATGTGGAAATTCCTTGTTACACGAATAAACAACTTCATATGAAAGATTTATTAGCAGCGGAGGATGTAGAAGAAATCAGAGACACATATCCGCTGGTGAAACTGGATGCTTTGGTAGATGTATTTGCCCTTAGTGACTACAATAAAATTGCAAAGTTCTATGGAGATGAGACCTATGAATTAAAAAATAATGAATATATCGCGATTTGTACCTTCCAAACTTTTTTAAATTATCAAAACAAAGGCTTGAGTAGCGGAAAAACATTAAAGATTGGTAATAGAACATATCAGCCAAGGTATAAAGAATGTAAAGACGGAAAAGTAGTTATGGGTAGTAGCTACACTACTCTGAACACGATTATTCTGCCAGATTCCGCATTCGCAGCAGAAAGTGGTTTGACGAAAACAAAAGCTGTTTTTTCTGCTAACTATAAAGCAAAACAAAAGAAAGAATTAGAAAAAGCTGAAGACGAAGTGAGAACGAAGCTGGAAGAAAATGAATATAAAGAAAAAATAAGGGACATAAGTTACGTTTCCCGAATATATATAAAAGAGTCTTGTACTGGTTTGGCAGTTATCGTAACGTTTGTCGGTCTATATATTGGAATTGTTTTCTTAATAACAAGTGCAGCACTATTAGCGCTTAAGGAACTTTCAGAAGCTGCTGATAATAAAGAACGATACTTGCTGCTTAGAAAGCTGGGAACAGAAGATTCTATGGTGTATCGAGCTCTCTTCTGGCAGATTGCTATCTTTTTCTTTATGCCCCTTTTGTTAGCTGTCATACATTCCATATTCGGAATAAAATTTATAAGCGCTGCAATTGTTCAAATGACGGGCGAAAGTTTGCTGAAACCTATTATTGTATCGGCACTGATATATGGCATTTTGTATTTTATTTACTTTATTTCTACTTATGTAGGGAGTAAAAGGATTTTAGAGGAATAAAAAAGGTGGAAAAGTAAAGAAAATTTGGTGAAAAGTTAAAAAAGAAAAAAAAATAGAAAATTGTTTGCTTAATCTCTTTTTTTGAGTTATAATGCGTATGGCTTTATGTAAAGACGATAAGAAAAGAGGTAAAGGTTATGGAATACAGTTATCTTATATCCTTAGCAATTATCTTGCTAAGTACAAAGGTACTAGGATTAGCAACAAAGAGAGTAAAGTTGCCACAGGTAGTTGGTGCCTTGCTTGCTGGTTTGCTTTTAGGACCTGCATGTACGGGTATCATTACTTCAACTGACTTCTTAAGTGAAGTATCAGAAATTGGTGTTATTGTGTTAATGTTTGTTGCAGGTCTGGAAACAGATATTGTAGAGCTAAAGAAGACAGGAAAGGCTTCTTTCATTATTGCCTTACTGGGAGTATTAGTTCCATTAGGTGCTGGTTTTGTATTAGCTCATCTCTTTAATGAAGGCGACGCGACTCTTGGAACCAGTACATTCCTGCAGAATATGTTTATCGGAATTATCATGACAGCAACATCTGTAAGTATTACTGTAGAGACATTAAAAGAACTAGGTAAATTGTCAACAAAAGCAGGTAATGCAATATTAGGTGCAGCGCTTATCGATGATATTCTTGGAATTATTGCATTAACTATTATTACGAGTGCAGCCAGTTCCGATGTAAATATTGGAATTGTCTTGTTGAAAATTGTTGCATTCTTTATTGTGGGCAGTGTTGCTAGTGTTGCATTTCACTATGGATTTAAGAAATGGGTTGCTAGTTCAGATACAGACTTAAGAAGATTTGTTGTAATCAGTTTTGCCTTTTGTCTGCTAATGGCTTACTCTGCAGAAGAATTTTTTGGAGTGGCGGATATTACTGGAGCATTCATTGCAGGAGTTGCAATTTCAGGAAACTTACGAATTCACTACATAACTTCAAGATTTGAGACGTTATCATATATGTTGTTATCACCAGTGTTTTTTGCAAGTATTGGTTTAAAAGTAGTGTTACCTGCGATGACTAGTAAGATTGTACTATTTGCAGTTCTTCTTGTAATCATAGCAATATTAACAAAAGTAATTGGTTGTGGTTTAGGTGCTAAGTTATGTGGTTACACCAATGAGGAATGTGTTCAGATTGGTGTTGGTATGATTTCTCGTGGTGAGGTTGCCTTAATTGTTGCAAATAAAGGTATCGCAGTTGGGCTTATGAGTACAACATTATTTGGGCCAGTGGTTATTATGGTTATTGCGACTACAATCGTTACACCTATTTTATTGAAATTTGTGTTTAAGGATAATCAGGCGGAATCCTCCTCTGAACCATCCGATCTTTATAAAAGTTATAATGAATCCAATAAAATAGACGTTATGGAACAAAAACGTTTATAATCCTATTGCTTTCTTTAAGCTACTGTGTTAGCATAAGTTATGGCTTTGGCAAATGTCATTTCCACCTAATAACGAAAAAGAGAGGTAGCTTAAATGGCAGAAGATATGAATTTGGAAGAATCTCATGATATGATTACTCTTACATTAGAAGATGATTCAGAGGTTGAATGTGTTGTGCTTTCTATTTTTCCGGTAGAAGAACAAGAATACATTGCATTAATGCCAGTAGAAGAACTTGAAAAGGATGAAGAAAACAGTGAAGTTCTTCTTTACCGTTTCAGTGAACCTGCTGAAGGTGAGTTAGACTTATCTAACATTGAGACAGACGAAGAGTATGAGGCAGTAGCGGAAGCTTTCTCGCAGATTCTTGACGAGATGGAAGCGGACACAGAGTTTGAGGACTTTGAAGCAGGAGAATAATCTGATTTTAATAAAATGAAAAGGGACTATTTGCTGAGTAAGCAGATAGTTCTTTTTTGGTGCATATGAAATTCCATTACGCGTTAAAACATGTGATATTTAAAATATGTTAAGAAAAAGTTAGAAATATTTTGAAAAAGCTATTTAAACAGGGCTAATATTGTGATAAAATCAAAGAGTGTTAAGGGGAACTATAACTTTTGTTTAAGTAACGTTAAGGGACAATGTCATTAAGTTAAGATGATTAAAATAGCAGAGTAATCGTATTTCAAATGTT
>CALFNR010000152.1:0-17274 GCA_937903005.1 uncultured Lachnoclostridium sp. | reverse complement strand
AAAACCGCCTGAATTCATTTAGCACGTTGCAAGCCGTGGCAAAGGTTGAGCATTGGAAATAAAGCAATTTTCAAATCTTTTGAGCAAAAAAATGGAGGTATATATTATGAAAAAGTTGCGTATTTATGAAGTTGCATGGAATTCAAACGGTAATCAATTTAGTGATTACCAAACATTACAATTTGGATCTTTCAGCAGAAAAGGATCTAAGCAGAACCTTATAGACTGCTTGAATGAGCTTAATAAGCGTTATTCAAACGTTACAGAAAAAAATATTTTGTGGATTGAAAAATCCTAGTGATTTTCAAATCTTTTGTGTCAATTTTAGGAGGTATGGAATATGAAAACATATTTGTTAGCAGCTATTGAAGCCGGCATAGTTTCAAAGAATGAAACGGATCTATATAGTGAAGATGAATTTGTATTTTATCCAAATGTAAAAAATTTGTATGAATTAGGTTGTGCCGATGCTAAAAGCTGGATGGATCCAAACGATTATGTAAAAGCAATTCAAAACTATGAAGAAATGGAAGATAGTGGAGACACAATTTTTACAGATATGCGTTATGATTCTGCTTTTACAAGTTACGGTTTTATTTGCCACATATAAAAATCTAGCATTTTTCAAATCTTAGAATTCAGTTTCTGAGGGTATGGCCTCAGATCCTGTAATGCAGCCAATGACAGTCACAAGCCCGTAAATGCAGAGTGCAGGAAATCAAGTGATTTTCAAATCTTTCAGGTAAATTTCAGGAGGTATATCATGAACACATTTTCATTTACATATAGAAATATTAATTACTCAATCACATCAAATGGCAACAACACATTGACCGTTTCTGTAGGCAATCAAATCAACACTTTTAAAGTGAAGGAACATTACCAAGATTATACATATGCAATCAGAAAAACATTTGTAGGTTGTCAATCTATAGAAAATCTTTTACAGCATTTCAAAAATTGTGTTGAAGAAAATTTCTGTGTTGATTGTTGGTGTATCAATCCTTTAAACGCAATGCTGAAAATTAAGCAAGTTTCAAATCTTTGATTTCAATTTTTAAGGGTATATCTACCCTTTCCATAATGCTACCGTTGGCGGTCACAAGTCCGCATGTAAAAAGCAGAGTGTGGAATGTCATAAAGGAGCGTAGAAAGACTCCAAGGAGGATTAAAAATGGCATACTATGAAATTAATGAAGTGAGTGCGAAACGTGCTCACGAAATGATGAGCTTTAGAGATTATGTAGCAGGAAGTACAACTAATGAGTATCGTAAGCAAGTTGATGCAGCAAAGCAAGATCTTGACCGAGTACTTGAGTTATGTAAAACTCCTAAGCAAATGGAACATGCAGCAGATCTATTTGATAAGTATTGCAGAACATTAGCCTTTGCAATCAATGAAGATAATAGAATCGGTTGTATGTGCCCGTCCGTAATGATTGTTGGACCTGGTAATTTTCCAGGAAAGATGAAAGAAAAGCAGGTAGCCGCTTGGGAAGCAAACCGCAATAATTTCAAAAAAGCTGAGCATTATCTGGATCTTATGAGGGATGTTCATCGTCAAGGAATACAAAGCAATGATCCATGTGCAATTACTGCCTTAAAGGAAAAACTAGCAACTTTGAAATCTGTGCACGAAAAAATGAAGCGTATCAATGCTTATTACCGTAAAAATCATGCTTTTGAAAATTGTCCAGATCTTTCAGAAGAGCAAATAGTTAGCTTTTCAGAGCAAATGAGAAAGTGGAATTATAAACAGCCTTTCAGCTCATATTCATTGCAGAATAGCAATGCAAAAATCAAAGCCACAGAGAAACGTATAAAAGAATTAGAAGAAGCAAAAGCCAATGAGAATCAAGGAAAAGAATATGACGGTTTCTCATATGTTGAAAATGGTGATGCTATGCGTGTTCAATTTATCTTTGATGGAAAACCAGATGAAGAAACAAGAGCAATTCTCAAAAAATACGGTTTCAGATGGGCACCCTCTCAAAAAGCATGGCAAAGACAGCTCACCGCCAATGGAAAATATGCTGCAAAAAAAGTTATCGAAGAACTTACTCATTAAAAAGAAAATATACAGATAAGGAGATATTTTATCTTCTTATCTGAATTTTTAAGCAAATTTCAAATCTTTGTATTCAATTATAGAACGTATACCTGGAGGAGTTTATGTGTCAAAGAATTAAAACACGTGAAGAAATTGCTTCACAAGTGTATCTCAATCAAGCTGATATAAAAAAGCTACTAGATGTTTCTAGTTCTACTGCAAAGCGCATCTATACGTATGCAAAACAAATTGATGAAGAATCATTAAAATATATCATAGAGCCTTCAAAAGTTCGCATTGTATCAGTGTGCAAAGTTACAGGGTTAAATATTGCTTTATTGAGAAAGCAAGCTTTATCTATATGATAGAATTATTCAGTAAAATTCAAATCTTTCGTTTCAATGTTTAAACGTATATCAGGAGGATATTATGCAAAAGAAATTAGAAAACATGCTTTCACATATTTGCCTATTTATAGATAAATTGATTTTCTTTAGGGTAAATATTCTGTGGAAACACAATTACAGAAGAGAAAAAGTACAACTCTATCCAAGTGAAGAACTATGTGAAATGATTCGAGAAGCTGGAGGAGATATCCGTCATGATGTCGCATATCCAGGATATTACGACTGGGTTTTGTATGATGGAGATATCATTTGTTCGAAAATGGGTTGCATAGATTTCGAAGGTGATACAGATCTAATGGATAGCACAGATACAGATTTTCTAAAAAATGTTGATAAGTATTATGAAGCTTACAAATATTTTTCTTTAACGCTTTGGTTAGACAGAAAGTTGCACCCTATTGAGCTTGATCCTGAGTCTTTCAAATAATCATGCATGTGTTAAAATAAATCAAAGGAGAATTCACACATGCCAAAAAAGGAATCTATCAATCGCACCGCTTATAAAAATGAATATCAAAGAAAAACTGCAACTAAGTTCAATTTCATTTTTAGAAACGACAAGGATACTGAAGTAATTGAAAAAATCAAAAGCGTTCCTAATAAATCTGATTACATTCGCCAGCTAGTACTTAGAGATATTGCTGAAGAAAAAAACAAGTAAATTTGAAATCTTTGGGGTTAATTTTTAAAGGTATAAGGAGAAAATAATTATGAAAACATCTAATTGTATTGTTTGTAATCAACCAATATCAATATTTGGAGTCCACATTGATTGTAAAGATGGTTCAATTTGTACAAACTGTATAAAGAAAAATAAATACGTTCTTATTTCACAATATAATAAAAGTATAAATTTTGCTGATCTTGATTTAGAAACAATTTCAAAATATTCCGCTCGTAGAGAAGCTGAACTAAATGAAATAACAAATTTCAAAGCAGATTTAGAAGTCAGTTCTTATGCTAAAACATATGCTAAATTCAATGATAAAGAACAAAAAGCAATTTTCTTGACGACTTCCCCACTTTTCGGAAAGCCAACAAATAATGAGTGGGAAATTGTAAATTATAATCAGATTTGTAGAGTTGATGTTATTAGAGACAACAATATCGTTACAAGTAGTGACGGTGCAGGCAAGGCTTTGGCAGGAGGTTTATTATTTGGTGCTACTGGTGCTTTAATCGGAGGTGCATCAGCAAAGAAGACTTCTGTACATTCACTGAAAAATTTAAAAGTAAATATTACAGTTTCTGATTATCCTACACCACTTATCACAATTCCAATTGTAACAAGTGAAACAAGATCATTTGTTGATAACTATCTTTCAACGGCGGATAACATTGCTGCAAAATGTAATTTAATTATTCAAAAGAGCCAAGAAGAATCAAACCAAAAAGAAGAGTCTGCTTCGAGCATCAATATCAATGAATTAAAAGAATTAAAAGCTCTTATGGATGAAGGAATAATCACAGAAGAAGAGTTCACTGCTAAAAAGAAGAAAATATTAGGAATATAAAAACGATCAAATTAATTTTTTAAGGTATATCATGTTGACATGCATGATAAAATTTATATATAACGAAGGAGGTATTTTATGACGCTCAAAATCAGTAAAACTGCGAGAGATGCTATGAATTTTCCTCGTAGGTTATCAAAGCCAATATCATATACAACATATGAAAATGATGCTTTAACAGTAGCATGGCTAAATACTGGAAAACAAATTGAAAAAGCAATGAACGATTATGCAAAACAATGTAGAAAAGAAAAGTGCTTCTATAAGTGATAAAGAAAGTCAGCTATTAGTTCAGCAATATAAAGGTCCAATTCCTTCTGCTGATGAATTAGAAAAATACGAAAAGATATTACCTGGTGCTGCTGATAGAATTTTAAAAATGGCTGAAAAAAATGTTGATCAAGAAATCTATTCACGGCTGCAGCAGCAAAAGATTGAATCTCGTGATTCTTTTATAAGTATCTTTGCTACTTTCTTTACGACCGTTTTCTTAGTTGGAATTAGTGCTTATTTATTTTTGAATATGCAATCCGAATCTAAATTTATTGAATTTGCTAAATTTATTGGTGCAATCGGAACACTTGTTACAGGAATTTCTACTATTCTAAAAATATTCTTTGGAAAAGATAAAAGTTAATCTGAATTATTACAGAAAATAACCCGTCACAAATCGCGACGGATTATTTTTATTTTTCTTCATTTATGACGATGCCACCATGAATAATAATTCTTTTATCGTTTTCATCATCGAAATAAACTTCATTTTCAGAATTGGTAACATCAAATTTGCCTGTCCAGGATTTAATTTTGTTTCCATTATAATCGTAGACAGTAACAGTCCTATGCAAACCATTATTTATATTTGAATGAAATGATTTTAATGTTCTTTCACAACCAGCACATCCCGTAAGGATAGGTGTTAACATAATAATTGCAACAAAACCTATACGTTTAATTTTTCCTTTCACTTGTTCAGCATTCATATTTTTCTGTGTCTCTCTACTCTTTCTAAAATATCTATCACAAAATTCAATACCATTCCTATAAATTCAATCCACCATAGAATCCAAAAGAAAATATTATTTATCATTACTGCATTAGCAATGTTAGCAATCAATAGCATTATGATCATATATAGTTCTGCATCCTCTCGTAAATTTTTTCCATGATTCTGTACACTTGAGTTTTTGTATATCCAATCTTTTTTCCAGCTTCTTTATAAGTCCTACTTTTAAATACAGCTTCTAGTACGGTTTGTTCTTTTGAAGTTAGATATGTAATATTCAAATCATCAAATATTTTTTGCTGTTTCTTTTGATATTTGATATATGTTTTTTTATATTTATCAATATTTGTAATCATATCAGCAAGTTTTTGATCATGTGTCTTATAAGATGTAGAAGAATAATCACTCATGCTAACTGCTTTTACATCTGCAACTTTGGATCTTTCTTCTTTTGCTTTAGTGTCAAGATCAGATAGCTTTCTTGGAATGTTGACATAATAGTCAGCAAGCATTCCATTAATCACTTGCTTTTTATTCTTATCAATCATTGTATGATCCTCGCAACATAGTCAGTCTCTTTATGTTCCTTAACGTTATATTCTTCTATTTCAAGTTTGATTCTAAAGCCTGCTTTAGCTAACGCATATTGAAGTGCAGCAATGATATCTTCTTTTTCACACTTTTTGAATGCTTTTGAATCAATAAGAGTATTTCCATATTGAAGAATATTGCGAATCATCCAACCATTTGGATTGCTTAATATAGCTTTTCTTTTCTTTTCAGCTAATCCACTCCATCTATTCATGTTTCTCCACATGTCCAAAGATTATATAACCGTCTGCATCAGCATAGCTAGCCTTAACACCATGGCCATATTTTATTGAAGGAATTTCATGTTGCTTAATCAGTTCATTTAGATACCATTGTGCTTTTTTTAAATCTTCAATTCCATTTTTCTTTTTCCATCTGCATACATATTTCAGAATATTCGCAGTTGCAACTGCATCAAATCCATTCAAGTCTTCTGTAAATGCTTTGATAACATCTATTGTTTCCAATCCAGAACTAGACTTGTAGTGTTCTGGATGGTTTATCATATCTTTTTTATTCACTTCTATGTTCCTCATAAACTTTCTCATCATATTCTCCATCAATGAAACGCTTGATAGAATATATATGATCATCAAGAAGAGTCATTATAACGACTCTTCTTTCTGAACTAAACTGTTTTTCAAATACTGCAATTGTTTTAATGTTTTTCATATGCATTTAATTTTCAGCCAAGATTTCATGTATTTTTGGTTTGATATAATCTTCAAATATTTGAACAATTCGTAACACTTGTGCTGGATATTCATATATTGGAAGTTCAAAAACATCAAAAAAATATCCATCATAGTCTTCATACTCAAATTGCTTGACAAAAGTAGATGCTTCTGTTGGTGTGCCATCAAGCTCGATATTTTCAAAAATATCATCAAGCCTTTTTTTAGTTTCTAAGCCGTCATCTTCATCAGCTCCATAAAAATCATATGTATAATCTTTAGTTGTTTCATAATCAAATACATTTTGCGTTCCGTAGATTTTTTCTAATAAATACAGTTTTCCACATGTTGTCATAAATTCAAGGAAACTTTCGTTTTCAGCTGGGCAAAAGTAAGAATAAGCGTAGTTTCCACAATCAGAAGTAATCATCAATTCACAATCATCAAGATTGAAGTAAAATCTCGCCCATAGGCACGATCCATAGTCTTTATCACTTTTATCTTGCCTATATTCAATGCACAGTATATCTGGCTTAACTTTTACAACTTTCATTTTCATATGCCTCTAAAGTCCTAGCTCATCTAATGTGTATTTTTTATCGCTTACCATTCTCGTATATTCTTTCGTTATAACAAATCTATATAGTTTTATGGAATAATACTTAGCATCACAGTCTCTTATTTCTTTTGTCCTTAAATAAATTTCAATATATGCGTATTCATTCATCTGGCGCTTTATAATGCACTCAATTTTATCTCTAAAAGGCCCAATCACTGCACTCAAATATTTATTTTCTTCTTCATTAAGAATATGTCCTTTATATTCTTCAAAAAGCCACTTCACTTCTCTTCTGATGCAAGAATCGCAACCACCAGGGCTACACCTTCTATCACCATTCATATAAAATAAGGCGATAATACATTGAATTGGAGTACCCAACAATGTATCCCTTTGATTAACAATCTCATCCTTGTATTTTTCAATATTTAACATTTATTCATCTCCTAATTTTTCAAAAATGTAATCCACACTGTCTTTTATAATATCCTCAGCCTTGCTTACATTTTCATCAGTAACTTGGCTTGCAACCATCATCTTGTAACATGTCTCTTCTTTCGGAAGAATAGACAATACAGATAGCAGAAGTATGAATATAACTATATTTTTTTTGAGGATACACTTATTCTTTTCTAATTTTTCTACGATATTCTCTTCAAATTCATCAAAGCAAAGTAAGTATGATCCCACACTGTAAATTGAAATAATAAGCAATGATACGAAACATATCATTCTGATATTTTGCAAAACTTCTATTACGTAAAACCAAATAGGATTTATTATATAGTTCATTACTTTACACTCTCCGTAGGAATGCATCTATTTTCAAACTTCTTGTAAGCATCCAAATACCACTCTTCTTTGTCTCCATTGTATGTAAGCTCGTAATACATCCCATCGTGTAAGTCTGTACTCATTAAATACTTCCAGTTTTGAAGTGTCTTACACTTCCATACAATGTACGGTTCTCTATCAAAAAGATTAATATTTTTTTCTAAATGTTCTTCAATATATTTTCTAACAATTCTTAACGCAATCGAATCCATGTTCATATTGTTCTAATCTCCTTTGCTACTCAAGTAAGTCGTTAAAATCATCTTCACTCGCTTCCATTTTGTGACCGTGAGAAACCCAAGTCATTAATTTCGTTGATAAAGTAAGTAGATCAATGTCAAGTGTTTGAATAAACATTTCTTTTATTTTTTGGCTCTCGCATTCATCGTAGCAGTATTTTCTTTTTTGCAATGTTCTTTTAACTGCATTGAATGCAACTAAAACATCTTGAAGATCATAAGAAAAGCATTCATTTTTTCTGTTCATATTTTCCATTTTTAGGTATTTCGAGAATTTAACCGAATATATATTAAGTTAAATTCCGACATGTGCCATTTTCCTTTCTATATATGCATAAATATGCATGATTTCTATATTTTTGTATTTTGAGAACTTTACATAACTTGCCTTGTTAAATTCTCTGATATAATTTCCATAACTTGGAGGAAATTATGATTAAAACTTGTTATCACATTGACCGTGCAAATTCACTAAAAGAAGGAATGACTCTTAAACTTTCTAAAAATTCACTAGCTCAAGAATATAATTCAGAGGTATATCAAAAATTATTTCCTAACGGTGTGTCTTTACATGGTTCTGGTTTTTTAGGAAACTTGATTCCTAATGCAAATGTTAAATATCAATATGAAAGAACAAATTCTATATATTGCGAATTACATGCTGAATTCGTTCGAAGATCTTTATTTCCTCAGTATCCTCCAAGATATGAATGCTTCTTTGGTGTCTCAAAATTAGAAGAACTCAAATATTGGAGTAATAGTTTTGGAAATGATTTTCCAATTTTTGAAATTTTCTATGATGATTCAAATGCTTTTGAATTTGATGCAAAATATTTAAATGATGGTTTCACATGGAATTTAGAAACATCTGAATTTTTATCATTAAATAGTGCTTTTCAATATTGGAATAGTTTTAATGTTCTTCATAAAGAAAAGCCTGAACTATTAATACATTTACCTGTAAAAGTAGGAAAATGTATTGGTTTAACCGGTTCTACGATATAAATTCACAAAAATTTTTTCTAGTTCTTCTTTAGGAACATTTAAACAAATTTTATGTTTATATTTTTCTGAGATTAATTCTGGAACCATTGCTTGCTTTAAATCTTCCCATATTCCACCATCAACATTTTCTTTCACATCTTTAGATACAATTGCACCAATTGGAATATCACCTAATTTGATCATGTTATTACCTCCCACCATTCACACTCATTGATGCATCGAATATCACCAGGTCTAAACGTTCTCTTTGATGGAAGACTCCCTGCACTCAAGTAATACTTTTCTTTTATCTGGATGTGCTCAAACTCTAGATGTTTTCTTGCAAATATATCTCTACCTCTATGAAGTATTCCAAGAAGCTGAGTTCCATCTGCTAGAGTCACTTCTACCTTTTGCATCAAGTATTCTTCAACTTCGCTCTTTTTCATTCGTCCTCTATCTTGTACAGAACCAGCTTATTTCCTTTGTTTCTTTTTCTTGCAGTAGGTGTTGCGCTAAATTTAAGAGTTTGCTTTGTAAATCCTGTTGTCTTTGCAAGCTCGTCAATAGTTCCAACTCCTATAATGTCTTCACCTTTGTATGCTGCATACTCTACTTTTTTAATAGAATCTGTCAAAGCCATATTCAATCTTTCCCCTGATCTTCATTACTTCATCTTCTTCCAAACAAATGTATCTAGCTGTAATCATTGCATCGGAATGGCCAAGTACACGCATTACTTTGAAAATGTCGTGGCAATCATCATACAGCCATCTAGCAAACGATTTTCTAAGAGAGTATGCACCGACCATATATTCAATGCCTACCTCTTCAGCTAGCTTTTTTACAAACGTCCAAGCGGTTTGCCTGGACAGTGGTCTGTTCTTGCTTACAAGGTGTGCTCTAAACATGAATTCATCTGTCGTATATCCATACTTCTTAACATAGTCCTTTAGTAACTTGTAAATATTGTCTCGTAGTTCAAACTGCTGGACCTTGCCTGTTTTGTGTTCCTTTATCCGAAGCTGTCCTCCAGCAAAGTCTCTAGGTGTCATTTCAAGAATGGTGTTTGTTCGTGCACCAATGTTTACACCAAGCATCATGATCATATAGTCTCGTTCTGCTCGATACTCTGCATCAGTTCCTGGTTCTGCCTTCTGAAGCTTTACAAGCTGTGCACGCTGCATCTTTTCAAAGTCTTCTTTTTTGATGTAGAGCATCGTCTGCTTTCCAAGTTTATCGACTGTCTTTCGCTGATAATCATCGTTTGGATTGTCGTACCGTTTCGGCATTTTCTTAGGTACTACTTTGGTTTTAGATTTTCTCTTTTTGTAGTTTCCCGCCACTTCTAATCCTTTCTAGAACAACGATAATTGCCGTCCAGTGAGTCCTTTTGTACATTGAGTAGAATTCCATGCTTGAATCGTTTTTGCCACTGTTTCGCATGATTCTGAGCGGAATCCACACTCTTTACATCTTGCATAGACATAGTATTTTCCTTTAACTGGCCGAGTGTCCCAGTCAACGAACAAGTTGGCCTTGCAACCACATCTAGGGCATCTTTTCAATTCATCCATACTTATAGTCTCCCTTTCCACTTCAGAATATAAAACTTAATGACTTGGATCACGATCATTGCAACTAGCCAAATCGTGAATATCGTAATAAGCACAATAGCTGCAACAGCAAGCAAATAAAGAACGGTCATAAACACATTGATCCAGAAGTTTATCGTTGCTTCTAAATAGCCAAATATCCATTCAAACATCTTTATTGCCCTGTTCCCGTGCTTCCAAATCCGCCATGCCTTTGCTCTGTTGCATTGTCATTGTCTGCAATCAAATACTTTGTGAAGATTCCTTGCATGATCTTTTCTCCACCTTGCAATTCAATAACTTCATCTGTCATGTTGCGTAAGCATATTCCAACGTTTCCGTCATTTGATGGATTGCCATAGTAGTCTGAGTCAACAATTCCAGTGCAGTTGCTTAGAATGATTCCTCTTTTGCCAATCGAGCTACGAATATGCAACTGTAGCACTTCATCTGGAAGCATATAGGCTTTCACATCCGTCCACATGAAGGCAGCACTGTGTGGCAATATTGCTACGCTCGTTGGTAGAAAGAAATCGTACCCAGCGGAATTCTTTGTGCTCCGCTTTGGAAGTAATACACATTTCACTTTGTTTTGTCGCATATCATCGCGAACTAGTTCAAATCCTCTTTCACGCATTGTTCATCCTCCCATGTTTGCTTGCATTTCTTTCACCTTGGCCAAAAGCTCTTCATTTGGCTTTTCTGTAGGCTTTTGTTCAAAGCCTTTTTGAAAGTATGTAGGCTTTGAAATTTCAATCGGTTTGTAAGTTGGCTTTGACTTTGGAATAAATTCTGTATCATTCCAACGTTCACCATTGAGCCATGTATCTGGATTTGGAATGTATTGCGTAGTTCCTTCGTACTGTGCTTGTTTGAGCACTGTTCTACGCAATCCGTCCATGATCTCGTTGTACTTTTCCTCACTTGTACAAACTTTCAAAAACTTAGAGTGTGCATTTTTCTTGCACACTTTCTTTGGATAGGTGCTCCAAAAAGAAACAAACCAAGACTCAGATTGTTCTTTTTTGCGGTCATTCTGCATCGAATGACCATAAGTATTATTATTTGTTTCTTTGTTGCTTTGTTTATTTGTTCTATTGGGTTCAAGCACTGTATCACTGACTGTATCAAGCACTGTATCAACAGGTGTATCAGTCACTGTATCAATTCGTTGCTGGTACTTTTCGTAATTGAGTACAGTTATTTTTGTTGCCTTGTCGATGTAAGAAGTCTTGATCATGTTTTCTTTTTCAAAAATCTTCAACCACTTCCGTATCGTATTCAACGCAAGGCCAGTATCTTCTGATAACTTTCTAACGCTAGTAATAAGCGTACCTCTTGGTATTTCTTGTCCTTTGAAATAGCCAGTTTTCCAATTAGCTTTCAATAGAATCGTAATAAACAACCATCCAGCTGAGGATGAATCGTGGTACTTCCATTCAAGGATCCTTCGTGAAATCGTTATGAATCCTTTGTCTTGCTGCATGTGTCTCCTTTCTCTAATAAGGTAAATCGTCTTCTGTTATATCTAAATCAGATGGATTTACAGTGGACATTGAATTGTTTTCAAGTGCTTTCGGTTGTGCCAAAATAGATACTTGAGAAGCAATCACATCCGTGATGTAATGCCTTGTTCCTGATTTATCATCATAGCTTCTGGAATGCAGCCTTCCGTTTACAGAAATTAGCGTTCCTTTTTTTGCATATTGATAAAGAAAATCTGCTGATTGGTTCCAAACCTCAACTTGATGAAATTCAGCACGCTCATTTCCATCTTTATCTTTGCCAAGACTGTTAGCTAATGTGATAGTTGTCGTTGACTTCCCTGTGTTTGTTTTCTTGATCTCTACATTCTTAGTCAATCTGCCCACTAGCGCTACAATGTTTAAGTCTGCCATGTTTTCCTGCATCCTCCTTTCCCATTTCTAGCTGAATTTTCAGCAAGATTTCTATAAATTCCTCTTTGTCAACATACGCAACAGGATTGTTGCACTCGATTCTAAATTTTCCATTCAATCCATCGGAAATAAAAAATTGCGTGCTATTGCCTTGCTGCGTTACTGCTGACTTTGCTCTAAAGTTTTGCATTGCTACTTTCTCCCATAAATTCCAATCTATCTTCATTTTGTCTGCCCTCTTAGCCATGCGTTCTCAGATTCGAGTTGTATGACCTTTAATTGGCTTCTGTGAAGCATTTCAAACTGCTCTGCATTGATTCTCTCTAGCTTTGCAATCTGCTCTCTAAGCACCTTATTTCGTGCTTCTAGCGTCTCTCTACTCAGTCTCATTCTAAGTACCTCACTAAAGATGGATTTGCTTCAATTTCTTGTGGTGTTGGAGGACAGTTTTTATATGACTGCTGCATGACCGCTCCAATCAATGCATAGGCAAGAAACATTGCAAGAACAACTGTCAGTAACACTTCCGCGATAAGTGGGTTTAAATGCCTTCTAATGGCTTTCTCTGTTTTCATGTTGTCATTCCTCATTTATTTGTTAAAATATGAGTAGATGTTTTCTTATGGCGAAACACATCTCTCGTCAGCGTGTTGTACTCATCCGACACGCTGATTTTTTTATGCTTTCAAGCTCCATTTGCAACTGCTCCAACTTGCTTGTGAATCGTTGCAAGAGTTGTCTTTGTTACTCTGCATACGGACGTTATACGAACCTTTGTAGGCTCGATGATGAAACCATTTAAGTCTTTCTCATCTTCCTTCTTTGCATAGTCGTATATGCGTTTAGAAGTTGCGTATGAGACACCTAATAGCTTTTGAATATCAGCTTTGCTGAGATAGAACTGGTTAGCAATTTCTTCACGTGTCTTAACTCTTTGGCACATAAGTTGTTCTCTCCTTTCTTTTTTTTGCATCTGTACATTTACCATCTGCAAGGCTTGCATAAGGCCTGGCATCTTTTTTCATGCTTAGAAAGTGGAAGAATCCAAGCACGTGCTATTTTTGAACGAAAAATTTATTTGATTGGGCTTTTATATGTTTTTTATTTGGTCAAACAAATTAGTTTTCTATCAATGGTTTTCTATATAAACAATTTGCAATATTTTTCTTGAACATAAAAATTTTTATACATCTATATGATCCAGACTTATAGCAATCGTCTTTCGTGAGTAATGGTCGCAACGCTCGTTATTTTTTTAGTCATTGAGTTAAATTTGAATAGAGAATAACGAGAATGATAGCGTTTGTCTTTAATCAAGTCTTGCTTTTAATCGAATGTAGGTCGATAAGGAACAAGTTGATCCTTCCCATGCAAGCCTTGCAGATGGTAAATATTTTTTCACCCTAACTTGTATAATTGATTTGAAGGGAGGTAATAATATGAAGCATACAGATGAACAGTTATACCAACTCGCAATTGGTTTTGTTCTTCATCACGGGCGTGATTACAAACCAGGGAAATCAGAACAATTTAGTTTAGTTGATTTCATGATGAGTGTTGATCATGTGTATGAACAGTTAAAAGAAATTGAGAGATCAAATAATGAGTGATTCTTTCACAATATCTAATTGGCATTCGAGATAATTGCAAACGTCATTTGTTACTCTCATAACATCCCTGCCTGTCAAAGCAGGGTTGTTTTTTAGTTCCTGCATAATCATGTCAAACAGTTTTTTTTGTTCTTCACTCTTGTATAGATAGAATCTTGTATTTTTGTAGTTTTTATTAGTTCCAAAATAACCATCGTCTTCTACTATTAGTCGTCCCTGTTCCAATTTATTCATTCTGTTTTCTCCTTTTCCTTTCTAATCTCACACCAAGAGAGCTCGGCACAATGAATATCCATAGTTTCACATGTTCCGCGATGCCCAACGCAGAAAATTACAGTTATGGTTTTCCAGATAATCCAGAGTACAAAACCCTTTCGAAGGTAAGCAATAAACTATCAGAGGGGAAAATTTAATTGCTTTAATTGTTATAAAAATAAAAGAACATAAATTAATTGTTGTGCCGAGCTCTCTTGGTGTTGGAAGTTGCAATATTTTCAACCTATTTAGCAAAAAAAATATTTTCTTTTTCTTCAACGGATAAGTTAAGAACTTTATCAATGCTTTCTATTTCAGAATCCGTAAATTTGCGTAAATTATTTACTTTATACGACATTGATTGTCTCGATAAATTTATTTCTTTTGCTAATTTGTCGAAAGTATAATCTCTTTTTATCAATGCAATTTGAAATAGCTTTTTATTAGTCATTTTTTCTCCTTCTGAGGTTGATAATTTTTCAACCGTCTAAATAGTAAAATACGGTTGAAAGTTTGTCAACCATAAAATAAAATATTTTTACAAGAGGTAGTGCAAAATGAGTGATACTGTTGGAATGCAAATAAAGAAAAGAAGAAAAGAACTTTCTATTTCTCAATTGAAATTAGCTGAAATGTGCGGATATAAAACAAAAGGAAGTGTTTCTAGAATAGAAAAAGGAGAAACAGATTTAACACAAGATCAAGTAATATTGTTTGCTAAAGCATTAAAAACTTCACCTTCATATATCATGGGGTGGGTAGATGATCCAAACTATTCCATGAGTGAAAAGTCAAAAACAACACCTATGGCAATAAATATAGGTCAACAACTAACTAATCTTGAAAAGGAACACGGGTATTCAGAAGATTACGTGGCTAAAGAAGTAGACATATCTGTTGACTACTACCGCAACTTAAAAGACGGTGTAAATCATATCTTCGATACTGACCTTATGTTGAAATTCTCAAAATTTTATAAAAAGCGTTGGACTGACTTTTTCCCTCCTGGTATAAAAGCACTTCCACCTAATGACAATGTAGTTGCTTTGCAATATATGTCTGGTAGGTCAGATGAAGAAGTTTGCAAAGCACTTAATATATCTATAGATGAATACAATCTAATTCGGTTAGGTGAGAAGCAACTTGACTACGTCCTTCTGGAAAAATTTTCTTCCTTCTACAACATATCTTTCTCTACACTTTTAGGCACAAATCTAATGCAGTACGCAGACGATAAACAAAAGCGTTTGTCTGTGAAGATGCAAGCCTACTTAAACGATATTTTTGCCGCGCTCGATGGTGAAGAGTTCGATAAAGCTGATATGCAAGAGTTAATAGACTACATTCGTTTCATAGCGAAGAACAAGAAAGTAAAGCGGATGAAGGAAGGTAAGTAGGTAATGGCAAAATCTATACAGTTGTTTCATGGAAATATTTATAAATATGTTAACAATGATGGTGAAAGTAAAATAGCAATGTATCTTTGTGATACTAATTTAGGAAATAGAATATGCATGGTGCCATTAGAAAACCCTGATGGTCAATCTAATATTATCGTAATCGAAGGAATGGAAAAAGTTCTTTATCCTGAAAGCTATTTTGAAATTGAGAAAGCAAAAATTATATCAGTTTTAAGAATCAAAGGAAAAAATATGAAAGTGGATTACAAAACTTATTTGCAAATATCTGAAATTGTTATCCATAGTTTGCTGGCCAAAACAACAAATACATATCAAGCTTTGTCACATAAGAGATTTCAAAGTATAAAAAAAGAAAATTTTATTTTAACAGAGGATTATTATAAATATTTAACTTGGTTTGATTATAAAACAAAGCTTCAATTTCAACGAGAGTTAAAAGTTATGCCAGGGATTTTGCTCCATTCCGTTTATTGGGCAGAGTTAGGAAGAAACGTAGGATCAGAATTGGAAAAGTTACGACCAGTCTTAATATTCAAAAAGCTTTTATCAAAAAAATTTATAAACGACTCAAGCGTTATTGTGCTTCCTATTTCTTCTAAGTTTACATGTCAGCGATATAGTACAAATTATCCTGTAATAATAGATGGAAAAATAAACTACGTAAAGGTCAATGATATACAAAGAATTAGCATAAAAAGACTTGCTCAGCCTTACAGAGATTCAAAAGGTAAAGCAGTAATTATAAATGATGAGGATATAAAGCATATAAAAGATATAATTGTCGATTACTTTGTGAATGATTCTCTTTAAACGCAAGAAAGCACCGCAAAGAATACGGTGCTTTCTTGAAATCCTCCATCATTACCACCTAAAGTGGATTACCGAAGTTACAAACAGAGTTTAGCATATTAAAAAATACTTTACAAGTGTTCAAGGCTGAGAATTTAACATAACTCCATACTACGTATGAATGCAGATGTCAAGTAGCTTTAGGTTACTAACTTAATTAAATTTATAATTATACACTTTTTGGTTTCATAAAAAACGGACTAGCCGGACAAGTTCGGACAGGATTGGACGCATACGGAAGTAGCGGAAGCAATCGGAAGTGAACGGAAGTAAAAGAAAGGAGCAGATATGATTGGTTACGACAAAGAAAGAAAAACATATTTTGTGCAATATCAAGTAAAAGACCCTTTAACTGGTAAATGGAGTACAAAAAAGAAACGTGGTTTTAAATTAAAACGTGATGCAGCGCAATATGAGGCAAGCGTAAAAATAGAAAAAACAAATACAGCTCCAAAGATTACGTTCTTAGAAATGAATGGCCTTTATGAAAAATCATTTCAGATTTCTTCCGGACAATCTCAGCAAAGGCATACGCACTTCGAACGACGTTTTCCTTTAAAAGACAATGATATAAGAAAAATAACTCGATTACAGTTAGAAAACTGGCGTACAGAATTGATCAGTGATGAGACATACGCAACACGTACAAAAAACAAGACAATAGCATACGTCAAATCTGTGTTTAAATTTGCCTATGACGTATATGGTATTCCAAACATTGCACAATTCCTTAGATCAGCAAAATATACGGATAGCGAAATAATGAGTCAAGAGCGCCCAGTATGGAC
>CALFNR010000151.1:0-1829 GCA_937903005.1 uncultured Lachnoclostridium sp. | reverse complement strand
ACGTGCTTATGCAGAAGCTGAAGGAAATATGGCAGATAAAGCAATTGCAGACTATGATTATATTATTAAGGAAAATGAAAAGAACTTTGATGCTTATTTAGGGGCGTATTCTCTGCTTATGAGAGAAGAAGAGGAGGAGAAAGCAGATTCTTATTTGCAGGCGGCATTAAAAGTTAAGCCAAAAACTTTGGATGAAAAGCTTAAGTATGCAGTAGCCCAGTATTATTTTTATGGAATAACACAAGAAGCTGTTGAAAGCCTGGAAGCATTAGTTGATAAAAAGGAGCCAGAAGCTTACTTTTATTTAGCAAAAATATCTTATGCAGAGGAAGATTATGAAAAAGTTTCTTCCTATTTAAATAGCTATGTTTCTGAAAAGGATGCAAAGCATTTGGCTGAGGCATATGAGATGCTAGGAAGAAGTGCTATGCTCACGAAAGATTATCATGGCGCGCTAAAATGCTTTGAGACAGGAATTACTTGTAACGATGCAAAATGGACAAGAACTCTAAAAAGGGATCAGATATCCGTTTATGAATATTTAACTGATTTTGAGAAAGCACTTGATGTCGCAATGAAGTATCTCGCTGATTTTCCAGACGATCAGGAAGTCATTCGAGAAGTAGAGTTTATTAAAACAAGGCTGAACGAACAGTAGAATGGTGGAGTGAACATGGCAGAGTTATATGATGTAAAAGACGAAGAAGAACGAGTTATTCTGGTCGGTGTCTGTACTGGAGATGAGAAAGAAACAAAGGAATGTTTAGATGAGTTAGAGGAGTTAGCGAAAACGGCTGGTGCATCAACGGTTGCAAAACTTTACCAGAATCGAGAGAGCATTCATCCTGGTACTTACATTGGAAAAGGCAAGATAGAAGAACTTAAGAGTATGATTTATGAATATGAGGCGACAGGTATCGTTTGTGATGATGAATTATCACCAGCACAGTTAAAGAATCTTGAGGAAGAACTAGAAACAAAGGTAATCGACAGGACGGTTATGATTCTTGATATTTTTGCACAGAGAGCAAGTACTAGAGAGGGTAAGATTCAGGTTGAGATGGCACAGTTAAAGTACCGTTCTTCCCGATTAGCTGGTTTGGGTCATTCATTATCTAGACTTGGTGGTGGAATCGGTACGAGAGGACCTGGAGAGAAAAAGCTGGAGATGGACAGGCGTTTGATTCGAGATCGAATTTCTCAACTGAATAAAGAACTGGATCAGGTTATCAAAAATCGCGAGACCCTTCGTAGACAGCGAACGAAGAATCCTATTCCGATAGTATCTATTGTAGGGTATACCAATGCTGGAAAATCTACTTTGCTGAATACGTTGACGGATGCAAGTGTATTGGAAGAAGATAAGCTGTTTGCGACACTAGATCCCACAACAAGAAATCTGGAGTTAGAGAGCGGACAACAGATTCTTTTAACAGATACAGTTGGATTTATTCGTAAGCTGCCCCATCATTTGATTAACGCATTTCGAAGTACATTGGAAGAAGCAAAATACGCAGATATTATTTTGCATGTAGTAGATGCGTCAAATCGTGCAGTTGTAAGGCAGATGGAAACGGTTTATGAGACACTTAACAATCTGGGAGTAAAGGATAAAGTTTTTATTACTGCGTTTAACAAGCAGGATAAGATTGTAGAAGACGTGACATTAAAAGATACATTAGCTGATTATACAGTTAAGATATCAGCAAAGCAAGGAGATGGACTTCCAGAATTATTAGAGATTATTGAGAAGATATTGAAAGAAAGCAAGGTTTATATAGAAAAAGTATTTTCTTATAACGATGCTGGGGAGATTCAGCGTATTCGAA
>CALFNR010000150.1:0-5399 GCA_937903005.1 uncultured Lachnoclostridium sp. | reverse complement strand
ACATTGAAATTCCCCTTTCTAAGTTACCGCTTACGTCTAGAAGTTTTGCTCCCTCTTCTGTTAATGTTCCCGCATTTTCACCTGCCATAAGCACTTTTGGAAGAATATCTTTTAACTCCCAAGGAAGATTTTCATCTGCTACAAGCTTACCAAATTTGTCCATTAAGTGAGCATCATACTGTTTTGTCTTACTATCAATTGGAAACATTCCAGATGCATCGCCAACGCCTAATACTTTCTGTCCTGTTAATTTCCAATGAATATAACCTGCTAATGTTGTAATATATGTAATGTCGTTAATATGTGCTTCTTTATCTAAAACTGCTTCATAAAGGTGGGAAATGCTCCATCTAAGTGGAATGTTATATTGAAATTCTTCCGTTAATTTTTTTGCTGCTTTCTCTGTATTGGTATTTCGCCATGTACGGAATGGTACAAGCAGTTCTCCTTCTCTATTAAATGCCATATAACCATGCATCATAGCACTAAATCCGATTGAACCAATCTTAGTAATGGTTACATCATATTTTTCTTTTACATCTAATGCCATTTTCTGATAGCTGTCTTGTAACCCCTTCCAGATTGCACCTAAACTATAAGTCCATAAACCGTCTTCTAATTGGTTCTCCCATCCATGACTGCCTTGTGCAATTGGCGCAAAATCTTCACCAATTAAAACTGCTTTAATTCTTGTGGAGCCAAACTCTACCCCTAGCGCTGTTTTTCCTGCAATAATCTGATCCCTATAACTCATAATCTTCCTCCTTCTTGGAGCCGTTTATTGGCTTTTCTATATTATATCTTTTCTGGGATCTCGCATCAATTCAACTTTTTTCGTATTGGGTTAAATTATTGCTCATTTTTGCTTGTTGTTATTTCATTTTATTGAAGCTATAATGAAATTACTAATTGAAAATTTTCTACCAAAATGGAGGAATCTATATGTTGCATATTACTTCTCTTGATGATGGATTAGAACTTTTTAAAGCTCTAGGTTCCGAGGTCCGTATTGAAATCATCAAATTACTCCTTGAACATAAACAAATGAATATGAACGAGCTTGCGAATAGCCTTAACATTACAAGCGGAGCCTTAACTGGCCATATAAAAAAATTAGAGGCCTGCAAAATTGTCGAGACATCCAATGTTGCTTCTGGTCATGGTAATCAGAAACTCTGTTCCATCTGCCTTGATAAACTGGTAATTGATTTTGAGGCTCCAGAAAATCTTAACAATGTATATGATATCGACTTAAAAATCGGTCATTACAATAATTATAAAATTTCATCCACCTGTGGACTTGCAACAGCTGATAAACTGATTGGTGAAGTGGATGATATCCGCTACTTTGCCCATCCAAGTCGTTATGATGCTGATATCTTATGGTTTACAAAAGGTTTTGTAGAATACGAAATTCCTAATTTTATTCCTTACCATCAAAAAATAACCCAGATAATGATTTCTGCTGAACTTAGTTCGGAAGCACCTGGGGTGAATAACGTATGGCCTTCTGATATTAGTTTCTATTTGAATAATGAATATATTGGTTCTTGGACCTCACCTGGTGATTTTGGTGATGTGCGCGGGATTTTAACACCAGACTGGTGGTATGATGAATGGAATCAATATGGATTACTTAAAATGCTTGTTATCGGAGAAAATGGTGTGTTTATAGATGGCATGAAAATAAGTGATAAGACAATACAGGATTTTCATTTAGATTACAGAAGCCGACTATCTTTTAAAATGGCTGTGAATGATGATTCAGAGCATGTCGGAGGGCTTACCATTTTTGGAAAAACATTTGGCAATTATGGACAGGATATTAAAATACGAATGCATTATGATCCAATGGATGAAGAAATATAGTGGGGGGACTGATATCATCCCCCTACATTTATTTGTTCCATTTCTTATAAGGACATTTCTGCCTTTTGACTGCTGCCCTTAACGAAACAAAACATCCGCAGGCACGACATATGCCTTCTTGGAAATGCTTACAAGTTTTACAACATGCAAGACGTTCTTCTATTAAACTATTTTCTGCCTTCTCGTCTTCTGGAATTCCCTCTATATAGGTTTCTAAATAATCTGCCATTTTACTTGGCATAGTATCCCACATAAGACATCGTCTGCAAATTCTTTCGCTCATAATAAACAAACCCTACTGACAACGAAAACGTATCGCTACTACACTGCTGGCTGGCATAGTTAAAACAATAGCATTGTTCTCCATTTTATATGCTGTGAAAGGCTGTTCAGTTACATTTTCAGGTTCATCAAAGGAATTGTATGCTTGAATCTGGCCTGTTACAACGCTTGCCTCTACAACTTCCATAGAATTCGAACTATTACCAAGTACGATTTCCACTTGCTCTTCTTTATCAGTTGAAAGGTTATTTAAGGTAACGGTAATAATTCTGTCTTCATTTTCAGATACAGACTCTGTGACTGCTGGAACCTTCCATTCTTCCACTCCTGTCTGTTCTACTCCAAGCATTACACTACTTAATAGTTTTGCTCCTTGGTGATGGCGGTACATATGGAATACATGGTAAGTTGGTGTCTTGACCATAGCTGGTCCTTCTGTTAATAGTACAGACTGCAATACATTGATGGTCTGCGCTAAGTTTGCCATTCTCACTCTATCACAGTGTTTATTAAAGATATTCAGCGTAATTCCTGCTACAAGAGCATCTCGAACAGAATTCTGCTGATATAAAAATCCTGGATTGGTACCTGGTTCTACGTCATACCAGCATCCCCACTCATCCACAATCATACCAATTTTCTTATCTGGATCATACACATCCATAATAGTTCCATGGCGTTTAATCAATTCATCCATATATAAGGCCTTGTTCAGTGTCCTGTACCATTCTTCTACAGTAAAATCAGTAGCACTGCCTTTTTCTGCCCATGTATTCGGTACAGTATAATAATGAAGAGAAAGACCATCCATAAAACCATGGAATTCTGGCTGTGTATGGTCATGGGTTGTTTCTAACACTTCTTTAGTCCATGTATAATCATCTGAATTGGCTCCACAGCAGATTTTCTGAATTGGTTTCTTAGAATCATAATTACGGACGTAGGTCTGGTATCTGCGATATTCATCACCATAATATTGTGGTCGCATATTGCCTCCACAACCCCAGTTCTCATTACCAACGCCAAAATAATCTATCTTCCAAGGCTCCTTGTGACCATTGGCTTTTCTTAAATCGGCCATTGGAGATACTCCGTCAAATGTCATATATTCTACCCACTCAGACATTTCCTGTACAGTACCACTTCCTAGATTCCCATTTATGTACGTTTTACATCCTAATTGCCTACAAAGTTCAAAATACTCATGTGTACCGAAACTGTTATCTTCCAGTACACCGCCCCAGTGGGTGTTTATCATTTTCTTTCTTGTTTCCTTTGGTCCTACACCGTCTTTCCAATGATATTCATCTGCAAAACATCCACCTGGCCAGCGTAGTACTGGAATCTTAATCTCCTTTAACGCTTCCACTACATCGGTTCGCATTCCTTTTACATTCGGAATTTCGGAATCTTCTCCTACATATAGCCCTTCGTAAATGCATCTTCCAAGATGTTCTGAAAAGTGTCCATATAGTTCTGGTTGAATGGTTCCAATTGACTCCTCACGGTTAATGATAAGTTTTGCCATGCTCGTTCTCCTTTTTTACTATACTTTAATTTCTTGTAAACTATTTTACTTATATCTAAATTATAGTATACTTAGCTTGATTTTCAATAGTTTCTAGCTATAATCTTAGATTTTGTCAATATGAACAACAATCCCTTTCGTATTTCTGCAAATTGAACAAAACTATTTTTGAGTGATGTCTATATAGTAAAACTATCTTTTTTTAACGAATACAGCTCCATCATTTGGTTTTCAATCTTTGCCTTTGATTTTTTGGGTTCTTCTTTGTAGCAGGAAGTCACAAAATCATACCCCCACATCTCTTCTGGCATTGCATAATAACCTATATGCATTCCATATTCCACTCCCTTTTTACTGCGCTTTCTCTGAAAATCCTTTTATTTTATTTTGAAAAAGCGGAAGAAAACCTACCTTCTCAATGTAATTTAGTAATTCCAAAGGGGTATGAATACATCTTTTATCATTCCATTGTAAACCGTTAATCTGCCAACTATTATTCTATTTCTCCATGTTTCCTCCATTCTTATGTCACGAATACTATTTCTCTAAGTCTAGAAGATATTGCTTTACAGCTTGCCCACCACCGAACCCACCAAGAGACCCATCTGCATTGATGACACGATGACAGGGAATTATTATCATAATCGGATTCTTATTATTTGCACCACCCACTGCACGGCATGCTTTTGGATTATCAATCATTCTGGCAAGCTCCCCATAACTGCGCGTCTCTCCGTATGGGATTGTCCGAAGTGCATCCCATACTTTCATCTGAAACTCTGTTCCAGTTGGATGAATTGGCAAATCAAATTTTGTTCTCTTTTTTTGAAAATACTCCATGAGCTGCCTGTGAGTTTCTGCATGGAGTTTTGTCTCCTGTTTATCCTCTTCTATCGTAGAATCCAAATAAAGACCTGTGATTGTATTATCTTCTGTTTCAACGCATAACATACCGATTGGAGAATCGTAATGGTATTTTGTTTTCATGCTAAATTCCTCCTAAAAGACAGTAAAAGCAGAAATTATAATACTAGAACTATTCTACTTTCCGATATAAGGAAATTAGTCGTCTTCCTTCATCTGGTAATACGCCAAAGATTCTTTGCAATTTTAAAACAATACTTTCTTCCTGTATCTGTTCTTCTAAACAGTAAAGGATAAAACATTTTATACTTTCTCTGATGCCTTCTTTTCTGCCCTTATTCACGCCTTTACGTATTCCTTGCTGTATTCCAATTTCCCGTTCATCCTGTCGGATTAACTTCATTTCTTTTTCTTCGTCATACTCGAATATACTCATCTGAACCGCCTCTGCTTTATTCTTTAACAAAAAGTCAGCCAGTATACCTTCCTTAATACACTCATTCACAGCTCTTTCTACTGCTTGGCTGATATTCATAGAAGAAGTATACTTACGAACCTTTTCTACATACTGCATGTACTCAAACAACGTCTTACATTTCTTCATAAGTTCACTGTTTTTCCCTAAATTAATATTCAGCATAGTTACCCGCAATTCTAATTCAGGATTGTCTGTTTTCTGCTCGTAAACATCAGAAAGCTTCTTTACTTTTCTCTCCCATGACGTATCCTTACCATTATAAAACACAATAAACCGCGGTGTCGGCACCTTTACCAGTTTGGAAGAATACAACGACTGCTGACTTGTCAATTTTTCTAGTTCTCTTGATATGTAAAATAAATTTCGCATTGGCAAATT
>CALFNR010000149.1:0-4036 GCA_937903005.1 uncultured Lachnoclostridium sp. | reverse complement strand
TTGTGGAATTTCCTTTGGAAGAAGACACAAGCAAAATTTTAAATCGACCAGTTATTGTACTTGATGAAAATTTACTAGGTGTATTGTCAGTAAAAATTACAAAGCATAAAGTGAGAGAAGAAGATCCTTATGATATGCCAATTGTATATTGGCAAGATGCAAATTTGCGATTAGCTTCTACTACAGTATCCATCTAGCAACAATAGTTTACAGTTGCTTGTTTTTTTGCTATACTCCATTCAAAAAACAGTTCTGGAGGATACGCAATGCCACGTTATCATGTTACACTTACCGATACAGAAATACAGGAACTCAAATCGCTCATCCAAAAGGGTGGAAAAGGTTATCGTATAAAGCATGCTCAGATCTTACTAAAGCTGGATCAAAAGCCCGAAAATAGTTTCTGGACGTATGACCGTATCAAAGAAGCATATGGCTCTTCCCATAGTACAATAGCTGGAATTGCCCAGCGTTTTGTAACAGAAGGCATGGAATCTGCCCTTGGAAGAAAAGCGCAAAAAAACCGACACCGAAAAGTTACAGGTGATGTAGAAGCAAGGATTTGTGCAATTGCCTGTTCGACACCTCCGGAAGGGGCTTCCCGTTGGACTATGCAGGCCATCGCTGATGAGCTGATACGACTGGAAGTTGTTGATTACATCACCGATAGTACTGTCTGTAACGTTATGAAAAAAACGAAATTAAACCGTGGCTTGTAAAAGAGTGGTGCATCCCCCAGGCTGATGCTGAATTTGTAGCAAAAATGGAGGATGTTCTGGATGTATATCAAAGACCATATGATCCGTCCAGACCGGTAGTTTGTATTGATGAAACGAATAAACAGCTGATCCTTGAAAAACGGATCCCCTGTAAACCAGGGGAACCTGAAAAAGTAGATTCAGTTTATGTCCGGAATGGAGTTGCAGATATCTTTATGATATCTGAGCCGCTGGCGGGAAAACGGGAAACTGTTGTAAAACAGACCCGGACAGCAATCGATTTTGCTGAAGTTCTCCGCTATACAGCAGATGAGCTATATCCAAAAGCGGAAAAAATCATATTGGTCACAGATAACTTAAATATCCATGCGCCGTCTTCTTTGTACAAGGCGTTTTCAGCAGAAGAAGCAAATCGGTTAACCAAACGTTTTGAATGGCATTACACGCCAAAACATGGCAGCTGGTTGGATATGGCAGAAATTGAAATAGGAGTTATGAGCCGCCAGGCACTTGCAAAACCACTTCCAGATTTCGAAAGTTTTGAAAAACAGGTTCGTAACTGGACAGTTAACCGGAATGCGAAATGCGTAAAAATAAATTGGCAGTTCACAACAGCTGATGCCAGAATTAAGCTGGCAAAGCTATATCCAACTATACTTTAAAAACTAGATGGATGCAATACTACTGCTAGAGTATCAAAAGTAACATTGCTTACAAAAGATAGTTTTATATTTAAAATTGGAGATTTACATCATGATGATCTGAATAGAGTTGAAGAAATGTATAGAAAGTTTCTGAGTGATAATGGTGCTGCATAAATAGCACCATTATTATACAATAAAATGACGGTTTCAAAATAATGAGGTGAAATAAACTGAAAGCCTGAGATGGTGAAAAGGTAAAGGTGAAGGCTAAAACTAAAAAGTTAGTCAACCGATGATCGTTTGGACTGAAACTTTGGAAAAGAATATAACGTCCTGGAACATACCTCAATACCTATGAATGTGTTATAGGTATAAGAATGATCTATGAGATACGGAAATGAACGCATCTCAAACTACATATAGTTGAAAAATTGCTTTCATAGGGAGAAAAAATGGGAAGAAATATTTATTTTACAGATAAAGAATTACAGCAAATTAGAAATTATGTATTTGAAGCTGTAGATATTTTAGGAGAAGCATCAGAAACATATGAACAAGTAAACAAGGATATGGAAGATGGGCTAGGATCCGCTTTACGGAAATTATATAAAGGATGTAATGGAGAATCGAAATATTTAAAATATAAAACAAAACGAGGTTGAAAGATTGTTTTCATAGGAGGGAATATGAGTAAAGGCGAAATGACAACAAACGAAGTAGTTAATTTGTTAATGAACAAAGGAAACGAAATTGATAATAAAATTATAAATACAATATCTGAGTTACTTCGATTAGAATATGATTCTGAAAGAGGAAAAGATTGTGTAAAAAATTTAAGAAGTTCTATAGAGTATAGTCTTGACGAAATTGAAAGAATTTTGAACAGATAAAACAGACATTTCATGTGGAAAAAGTTATAGGTACTTATAGGACTTTTTCAGCGGTAACGAGCGGTAGAAAGCGGAAAATAACGGATATAACCGTATGACACCGTAGTTATGCGGTCTAAACTGCTCTTCATGGTAAATATTGCTAAAGTAGATATTGAGAAATAAAGTAAGATCTATGCGTTAGGAAGTACATAGCTCTTACTAGAAGAAAATAATGGAATGAATAGATAAAAAGCGGTGTGTCTTGGAGAAACACACCGCAAAAATTGGAGAATAAATAAAGTATGAATAAAACCTAAAGAATATTAGAATGAATTGGAGAATATGATAAATGTAATTTATTTAAGTTGTAGATGCTTTGAAACCATTTTTGCAATATTTTTAACTTTGTCATCAGATAACTCTGGATGATCACAGATTTTATCAATTGCGTGAGTCTTTAATTTATAGTAGTAAATAATCACGGCAAATGGAATCAAGATGCCACTTATATCAATTAGAATTTCTAGTACCATATTTTCTTTTCACCTCCTTCCTGTAATAAAATGATATATTATAGGAAGTTATATTCGCCCAGAACGGGCAAGATTTTATTTAGCGTCGGATTCCACCCGACACTTCTGCATAGCGTCAAGAAAACGCCGTAGTAATTTGTCGTGCGCGGATTGCAATGCAGCACCTACAATCACATTTTACTCAATATCTATTTTACCAATATTTACCATGTTTGTACAGATAAAACATATGTTTGGAAAATAATTACTTGCTACGTAAGCAAATTTCTATTATAATAGGAAGAGATTGGAGGCGGTTAAGATAACTGTATCAAAAGCAAAAAGAGAAGCAAATGAGCGTTATTTTAAAAAAGCATATGCTCAAGTTAAATTAGCAATGCCAAAAGAAGAAGCCGAAGCTCTTACAAATTATTGTGAAGAAAAAGGATACACGAAAGCAGGTTTTATCAGGCAAGAAAAAATGGAAAGAGATGATTAAAAGTAGGACATCTTAGTTGATGTCTTATTTTTATACATATGGATACAATGGTACTATTGTATAAATATAACAAAAATAATACATAAACATTGGTACTAATGTCTATTGAAAAAACAATAGTACTAATGTTATAATATAATCAAGTTAAGAGAAAGGAAGTGTTTCAGTTATGAATGTTCTAAACAAAATAAAAAAGAGTGAGTCTCGGTTTGGTCGCCAGTGAACTCACTCTCAATACAGAATAGGAAATATGTCATAAATGACACACATCCAGAACATATTATAATGTATATTCTGGACTAAATCAAGTCAAAATTTCCTATTCAAAGTAAATTGTACCTTGATAATTGAATATTGAAAGAATCGCTGATATTAATAAGACTTACTCAAAAATGAGATAGGTCTATTAAGTATACTCAAAAATAATTATACATAAAGGAGATCAAAATTATGAGTACAGTTATTAAAATGAACGAAGAAGACAGAAGAGCAGAACAGTTTAACGATGTTATGGCAAATGCAAAACCAATGATTACAGAGGGTAAAGGAAAATCATTAAGAACTATTACGGCAAGTGCTTGTGTTCCACTTAGTGTTTGTTTTGTAGACCCACGTTATCAGGGAATGAGATGTCACAAACGTATTAATCGTCTGGAATCAAAGTTTGATAAAAGAAAATTAACACCTATTACACTTGTTCCGCACTACGAAGAGTGTAGATTTGCAGTTGTAGACGGACAGGGAAGAACAATTGTTGCACCAAGAAAAGGAATGGATAGATTGTTTGCTA
>CALFNR010000148.1:0-8505 GCA_937903005.1 uncultured Lachnoclostridium sp. | reverse complement strand
GCCACTGAGTCTGTGTGTGTGGATTCTGATAGCTCCTGGGGGAACTTCTCTCTACTTTGGTGAGGGGGGCGGGGGGAGAGGACTCCGATTGGTATGAGTGGCTGACTGTGGCGTCCTCTGCCTTCCCTGAGGCTTCCGAATTATTGAAAATCTATGCCTGGAGTGGTTGGGATTCCGCACCGTTTGGCTATAGGTTGGAGAATTTTCTGGATCGACAGATGCCATCGGTTATGGCTCATCCTGAGACTCTCACTGATCTCCGTGATTCCGTTGCACACAGGTTTTTCAGACATTATAAATCCGACCTCGCATATTTTTTTGGGGTTTATAATGTAGCAGAGGTATTGCCGACTGTATGGGCGTTATTCACGCATTCTGGAACACGACCACCGAAAAAACGGTATCCGCATCCGCACGTGAATGTGAATTCTGAGACATCGACGCAACGTGAGACCAGGATAAATCGTTATCTGAAAGAATATCACGATAGCCGTTTTGATATCATAGAGGACACGGATGAGTATCGGAGACGTTTGGATCCGGCTGTGATCCGGACGATGAAAGTCACCTGTATGCAGGTTGGACGCTTGAAGCGTGACTTTTTCTGGATTGAGAAGAAAAAAGTTTTGACTTCAAAAATCAAGGAATGCTTCAATTCACTTACATATAAAGACATTGCAGTCATCTGTGGGCGTATGGCTCATCAAGGGACGATCCAGGAGGCTACAACGCCGTTTTACTATGTCCTGCAAACTGTATGGAAATATCGCCATCCGGAGGCGGCAGAGGCCCAGGCGGACCGGATAAAAGGGGAAAAGCCAGTCAATAGATTCAACAATTTTGAATCCAGGACGTATGATTTTGACATTGGAAAATTTTTGGAGACGAATGCAGTCCGTAGAATTATGGGAGAGCAGCCGCTGAGCAAGGAAGAATTCATAAATGGGGGTATTTTATGAAGGATACGATGAAATGGTATTTATCAAAAGGATTTGACGAAAAGTCCTCAGAGTACTTTTCCAGCGGACGGGAAAAAGTGGTCAAAGTAAAGGCAAATGACGATTTCACGTTGATTATCACATTCGATAATGGTGAGGACCGTTGCTTGGACATGAAGCCTTTGATCAAGGAAAATCCGACATTGAACCCTTTTCAAAGTAGCCAGGCCTTTCGCCGTGTTTATGTTGATGATTCACATCATATCTCATGGGACATCGATCCCAATATTGATAGTAATGTTGTATGGAACAATAAAGTTGATCTTGATTCAGACTGGTGCTACATCAACAGCCATCCGATTTGAGGAGGTGATCTTATGGGAATGTATTCAAGACCTAATATGGCAGCTTTATCAGGAAGAATGGGGCGAAAGATCATCGACCATCTTCGAAATCAGACCGTGGAAACGGACGATGATATCAAGGCTAGTGCAGATGCCTGCATAGAGCGGATAAAAAGACAAAAAGAGGCTGAACGGATGTGTGACTTCAAGAGCTGTGTTAAGGCGATCAGAGTGTGGGTTGATGAAAAGCATTTATGGTTGGAGCTGAATGACGGGAGGATACTTGGAGTTCCGAGGGCATGGTTTCCTAAAATTCGTAATGCCACGATTGAGCAACTAGGAAAGTATGAATTGATCGGAGACGGTATTGGTATTCATTGGGTGGATCTGGACGAAGATATTAACGTACCAAATCTTCTGAGAAAGGAAAAGTATAAGGAGACCAGCTATGAGTGACGAAGAAAAAATTAAAGAAATTGCGGCTACAATGAGACTATCTGGTTTTCAACTTAACGATGATGATTTTGCTATGCTGAAAGACATTCAAAATGGAAAGCTGAGCTATGATGAGGCAAGGTTTGAAATATTAAAAATTTTACAATGAATAACCATTTTGGAGGCGAGATCATGCGTGAATAATACGATAGTTCGGTATAATAAAGGAGTTGATATGGATGAGTCAATATAGACTTTTGGAGGTCGACAAAAAAGCCATAGCAAAAGACTCGAAATATAGAAGCACATTTGAAACATTTAAAAGCAATACATGTCACCGCGTAAAGGATATGGGCGATCTTGCTTTTATTATCGAAACACTGGAAAATGATACGATTCGAGACTTATACAAAAGAAAATGGTATTTGGAATCTATGTATTTGCTTGGTATGGTCGATTATTTGTCAAAACTGAATGATCTGCCAATGTGCACAAATTATAATGATATAAGAAAGCAAAAACTTTCGCAAACGGTATATCCATCAAGTGTTCTAATGAAAGTTGCTGTTATGAAGGATGATAAAATTAAAGAAGAAGCAATCAAAAGCGCAATTCCAGAGTTTATGCGATTTAACATTGTTGAAAGTGATGTTAGAAATCTTGTCTGAGGAGGATGAATACGCGATTCTGTTTGATGATCCGGACCATTCTGCAGAAGAAGATAGGTTTCTGATTATATAATTTTTAAAAGCCAGTCCATATGGACCGGCTTTTTTTATGCCGATATCAAGCTAGACTGGATATTTTCCTGTTAGAAAATGGATGGTCGAAAATCGACCGAAGGATTCCTCGATTTCTGCTATTGTGAAAGTTGATTTATTTCCGGTTCGTTTGTCGGTGCAGATGACATGAGTGACGGATCCGGATGCATCACTTATGCAGGAGATTGGCAGGTAATTGTCGAGATCATTGATGGCAATACTCATGTAAGATCCTTTCTTTTTGTTTCAAAATTCGCAGAATTCATGATTTTCACTCCATATAATTAGTGATCCCATCTGTCATATTAAGCGCAGGTGTGATGCAGAAGGGTGATGAAGTGATGATATTTTTCACGATTTTGTGAGTGATTTGTTTTTTCTATCATTATTTAGATGCATCAATTTCCATACTTATAGTGTAACAGATTTATTTTCTTTTCCCATATATATGGTGAATGTATTTAAGGAGGAATGTTTCATGAAAACAAAAAGCGATCTCATGCGTATGTCACGTCGTGAGCTTTTGGACCTTGTGACAGCTGCGAAAGGTTGCACGGGTTCTGATCCAACGAAACCAGAGTCATACTTTCAGGGAAAATTCGGTACAGAGTTTTCCTACTCAGACCTTTGTAATCAGCTCCGCCGCCTTGGAGCGACAAATGGTTGGTATTTTCCAGATGAGCTTTCAGAAAAGCACAAGGATGAGGAATCTGCCGATGGTACTGCTTTTGTTGCTTCAGATGTTATCGAGCTTCGCAAGCTGAAGAAAAACGAAACCAAGCGGCAGACATATGTCGTCCCTGCAGATATTGCGGCAGAGTGGGCGGATTTTACATCCGTGTCACCGAGTAAGGCAATTTTGTTGGGTGCTGCCATGCGGCGATTTATGGCGGATGCGAAGGCCGGTGTGATCCAGGTAGTGCAGCGGTGGTCGTAAAGTTGCCGGGCGGGTGCGGAGCCTGCGAGAAGAAGTTCTCTCCGGCTCCGGTGCTTCCGAAGCAGTCAGGAAGCACAAGACCACTTACCTCCATCCAGCCAACGCCGAAGCTCCTAAGTGGCTGTCTGAAGGTAAGGCAAGTTTCCCATTCTGGTGCCCCACGGGGCACGCAGAACGGTCGGCATGACATCAGCCGGAGCACGTGATACTGCTTGCGCAGCATCCGTGCCCGACTTGCGTCAGCCTAAACTTGCCAGGGCGCTGCCCTTGGATCCTGGCAGGGCTTTGCCCTTGCATCCCAGTAAGGCTCTGCCTTACAACCGCCGGAGCCTTGCCCCTGGACCCTGCCTTATGGCTTGTGTGGCTATATGATGATTAAAGTGTGAAAGGAAGTATGCAATGGGACGCAATTATGATGCAAATCGTCATCGTCCGCATGTTGTGCGTGTGCGGATGAGTGACGCAGAATATGAAAATTTTCTGCATGATGTAGCCGAAAGCGGACAGACTGTGCAGAGCTTTGTGCTTAATGCCGTGATGACCGGTGTCATTCCTGATGCGGAACTGATTCATAAAATATCAGAAATGAGTCAGATGATGGCAGACCAGTGCAAACAGTTACGTGGAATGGCTACGAACATAAACCAAATGGCTTATAACTCGAACCTAGAAAAACTGACCGGAGATTGGCAGGCCGAGGAACGGCTACAGGATATGCAGATTCAGGTGGACGAAATGAGAAAGGAGTGTATGGATTTATGGCAATCGTTAAGGCAATTAATGGCGCAAAATCGTCTCATGGAGCGATGAGGAATGTGATTGAGTATGTTCTTCGTGAAGATAAAACCGATCATAATACTCTGTGCTATGTGTCCGGTCCGTGGGATGATAGCCAGAAAATTAATTATGATTCCGTTTATCGGAGTTTTTTGAATGAGAAAAAATTGTGGGATAAGGACAGTGGTCGAATGTACCTTCATACAGTTTTATCATTCCATGAAAACGAAAAGATCAGTCCGGAGCAGGTGCTTGAGTTTGGAAAAGCATGGGCTGAGAAAGTTTATCCAGATAATCAGTCTCTTTTTGCTGTACATCAGGATAAAGGTCACCTGCATTGCCATATTGTGACTAACTCGGTCAGTTTTATTGACGGTCATAAAATCAATGTTAGTAGGCAGGATCTGCAGCGTGGAAAAGGGCTTTGCAATCGGATGTGTGCGGAGCGTGGGCTGACCGTGGCAGAAAAAGGAAAGCATTTTGATGGTAGCGAGATTGAACAGGGTGAAGTTAGGGCGTGGGATAAAAATAAATATAAGCTTCTTCAGAATGAATCTAAAAAGGGTTATGTCGCAGAGTGCGGAATGGCTGTTCTGCAGGCAACTGAAAAATCCAGAGATAAAGAGTCGTTTATATCTGAGATGAAATCCCAAGGATGGAAAACAATTTGGACTGACTCAAAAAAACATATCACATTTATGGATGAACATGGCCGGAAAGTAAGAGATTCAAATCTGGAAAAAACATTTCAGATTCCGGCTACGAAGGAGGGATTGACTCATGAATTTGAAAGACAGAATGAAGCCGACAGAGCTGAGTCAGAAGAACTCGATCAATATTACAGAGAAGTTGAAGAAGCTTCTGGAAGAGCAGTCGAATCAGATGAAGTCCTTGATGGAGCAGAACGAGAATTTGAAGAATACTCTGCAGAAGAGCGAAGTGGAGAGACAACGGATTACATCAGAAAACTCAGGGCTGAAGAGAGAGCTGCAACGGAAGAGCGCAGAGATCGTGAAGCTGAACGAGAGAATCGGGACGCTGAGAGAGTCAGACAAGATCTTGAACGTAGCAGAGCAGAAGCTGAACGAACTACAACGGCAAGAAAAAGACCTGCAAAGCAGAGAGAAATCTCTCCAGATATTGGCTGGGAACGTTGATCAACGTGAGAAAGATTTGAATGAAATTCAACACAGTTTGGATCAAAAAAAAGAGAACTTGGATGACGAGATAGATAAAGCGGCTACAAAAAAGGCTGTGACTTTGGCAGAACAGAGGGTGAAGGTTGCAAAAGAAGCACAAGAAAAAGCAGAAGGAGGAGAGAAATCTTCTGACTATTTGTGCCGTGTGGCGTGGCTTACAACAGCAGTTGCATTGTCTGCCGTTGTCGTCAGATCCGGACCTCTGTTAAGAGATTTTGCGGCATTTTTTAGTACCATTGGTATCATCATTTATTCATTATTTTCACTGTGTCAGATGGCGTATAGAGGTGTAGTCGGATCTATATCCGGGGCCGGTGGAGTTTTGCTCGGTGTGTTAGCATTTATTGTTGTTTTGTTGATTATTTTGGTTGCGATTTGTTTTGTTGTGGCGTGCGTTGGTTTCAATTTATCCAAAAATTATGGCAAATTTTTATTTTTGGGAGTTTCCCTAGTTTATCTTCAGGGGGTAATAAAGGATCAGTACCCGAATCTCAATTTAATACTGCTCTGGATATTAGCGTACATTGGATTCCAGGTGGTGGCCTATTTTGTACAAGATTACATAAATGTAAAAAATGATAGTTACTACTGAATGTGTTATCAGCTATGGGAGATACAGATTACTACAACGGATCCGCTCTCTTTGATACATGATTTTGTTTGATATCCGCCTACGGTTAAAACTGTGGGCTTTATCACGTTAAGATTTAGCATTAAATTTACGATTAAATTTTCGTTCTTTCTCCCAACATGATTGATTTTCTCCCAAAACACATGTAAAATTGGGAGAAAGGATAATAACATTGGGAGAATTGTAATGAGAGAGTTTGATTATAGAAAATTAAGTGATCGAACATGGGATAATGAGATCGTATCTTATGTCGCTCAGATTCACGAATACAGAGGAAAACAAGAATTATATATTAGACAAAAACCAGTAGAATTGGAACGGCTAGTTGAAATTGCAAAAATACAGAGTACAGAAGCATCCAACCAAATCGAAGGAATTGTGACAACCAAAAGTAGATTGAAGCAGATTATGGAGGACAAAACAACACCGCAAAACAGGGATGAGAAGGAAATTCTTGGATATAGAAACGTTTTAAATTTGATTCATGAAAATTATGATTATATTTCAGTTACGCCTAATTATATTTTACAGTTGCATGGAGAACTGCTGAAATATACTTCTTTTTCTTATGGTGGAAAATTTAAAACTGTGTCAAATGAAATAGATAAAACTTTTCCAGATGGTACGAAAGAAATGATTTTTAAACCACTAGAACCGTATGCAACTCCAGATGCTGTTGCTGCAATCTGTGAACAGTATCAGTATGCTCTGAATATGGGAACTGTAGATCCTTTGATTTTGATTCCATGTTTTATATTAGATTTTTTGTGTATTCATCCATTTAATGATGGGAATGGCCGCATGAGCAGGCTGCTAACGCTGTTGTTACTATATAAGAATGGATATATGGTAGGAAAGTATATTAGTATCGAAAAAGCAATCGCAGATACTAAAGAGTCATATTATGATGTTCTGGCTGCTTCAGATCAAGATTGGATTTGTGGTAAAAATGATCCAAAGGAATTTATAAAATATATGTTAGGGATTGTTCTTTCTTGCTATCGAGATTTTGAATCCAGAATTAGAATCGCGTGGGATAATGGTGCTAAAAGTACATCATATGATATTGTTAAGCAGTATGCAATTAGCCAAATTGGTACTTTTACAAAACAGGATGCATTGTCTGGATGCCCAAGTCTTGGAAGCTCTTCTGTTGAAGCTGCATTGAAAAAATTGGTGGATGAAGGCGTGATAAAACGTATTGGTGCAGGAAGAAAGACGCATTATGCTAGAATAGATTAACTGATAATTATGGTTTTTATCTAAAAAGCAATGATTCCATGCGAATCATTGCTTTTTTAGGTTATACCGTAAATGAACATTGTATAGCTGGATTGGCTGTGTTAAAATAGAGTTAGTTATTATTTTATGAACAAATAGAAATAAAATATTAAGACCCTAAGTGAACATATGGAGGATGGTTTGGGAAAAGGTAAGAACGTTGCGTATGTCAGAGTATCCACAGTGGAGCAGAATGAAGCACGGCAGCGCGAAGCACTGAAGGCATACGATATAGACCGGTGGTTTATAGAAAAAGCATCCGGAAAGGATACGAAGAGGCCAGAGCTGCAGGCAATGCTCGACTATATCCGGGAGGATGATACGGTGTACGTAGAGGATTTTTCAAGGCTTGGCCGATCCACGGCAGATCTTTTGAACATTGTACAGCAAATAGAGGACACGGGTGCGAAGTTCATCAGCATAAAAGAAAACTTTGATACGAAAACACCGGCCGGAAAGCTGCAAATGACCATGATGGCAGCAATAGCCGAATTTGAGCGCGCTATGATTCTTGAAAGACAGCGCGAGGGCATTGCTATCGCAAAACGAGAAGGTAAGTATAAAGGCCGAAAAGCAATCAGCGTGTCGAATATCGGAGATTATTATAATCAATATATGACTAGGCAGGGGACCAAGACATCTATTGCTGCTGAACTTGGGATCAGCCGGACTACATTGGACAAATTGTTCGCAAAGTATAAAAGTAAATTATCCACCACCTAAAGGCAGCGGAGTTTCGCCTACGAAAAACGAAAGGAGCAGCAGAAATGAAGGAAATGAATATTCCTGTTGGAGTTTCGAATTTTGAAGAAATTCGTAAAAATGGATATTACTATATTGATAAATCAGGACTGATTGGAGAACTGCTCAGTAGAACCGGGACGAAAGTAACGCTTATTACTCGTCCTCGACGCTTCGGTAAGACACTGGGCATGAGTATGCTAGAAAGCTTTTTTGATATCAGTAAAAACAGTAGAAAACTGTTTGAAGGGCTGGAAATTTCAGAGCATCAGACGCTCTGCGATGAATGGATGAACCAGTATCCTACAGTATTTGTTTCCTTTCGACAGGTAGACGGTCTGGATTTCACTGGGGCATACGATATGCTCACAATGGTGATAGCGGATTTGTACAACAAACATCTTTATTTGCTTGACAGTAAAAGTGCTACAGAATTCCAAAAAACAGCGTTTGCACATCTT
>CALFNR010000147.1:0-12760 GCA_937903005.1 uncultured Lachnoclostridium sp. | reverse complement strand
GGCTAACCAGTCATCACAAGGTGTATTATCTATCTTAAGATAATAAAGAACAATGCGTGATTAGGGTTTATGTCCTTTTCATATAAATTACGATAAGATAAATGAAACAAAGTACCCAAGATAAAAGTATTAAGATACAAAAGGAAGGGGCTGTCATAGTGATATGCCCCTTAAAACTATAAAAATAAAAAAAATTCAAAAAAACTATTAAGTTTCTTTTGAACAATCCGATATATATTACAAATGTAAGAGTTACATATTACATCGACAGCAGGGCTAGACATAATGTAGGAATTAATCATTTAATTAAGTAGCATGGATGCTACTGGAATTTCAAGGAGGAATGAATTATGAGAATTCAACACAATATGACAGCTGCTAATACTAACAGAATGTTAGGAGTAACAAATAACAACGTTGCAAAATCTGCAGAAAAATTATCTTCTGGTTATAAAATCAACCGTGCAGCTGATAATGCAGCTGGTTTAAAGATTTCTGAAAAAATGCGTGGACAGATTAGAGGTTTAAATCAAGCTTCTACAAACGCTCAAGATGGTATTTCAATGGTACAGACAGCAGAAGGTGCTTTAAATGAAACAACTTCTATTCTTCAAAGAATGAGAGAGTTAACAGTACAGGCTGCTAACGATACTAACGTAAGTGCTGACCGTACTTCCATCAGTGAAGAAATCAAACAGTTAGAAGATGAAATCACACGTATTGGTGCTCAAACTGAATTCAATACAATGAAGTTATTAGATGGAACATTAAAAGATAAGAATCTTCAGGTTGGTGCTAACGAAGGCCAGAATATTGCTTTCGAAATTGGTGATATGCAAGCTGCAGCTTTAGGTGTAGATGCTATTGATGGTAAGGTTAGTTCTTATGCAGATGCAACAGCTGCTATCACAACAGTTGATGCTGCTATTACAACTGTAACAGCTGAAAGATCTAAACTTGGTGCTATCCAGAACAGATTAGAGCATACAATTGCTAATGCAGATAATACTTCTGAAAACTTACAGACAGCTGAATCTCGTATTCGTGACGTAGATATGGCTGCTGAAATGGTTAACTACAGCAAAGACGGTATCCTTCAACAGGCTGCTCAGTCTATGCTTGCTCAGGCTAACCAAGCTTCACAGGGTATCTTATCTTTATTAAGATAATTGTCTGAAAATTAGAAATAAGGCTGACTATGTCAGCCTTATTTTTTTGCATTATAAAGTAGAAAAGGATTTATTGTAAAGTGTAATCTTGCTGATAATATTTTGGATCAAATAGTCGATATAGAATTATAGTAGAAAAATATTGAACATAAGGTAAAAGCTTTGATATAAAAAGAGGCTAGTATGGAGCATAATAAAAATCTTAGGATTATTAAGGAATTAAGAGAATAAGAACAACAGAACTAGAGGAGTGGCGTATGAACATTTTAGCGGTAATTCCAGCAAGAAGCGGTTCAAAAAGTGTAAAAGATAAGAATATCCGTAAAGTCAATGGCAAGCCAATGCTCTCATATTCCATAGAGCATGCAAAGAAGAGTAAATACATTAATCGAATTATTGTAAGTACAGATAGTGAGTTGTATGCTGGTATAGCAAAGGAGTATGGGGCGGAAGTTCCATTTATACGTCCAGCAGAATTTGCAACGGATACGGCGCTGGATTATGATGTTTTTCTTCATTGTCTTTCCTATTTGAAAGATAATGAAGAATATGAGCCTGATATTGTAGTACAGTTAAGATCTACGTATCCAATTCGCAATATTGAAGATATTGATCGAATGATAGAAATGTTATTAGAAAATCAGGCGGCCGATTCCGTTCGCAGTATTGCACCGGCCAAAGAGATTCCTTACAAAATGTGGCATAAAGATAAAGATGGAAGAATTACACCATTGATGCAAGACATTCCGGAATGTTATAATATGCCAAGACAGGAGCTCCCAAAGGTGTACTATCAGAATGCGTGCATCGATGTATTTCGTGGAAGTGTCGTGTTAGAGCAACACTCTATGTCAGGAAAGCATATTCTGGGCTATGAAATGTCTCATAATTATGATATTGATACCGAAGAAGAATTTCGAAAAGCAGAAGAATATATACAGATAACTTCTGGTAGAAAAAGATTTGTATTTGATATTGATGGTGTTGTGGCACAATTTGAGCCAGCGTTAGATTATGCAGTGGCAAAGCCCAATGAAAAAATGATTCGTATTATGAATCGATTATATGATATGGGAAATGAAATTATTCTGTTTACAGCAAGAGGCTATGTGACTGGTAAGGACTGGTCAGAAACCACCAAAGAACAGCTAGACAGGTGGGGGGTAAAGTACCATCAGCTGATTTTTGGAAAGCCAAACGCAGATTATTATATAGATGACAAGATGATAGATATGTTTAAGTTATATGATATATTTAATGAATAAGAGAGAGAGGAAATAACTTTTGAACGATTCTATACAAAAGCTTTTTTATGAAAATCAAAAGATACTTCAATTAATTGACTATGCAGTAACGCATTTTCATGTACAGAATTTTGACAGAGGGTTACGTTTAGGGAATGTGATATTAAAACAGTTCGAAGAATTAGTAAAAGACTATGTGGATCTGTCAGAAGAACTGAATAAAACAGGAATGATAGTAATTGATGTGCAGCAAATCAATGGCATACTTATGGATATTCTTAAAGCTCAACAGGATATGGATTATATCTTACTTGCTGATTTGTATCAATTACAGTTAGCACCTTATATAGAAGCAGTACAACAGGCTGTTTTTCAATTTATACCAGAAGAAGTAGAACAATTTGACCATTACGATATTGAATTCTGTACCAATGGAGAATACACATTGGTAAAAGAAGTGGATGGTAAAAAATTGTATCTTCATAGTAATCATAAACCAATGTATGCTGCCTTTGAATTGGCAAAATCTTGGTATAAGCAGGAGAAGTCCAAGTATGTTATATTTGGATTTGGTTTGGGATATCATGCCCATATGTTAGGTGCATTAGATGAAACATTAGAAATCACTGTTTTTGAGATGGATCAAGAAGTGATTGCTTTATCTGACAAATATGGTGTGAAAGAAGCATTCCTTGCTAATCCAAAACACAAACTTATTTACGACAAAGACCAGTCTAAATTACTGAATGAATTATCTAAACTTACAGAGAACGGCGCCTTTGTAATTCATTATCCTTCTTTGCAGCTTATGGAGAGCAGCGATTTAAAAATCAAATTAGAAAATTATTTTATTCAATATAGTTCCGTAGAAAATCAAGCTAGTTTAATGATTGGTAATTTTAGAGAAAATCAAGCCAATGTTCCAAATACTGTTTACGAATTAAAGGATAAATGGAAAGGAAAAACGGCTTATATTGTGGCGGCAGGGCCTTCTCTGGATTATAACTTTGAACAATTAAAAAGGGTTAACAAAGAAAACAGCATTATCATTGCTGTAGGAACCGTTTTCCGTAAAATGGTCAAAGAACAGATACCAATTGATTATGTAGTCATATCGGATGCAAATGTGCGAGTGAGAAGGCAGATTAATGGAGTAGAAAATCAACAGATACCATTACTTCTTCTATCCACAACCAATTATAGATTTGGAAGAGATTATCAAGGACCAAAATATCTGATTTATCAGGATGATTATGTTTTAGCAGAAGAAGCAGCGAAAAAACTGAATGGTTTTACTTGTAAAGTAGGTGGTTCTGTATCCACAGTTGCGCTTGATCTTGCTGTGAAAATGGGATGTAAGAAAATCATTACAATTGGTTTGGATTTAGCTTACACCAATAATTATGTTCATGCGTCGGATACCTCAAGACGTAATATCTCAGATGTGAAGAATCTGAGGGTAATAAAGGACATTTATGGAAAGGAAGTATATACAACTTGTTCTATGGACAAATACCGTGAATGGATAGAAGAACATATTAAGAACATCAAACATGTTGAATTTTACAATGCTACAGAAGGTGGAGCAAATATTAGGGGAATGAAAAACGTCTTATTGAAAGATGTTATCGAGTAGGAAAGAGGATGGTATAGTGAGTAATATTTTTGAAGACTTATTTATTTTTGAAATGGCCAATAGTCATCAAGGGAGCGTAGAACATGGAATTGACATCGTTCACGCAATGGGTAAAATCGCACGTAAGTACAATATCAAAGCAGCTGTAAAGCTACAGTACAGAAATCTGGATAATTTCATTCATCCTGATTATGTAAATCGTAAGGATATTAATCATGTGCCAAGATTTATGAGTACAAGATTAAATTATGATCAGTTTTCTCAGATTGTAGATGCTGTTCGTGAAGAAGGTATGCTTACTATGGTAACACCTTTTGATGAGGATAGTGTGGACTGGTGCATGGATCAGGGAATTGATATCATTAAAGTGGCAAGCTGTAGTGCCCTTGATTTCCCATTGCTTCTTAAGGTGGCTCAGACACATAAACCAGTAATTCTTTCCACTGGGGGAAAGACTATATCAGATATTGATAAGATTTATAATTTCCTAACACATAAAGGCTGTGACTTTGCATTTATGCATTGTGTAGCTGAGTATCCAACACCGATGGAACGTCTGCAGTTAGATTTTATTGATAAAATGAATCGCAGATATCCTCATATTACAATAGGATATTCCGGTCATGAAGATCCGAATGACAATATTGTGCCAATGCTTGCAATAGCAAAAGGTGCTAAGATTTTAGAGCGTCATGTTGGTTTACCAACAGAGACGATTACTTTGAATGCTTATTCTATGAATCCATCTCAGGCAGACAAATGGGTAGAAGCTGCATTAAATGCAAAAAATATATGTTCCTTAAAGAAGGAAAACGAAAAATATATTAGCCAGGAAGAAATTGATTCCTTACATTCTTTAATGCGTGGCGTTTATTTAAAACACGATGTTGCTAAGGGGCAGGAGATTACAAGAGATGATGTGTTCTTTGCAATGCCATGCTTTGATAAACAGATGACAAGCGGTGAATTTTACGATGGAGTGATTGCTTCCAAAGATTATAAAACCAATGAAGAGCTTCATGAGAAGAAGAAAATTACAGATATTCACTTAGTACGTAGCGTGATTCATGATGCAAAAGGTATGCTTTATGAAGCGGGAATTGCTCTTGGTAATGACTTTGAAGTGGAATTATCACATCACTACGGAATGCAGCATTTTAGACAGTTTGGTGCAATTATTATCAACATTATTAATCGTGAGTATTGCAAAAAATTAATTATCGTATTACCAGGACAGTATCATCCTGTACATGCCCATAAGGCAAAGGAAGAAACATTCCAGCTCTTATATGGTGATTTGAAAGTAAATATAGATGGAAAAGATATTTTCATGGAACCAGGGGACATTCAGACAGTATTACGTGGAGAGAAACATTCCTTTACCTCTTCAAAGGGAGCAATTTTCGAAGAAGTTTCTACTACCCATGTTAAGAATGATTCTTACTATGAAGACCAAAAGATTCGTGTTTTAGATCCAATTGAGAGAAAAACAATTTTGAGAAGATGGTAAAATAAGAGTAGAGCGTAATTCCTAGAAAGGAAGTACGCTCTTAATTGATAGTCCCTAATAGATTATAACGATTACTTGATAGGGCAAGGCTTGACATAAATAAGATAGGAGAAATTACTTGAAGAGATTGACATACTGGATGCAGATTTTTCTGCTCCCTATCTATTGGTTTTCTTTTTGTACAATTCGGAAGAAAAACATTTGGTTGTTTGGAAGTAGTTTTGGGAATCGCTTTGCAGACAATCCAAGGTATTTGTACATGTATGTGTCTCAGTTAAAGAAAAATGAGACAAGAGCTATCTGGATAAGCAAGAAGAAAGAAATTGTAGCATTTTTAAGACAGAATGGTCTGGAAGCATATTATTATAAGTCATGGAAAGGCATGTTCTACTGCTTACATGGAGGAGTTTATATCTTTGATAACTATTCAAAAGATATTTCCTTCTGGCTTTCTGGCGGGGCTAAGAAAGTGAATTTGTGGCATGGAACTGGCAACAAAAAGATAAACTATGATAATAAATTTGATACATTACGTCATCCTAAAAATAAGAGGGAAGCATTTAAAAATTTTCTAATTACCATATCCAATGAAAAACCATCACATTATGTATTGGCAACATCGGAAATCATGGGAGATATTTTCTCATCCGCATTTCAAGTGCCAAGAGAACATATTCTAATTGATGGATACCCTAGAAATGATGTTTTATTTGAGAATTATCCTGTTAAGCAAGTACTAACGGTAAAGGAAGAAGAACAGGTAGAAGTACTGAAACGAGAAAAAGAGGATGGGAAATATAATATCATGTATTTGCCTACATTTCGAAATTCGGAAGAGAAATTTTTTGAAGTTATGGAACTGGATCGATTTCATAGATTTTTAGTAGAGCGTAATATTATGTTCTATGTGAAACTACATCCGAAATCAAAGTTAATACGTGAATTTGAAAAACTTCAATATACTAATATCCAAAATATTGATGTAACAATTGATACGTATACCATTTTAGGTTATGCAGATATGCTTGCTACGGATTACTCATCCATTCATACAGACTTTTTGATGTTAAATCGTCCATCTGTATTGTTTACGTATGATTTAGATGAATATACAAAAGATACAAGAGAATGCTATTTTAATTATGATTCATACATGCCAGAGCTTCGAACATACACGATGCAGGAATTCATGGATGGTATAGATTTGGTGAAGGCAAAGGATAGCTGTGAAGAAGGAAGGCTTCGCTTAAGAGAAAAGATGTTTGCTTACGCAGATTGTAAGGCATCTCAACGTTTATATGACAAAATAAAACAAATTGCACGCTAACTGGAGGAAGAGACATGAATTTTGCAGTTGTTTTAGCAGGTGGAATTGGTTTACGTATGGGAAATATGGAAAGACCAAAACAATATATTGAGCTTGGAAATAAGCCAATTATTATTCATACAATCGAGAAATTTTATGTGTATCCGGACTTTGAGAAAGTAATCGTGTTGTGTCCGGAACAATGGATTCATCATACACAAAATTTAATTCAGAAATATATCGGTAAGCAAGATAATATTCTTGTGATACCAGGTGGAAACACAAGAAATGAAACCATTATGAACGCCATTGGTTATATTGACGAGCAGTATGGGGTGGACGAGGATACTATTATTGTAACCCATGATGCGGTGCGCCCATTTTTAACCCATCGAATCATTGAAGAAAATATTCAAGCAGCAAAACAATATCATGCTTGTGATACGGTGATACCTGCTACGGATACTATTGTGGTTGCAAATCAGGATAAGCAAGGGATCTTTGACATTCCAGATAGAACCATAATGTACCAAGGGCAGACACCTCAGTCCTTTAAGGCGAAAATGTTAAGAGAGCTTTATGATTCTTTAGCGGAGGAAGAAAAAGATATTCTTACGGATGCAGCAAAAATCTGTGTGATGAAAGGGCAGTATGTGAAACTAGTACGTGGAGAAGTATTTAATATTAAGATAACCTATCCATATGACTTGGAGGTTGCCAAGTCAGTGCTTGGAGGTGAGTAAATGTTGAATACGGTTTATCGTCTGGTTTCACCTCGACGTTTTGAGGCAGCTTTTCAGAATCTTTCTTTAGGAGAGGATACGGTTTTAGTCAGACCAGAATATTTGTCTATTTGCCATGCAGACCAGCGATATTATCAAGGAAAACGTAGTCCTGATGTATTAAAGAGAAAACTTCCTATGGCTCTCATTCATGAAGGAATTGGTTCTGTAGTATATGATGCATCCGGTGAGTTTAAGAAAGGACAACGAGTGGTCATGATACCAAATATTCCAACAGAAGAAGATACGGTAATTGGAGAGAACTATCTTAGGAGCAGCTATTTTTGTTCTAGTGGTCATGATGGATTTATGCGTGATTATGTGACACTACCTAAAAGTCGTTTTTTGCCTATTGAGGATTCGATACCAAATGAAGTTGCCGCATTTATAGAGTTAGTGACGGTATCTTATCATGCCATTATGAGGCTGGAATCGATTCGACATACAAGAAATGAAATAATCGGCGTATGGGGAGATGGAAATCTTGGATATATTACAGCACTTTTGCTAAAAACAATGCATCCTCTTCGAAAAGTTGTTATAATGGGAGTAAACGAAGAAAAATTAAGTAGTTTTACATTTGCAGATGAGGTTCATCTGGTAACTGATTTAACGGCCTATTTCGTTATGGATCATGGGTTTGAATGTGTTGGGGGAATCTATTCTGAGTGTGCAATTAATCAGATGATTGATGTAATAAAGCCAGAAGGAACAATGTCGCTGTTAGGCGTTTCAGAAACCAATGTAAATATTAATACAAGAATGATTTTAGAGAAGGGATTGCGTTTGTTTGGAAGCAGTAGAAGCGGTCGACAAGATTTTGCTGGAGTGCTTAGCTTATTATATCAGCATCCATCGTTAATTCGTTATCTTGAAACATTGGTTCACTCAGTCATTGAGATAAATAATATGCAAGATATTGCAAAGGCATTTGAACTGGATCAGCAGAAACAAGTGGGGAAAACAATACTAAAATGGAATATTTAATAAGGGGATGATTGGATGCATGTGGGAATATGTCAGTATGAAATTCAGTGGGAAAACAAAGAAAAAAATATGGATAAGGTTATGTCATATATCGCAGAGGCAAAAGCACAGAATCTTGATATTATTTTTCTTCCTGAAATGTCATTGACTGGTTTTTCCATGGAGGTAGAAAAAACGAAAGATGAGTTTGCTTCTGAAACTATTAAGAAGTTTCAGAAGATATGCAAAGAACAGGAAATAGCAGTAGGATTTGGCTGGGTAGAAAAAGTGGGAGAAGTAAAAGCCCATAATCACTATACCCTTGTTGACAGAAACGGAGAAATGTTATCGGATTATGTGAAAATACATCCATTTCGATATGGGGGAGAGGCTGAGTATTTTGAAGGTGGAGATACAGTAGAAGCCTGTAAGTTAGGAGAACATAAAATTGCCACTGCCATCTGCTATGATTTGCGTTTTCCAGAGCTTTTTCGTATTATGGATAAAGATTGTACTGTTGTTGTGGTCCCGGCAAATTGGCCAGCATCCCGAAAGGAGCACTGGAGCTGTTTATTACAGGCGAGGGCGATTGAGAATCAAATTTATGTAATAGGCATAAATTGTGCTGGTACAATGAACGGTACTTATTATTCAGGCAATAGTGCAGTGTTTGACCCCCTTGGAAAGTTATTAGTAGAAATACATGATAAAGAGGGGATGATTTGTGCTGACATTCCCAATGACGTAGAGTCATATAGGAGCAGCTTTCCGGTTCGCTTGGACCAGAGGATTGAGGTAGTGCATAAAGTTGAAAATGGAGGGTGTACATGATTTTTATTGTAATTGCTAGTGGTATCTGTGTGGCAGATTTGCTTATTAAGTATTGGGTGGAGAAGAAAAGAACATTTGCAGACAAGACCAGTATTTTAGGTGGTCATATCGTAATAGAAAAGAGTCATAATAAGGGTGCGTGCCTTAATTTCATGGATAAAAGGCCCAACTATGTATTAGGAATTACAGGAGTGATTTTTGGAATACTACTTTGTTTCTTTGGATTTCTGTTGTCAAAACCAAAACAGGGACTTGCGAAACTTGGTACTTCATTTCTCGTAGGGGGAGCAGCTGGAAACTTTATTGACCGTATGCATCGTGGTTATGTTGTAGACTATTTAAATTTTCCAAAAATAAAAAGGCTCAAGGATATAGATTTTAATATATCGGACTTATTTTTGATTGCAGGTGGATTTTTAATACTGTTAATCAGTTTCGTTTACAAAGAGAAATAACATCCATAGAATTTATCAAGAAAGAAGAGGTGTAGAGCTAGTACAACTCTTCTTTCTTTGTATAATGCACATATTAATTAATATCCTGTATATCTTAGTATAGAATATAAAAAGATTTCAGGTGAAGAAAATGAAACTGGTACGTAACGTAAAACTGCTTTTTAAATGTGCCATTATGGTTTCCATGTTACTATTGGGGGTATCGTTATCGGCTGGGGTGGTAAAAGCCAAGATACACGAAGAAAAGAATGGGGAAAATCCTGTATCCGCTACTTATGAGATAAATTCCAAGGATGTTGTACCACTATCCGTCAAAGCAGATGTTGATAGGAAGATAGGGAAAGAACTAGCGATATCTCTTGATTTAACGTTTCAATGGTATGTGAATCAGAAGAATGATAATGTGAATGGAACCTTGATACCTGGAGCAACCCAAATGGAATATCTCCCGCCAGTAGATGTGGCAGGAACAAACTACTATTATTGTGTTGTGAGCAGCAAGTTTGGGAAAATAAGAACAGAGTTTTCAAGTAGTACAGCAATAATTCAAGTAACGGTAAGCAAGTATTATACGGTTTCCTTTATATCCAATAGTAAGGCTGTGGTGCCTGCACAAAGGATTAGGAGTCATTCACTTGTTACGAAACCAAAAGTAGTTCCAGAAGAAGGATATGTTGATGTAGTATGGTATGAGGATGAAGCTTTTACTAGGAGATTCAATTTTTCACAACCAGTGACCAAGGATCTGACTTTGTATGGCAAATGGGATTTCGATTATTCTGTTTTACAGGCAGCAGTTAATGAAGCAAAAGCAGCATTAACAGATGCAGGGTATATTTCTCGTTATACTGCAGAGTCTGTACAAAGGTACCGTGAGAAAATAGAAGTTGCCGAAGAGGTAATCGAAAAGAAAACTGCTCCTTCCAAAGAAGCTATTGTGGTAATGGCAAATGAACTTTATGAAGCAAAAAACTATTTAATTATTAAGCCGGAAGAAAGACCGGTACCACACATAGAAAATGGAATAGCGCATGTTACACTGCATGGAGAGGAACTTACCATTCAGGATTATACAAAAGGTGCTGCTTTCAATCAGGAAGCAATCTTGAGATTTGAGGAAAAGAGTAAATCGTTAAAAGCAAATACAACAGAGCAAAGCGCTCCAGTTATAACGGAATCAGGTTTTTACACATTCTACGTAAATGATTTTTATGGAGATGATTTTTACCTGATTGTTTATTATGACAGCAGATTGGGAGTAACTAGTTACTTTGACTTAAGCGAGTTATCTTATGAAATTCAAAAGGCTCAGTCCTTATGTGAAGGGACTCCAGTTAATCAATCGGGTTTAGGAGCGGGAGAAGCCTACACAACGAAAAAGGCTAAGGATGCACTTTTAGAAGCTATAAACAAAGCACTATCCAATCTCTCTAAGATTCAGTCTCAGGAAGATATTGATAGGATGTTAGCAGAACTTAGAGAAAGTGAAGCGGCATTTGAAATGAGAATGCAAAGAGTATTATGGGTAACTGTTTCTGTCGAAGGCTCTACAGTTCGAGTGCATCCAATGGAAAACTGCAGAGTAACGAGAGTACAGTTTAATGTAGATAGTGATGGTAATTTAAAGGAAGGTATCTGGGGAAAATGGGAGAGCATGAGAGAAGAGCATTGGGATACAAAGTATAGTGATTTTGTATGGCATAATGTAGCGGATGGAGTTTATACATTTGTTATTACACAACGGGATCAGAATGATAATATTTTATGGGGATTAAGGACATTTACGGTTACTGCTTCCAGCACAAAGGAAGCAGTAACAGAACGTTACATGAGAGAGCAGATAGAAAAAGTGGAATTAATTTGGAATGCTACGCCAAAAGCAAGTGATGCTGCAGAAGGGGAAGTATGTGTTCCAGATGCAGTTCATAATCATTTGAAAGAACTAATCGAAGAGACAAAGAAACTATTACAATCGTCTGGTAAAACATTTACTACAATGGTTTATAAAATGTTTGATCTGACTGCAGCAGAACGAGATTTTCTAGCAAGCAGGGAAGAAAAAAAGGCAATCAGTCATGCGGTTGAGATATCCATTCAGAATGGTGTTATATTGGTAGAAGGTAAAGATTTATATGCTTGCAGTAGTGTGAAAGGTGAGTTTCATACAGAAGCTGAGTACAAGGAGGCTAAAGTCATTTCATGTAAGTTAAATGGCGGTGTTGGTACTATGCAGACGTCTTCCAATGGAATCTATACCGTCTGTCTTGTTTTTAAGGATGCTGAATGTGAATATAGGCAGGTTGAAGTGTCAGATACATTGGAAGCAAAAGAACAGGAAGGAAACATTATACTTACTTACAAAGGAAATGCAGATGTTATTAAAACAAGATATGCATATGATGATGGAAGTGAGAAGCCGAACTTTAGAACGTATAAGGGCTTAAAAGAAGAATTAAAGGCATTGGGCAACGGAATACATATTATTAAAGTGAAGTATGCCGATGGTGAAGAAGATACTTTGTACCTTGATGGAGCAAGTTGTACTGCCCCAGTTGTATTGGTAGAGGATAGACAGCTTACAGCTTATGATTATGGTTTCGACATCGAAGTTGCATTATATGCGAAAGGACACTTTGCTTCTTGGGAGGAAATGTATCAAGACGTTTACAATATAGATGAACTTAATAAACCAATGAATACAGAAGAATTTGAGAAGGGAGAATATACTTTTTATTTTCAAGATAAGAATGGTAAAGTATATTTTAAATATATCACGATTGAATAGAAAACCTATAAGTTAAAAAAGAAGGCTCTATAATAAATGTTGGGGTATGTGAATGAACTCATTCACAACTCCGGCA
>CALFNR010000146.1:0-2547 GCA_937903005.1 uncultured Lachnoclostridium sp. | reverse complement strand
CAGCCAAAAGCGAAGAAACGTGAGGCTACGTTAAAGATGAGAATGGAAGGACTTAATAACATTGACCGTTCCTTACCGTTAAGACGTTCCAATGAAAATCCTGCTGTACAGGCTGTTTATGATAAATATTTGGATTATCCATTAAGTGATAAGGCACACGAACTGTTACATACAGAATATTTTATTAGAAGAAAATATTAGTTTTATGTGAATTAATCCTATTAAGATGTGGGAAATTGTGGTATAATACGAGAAACTTCGAGGAGTTTATTTACAAATACTCTAAAAAAGAATCATGCAAGGAGGAAATCGTATGTACATTGTCGTTCAGTTTTTCATTTTAGCAATTGGATTTTTAATGCTGGTAAAGGGGGCAGACTGGTTCGTGGAAGGAACTGCCCAAATAGCTGCACAATTTAAGATTCCCCAACTGGTAATTGGGCTTACTATTGTGGCTATGGGAACGAGTGCCCCTGAAACAGCCGTAAGTATAACAGCTGCCTTAAAAGATAACGGAGGCATTGCTATCGGAAATGTTGTTGGAAGTAATATTTTGAACATTTTGATTATCTTAGGCATAACAGCTGTAATCATCAATGTAAAAGTACAAGAGTCTACATTGAAAATTGAGATTCCATTCATGATTTTAGTAACAGTAGTCTTGTACATTGCAGGCTTAACCAATCACTATGTCTATTTTTATGAAGGAATTGTTTTGCTTGCACTTTTTGTTACTTATTTACTCTATTTATTTCATATGGCGAAGAAAGGAAAAGAACAAGAACAAGAACTGCCACCAAGTGAACAGGAACCGATTTGGAAGTTAGTAGTAATCTCAATTCTTGGAATTGTGCTTATTGTGTTAGGCAGTAATGTTACGGTAGATGCCGCTACGACTATTGCGAAGTTCTTTGGAATGAGTGAACGATTCATTGGTCTTACAATAGTTGCGCTAGGAACTTCTTTGCCAGAACTGGTAACCTCTATTATGGCAGCTGTACGTGGGAAAGCTGATATTGCCATTGGTAACATTGTCGGCAGTAACATTTTCAATATCCTTTTTGTAATAGGAACAGCATCACTCATTACTCCAATTATTTTTCAGCCTCAATTCCTTACAGACACGATTATAGCGGTTCTTGCAGGAGGTTTGCTTTGGATAAGCATCGCAAAAACAAGAGAATTAACGCGTAAATGGGGGCTAGTCATGTTAGGCGCGTATGCATGTTACTTTGGATATCTGTTAACCTAAGATATAATTTACAAATTGAAATTTTACATGTATTATTAACAAGAGGTGACAACATGGATGCAACAATATCAAAAGAACTTGTTATTATGAATTTTTCTCACATTTATGAGGAAGAACGGTTTTTTCAGCATGAAAAGGTTCATTGGTTAGATTGCACAGATATGCTTGGGACAGACTGCTATTGTGCAGATGAAGCGAAAGAAGAAATAAGAAACTGTATAGCGGATATACCCGTCCAAGGTATTCATTTTATAGATTCTGGTAATTATCATTATGTGACGGAGTTTTGGTTAGAGAAGATAGAAGCACCATTCTGTCTCTTTGTTTTTGACCATCATTCGGATATGGAAAAACCGTTATTTGGTGATATTTTAAGTTGTGGATCATGGATTTTAGATGTACTAGAACACAATGAAATGATACAAAAAGTGGTTTTGCTAGGAATCAGTAAGGAACAGGAAGCTTTAATTGATCCTAAGTTTCAAGAAAAATTAATCTGTATCGATGAGCAGGAAATAAAGACACAGTTTTTTTGGAAAAAACTAAAAGCAGTTCACGAAGAATATCCTGTATATATATCTATCGATAAAGATGTATTAACTACCGAAGAAATTCAAACGAACTGGAATCAAGGCAGTATGCATTTTGGGGAACTGAAGAAAATATTACATATCCTGCTGTCCCAGTGTCAGGTGATAGGTATAGACATTTGTGGTGAATGTACTCTGACATTGGACAAGTTATGCGATATTGAAAATAATAGCCGATTCAATGAGAAACTAATGGAATTTCTACAGATAGAGGCTAGTGACAATAAGTGAGGAAAGATAATGAATATACAGATATTTGGAAAGCCAAAATGCTTTGATACAAAGAAAGCAGAACGTTATTTTAAGGAACGTGGAATTAAATTTCAGTCAATTAATATGACAGAGAAAGGCATGAGTAAAGGTGAATTTGCTAAGGTAAAGCAAGCAGTTGGCGGACTTGATAATATGCTGGACAAAAAATGCAAGGACAAGGATTTACTAGCACTTATCACGTATCTTGCAGAAGAAGATAAAGAGGAAAAGGTGTTAGAGAACCAAAAGGTATTAAAAACACCAATTGTACGAAATGGGGCGAAAGCAACAGTTGGTTATCAGCCAGAGGTATGGAAAAGCTGGGAGTAATCTCAGCTTTTTATTATATTAAGTTGTTATTTTCAGGAGTGATAATTGCAAATAAATTTTCGAGGTGGTAAAATTTACGTGGGTGATATTATGTTAAAATTATTTTCGGTGAAAAACTTTAGA
>CALFNR010000145.1:0-21530 GCA_937903005.1 uncultured Lachnoclostridium sp. | reverse complement strand
GGAGTTGTGAATGAGTTCATTCACATACCCCAACATTTATTATAGAGCCTGTTTTGTTATGGTGCGATTTGTATTGAGAATTTTAATCAATATGTAAATAATGAGAATGAATATCATTTTCTTTATTGTGAAAAGTGTCTTACATAAGTATACTAGTGATGGGTTAGTAATAAAAACTCTATTGCATTATGTTACCAAAATCAGGATGGAGCGTTTGCCTGTTAATAGAAAATTAGAAAAGTAAGAAAGGATAAATGAAATGAAAGAGCGTTATAAAAAAAATCTGACGGCATACGAATATTTAGAAGGATGGGAAAAAGTTTCTTTAAGTGAGCATTTGAAAAATTGGGCGATTCGTTATTCGGATCGAGTTGCATTAGTGGATGAAGAACGAAAAATTACCTATCAGGAGATGGAAGAGAAAGTTGAAAAGTTAGCAAGAGGTTTTTTTCGTATCGGAATAAAAAATGGTGATACAGTTTTGGTGCAGTTGCCAAACAGAATCTCTATTGTAGAAGTTATTTTTGCTCTATGCAGGACAGGTGCAATTCCGATTATGGCTTTGCCAGCTCATAGAGAGAGCGAGATAGAAGGAATTATAAAATTAGCAAAACCATGTGCCTATGTAGTTGCGGAACGGTATCTTGGATATGAGTATTTAACTATGGCACAGAAAATGAAAGAAAAATATCCTTGCTTGAAAGAGATTATTGTAGATGGTGAACCAAAGTGTGGGATTGCGTTAAGGGAATTAGAAGGAGAAGCAGTGGAATTCCCAGAAGTAGACAGCTATGAGCCTGCTGTTTATCTTCTTTCAGGAGGAACAACAGGAATACCAAAGATGATTCCTCGTACTCATAGCGATTATATGTACAATGCAAGAATGTCGGCCAAAAGATGCAGATTGGATAAAGACTCTGTCTATCTGGCTGCTTTGCCTGTAGCACATAATTTCCCGTTATGTTGTCCTGGACTTCTAGGAACACTTGATGTAGGTGGAAAAGTTGTATTAGCAGCTACGACAAGTCCAGATGATATTTTAAATATGATTACAGAGGAAAAAGTTACGATAACAGCATTGGTGCCAGCTATGGTGAATGTATGTATGGAGTTATTAAGTTTTGATGATGATTATGACATTTCGAGTCTAAAAATCCTGCAGGTTGGAGGTGCTATGTTAGAAGATACTCTTGCAGAAAAAATAACCAGAGAGCTGCCTTGTAAATTAATGCAGGTTTTTGGTACTGCAGAAGGGTTACTTTGTTTTACGAGTTTAAATGATACGGATGAAATTATCTGCAAGTGCCAAGGTACTCCAGTATCTCCAGCAGATGAGATTAAAATTGTGGATGAAGAGGACAATGAGGTGCCTGATGGAGTGTTTGGAGAACTGCTTTCCCGTGGTCCATATACAATCGACCATTATTTTATGGCAGAAGAAGCAAACCAGTTAAGTTTTACAGAGGATGGATTTTATCGGACTGGAGACCGTGCCATGAGAACTCCAGAAAAAAATATACGAATGGGTGGGCGCATCAAGGAACAGATTAACAGGGCAGGGGAAAAGATTATGCCTAGTGAAATTGAAAATCTTTTATGTGAACATCCTTTGGTAAAGGAAGTTGCGGTTGTTGGTGTTCCAGATGAAGTGTTAGGAAATCGGATTTGTGCTTTTGTTATGCCTTCTATGGAGGAAAACGATGTAACACATTCAGATGTTCAGAAATTTTTAAGAGAAAGAAAACTTGCATCCTATAAAATACCGGATCAGGTAATTCAAGTTGCGTTTTGGCCCCTTACGAGTATGGGAAAAATAGATAAAAAGGAATTAGTGGAAATGGCAAAAGAAAGAGAGGCTTAATCATGGAATATACAAAGGTGAAACAGCAGATTGCAGAAAAGCTAGCTCAACAAACAGAATTTTCGGATCAGGATAATCTATTGGAGTTAGGATTAAATTCTTTGCAGATTATGAGGCTTGTAAACCAGTGGCGAAAACAGGGCGTTAAGTTACGGTTTGGTGATCTTATGGAGAATCCAACACTGGGTGCATGGTGGAATCTAATGCAGATGGGGTGCATTAAGAATAAGATAGCCAAGCATGAAAAACGTGTAGAGGCCAAAATAAATGAGCCATTTCCTATGCAGGATGTGCAATATGCATACTGGATAGGGCGTGGGGATAATCAGGTTTTAGGAGGAATTGGATGCCATGCCTATTTGGAATTTGATGGTACAGGTGTTGAGCCCAAAAGGCTAGAGACGGCTTGGAATATGCTTTTGCAGCATCATCCTATGCTTCGGGCAAGATTTCTAGAGGATGGAACACAGGAAATCATGGAAAAGCCATATCAGAAGATGTTCACAGTACATGATTTATCAGAAGAGACAAATGAGTCTGTCAATAAGAAACTGGAAAGTATTCGCAGCCGCTTATCGCACCGTAAGTTACAGGTAGAAAAAGGGGAAGTAGCAGGAATTACATTAAGTATTCTGCCAGATAACAAAACAAGGATTCATCTGGATATCGATCTGCTTGTTGCAGATGTGCAAAGTCTGCAGATTTTATTGCGGGATTTGGCACAGGCCTATACAGGTGGTATGTTACCAGACGAATCAAAAAATTGGAGCTTTCAAGCGTATATGAAAGAACAGGCTAAGGCATTAAGTGAAGAGAAAGAAGCAGATAAACTGTACTGGAGGAAAAGATTAGAAAGTTTACCTTCCGGACCTTTGCTTCCTTTAAAAAAGCGGCCAGAAGAAATAACAGAAACGAAATTCTCAAGACGGATTATAAAGCTTAGCAACGAAGAATGGGATGGATTGAAAAGGAAAGCAGCAGCGTATCAGTCAACGCCTGCTATGCTGCTTTTGACTGCGTATGCCACAGTTTTAGAAAGATGGAGCACGAATAAGAAATTTTTAATTAATATTCCGCTATTTAACCGTAACACAGAATACGCTGGGTTAGAATCTGTAATTGCTGATTTTACAACCTTATTGTTACTTGAGGCAGATTGTGAACATGCAACAAGCTTTTTAAAACTGCTGAAAAGAATTCAGGCACAAGTGCATCAGGACATGAAACATGCATCTTATTCAGGCGTACAAGTACAAAGGGATTTAAGTCAGCAAAGAGGCGGGCAGCAGATTGTAGCACCAGTAGTGTTCGCTTGTAATTTAGGTACAACTTTAATTAATGAAACATTTGAAACGCATCTGGGGAAATTCACCTACATGATTTCCCAAACTCCGCAAGTGTGGCTGGATTTTCAGACTTATGAGGAAAAGGATGGACTTATGCTTACTTGGGACAGCGTGGATGAATTATTTCCTGAAAATATGCTAAACCAGATGTTTCAAAGCTTTGAGTGCTTACTCCATCAATTGGCAAAAAGAGAATGGACACAAGAATTTGATGTTTTACCGAAAAAGCAGAAAGAGTTTATTGCCGAAAATAAAAAGATTGCTCCTATTGCACATCCAAAGTGTCTTCATGAAGCATTTCTTTCCAATGCAGAAAAATATCCAGATGCGGTTGCTTTAGTAGATACAGGGAGAAATATTACTTTTACTTATCATCAATTAGAAAGAAAAGTCCTTTCTGTTGCGGCAGGACTGATTGAACAAGAAATTAGAAACCAACCCATTGCTATTACGTTGCCTAGAAGTTATGAACAGATAGAAGCAGTACTAGCTATATTAGTTTCGGGCAATTTCTACGTCCCAGTAAGCTGTAACCAGCCCAAAGAGCGAAGAGATTTGATACATAAAAAAACGGATATTCAATATGTATTAACCAGTAAGGCAGTGATAAAAGAACAAGAATTTCCAAGTGATGTGAAAATCATGTTACTAGATGAACTTGAAAAAACAAACGTGCTAGATCGTTATCCAGAAGTCTCACCAGAGGAATCGGCATATATTATTATGACATCTGGTTCCACTGGACAGCCAAAAGGAGTTGAAATTGCACATTTTAGTGCATGGAATACCATTGAAACCATTCGTGACCAATATGGTATTTCAAGAAAAGACGTAGCATTGGCTGTTTCAGCACTGGACTTTGATTTGTCCGTCTTTGATATATTTGGCATTTTAGGAGCAGGTGGAAAGCTTGTATTAATTCCGGAAGAAGAAAAAAGGAATGCCTGCTATTGGCTAGAACAGGTACAAAAGCAGCAGGTAACAGTGTGGAATTCTGTTCCTGTCTTACTGGATATGCTTCTGGTTGGCGCTGAAACTGAAGGCGCAGTATTGCCATTCCATACGGTCATGCTTTCTGGTGACTGGATTCCATTAGATCTTCCAGAACGATTATATAGCATTACAAAAGACTGTGTGCTAGTGGCAATGGGAGGAGCAACAGAAGCTAGTATCTGGTCAAACTTTTATAATGTTACTTTACCGATTCCTAGAGAATGGAAGAGTATACCATATGGTCAGCCATTAAGAGGACAGGCATATCGAGTGGTAGATCAACAAGGAAGGGATTGTCCTGCTTGGGTAGAGGGGGAATTGTGGATTGGTGGCCATGGAGTTGCCAAAGGATATCGAGGAGATCTTTTCCTTACGGAACGCAAATTTGTAAAAGAAGGCTCTACCATCTGGTATCGTACAGGAGACAATGGGCGTTTCTGGGAAAATGGCATAATTGAATTTTTGGGAAGACAAGATAATCAGGTAAAGATACGAGGACATCGAATTGAACTAGGTGAAATCCAGCAGGCAATGCTCTCTTATGATGGAGTAAAGAATGCCATAGCAGATTCAGTTGGAGAAAGAAAGGGAGATAAATACTTAATTGCATTTGCACAAGCAAGTCTGAAAGAGCAGTCTGGATGCACAATGAAAAAAACGTGCTCAGAAGAAAGTAAGGCTGCGTGGAAAGAACTAGAGAAAAAGAATACTTTTGAGGTAAAGGCGATAAGAGAAGACTATAAAGCATTTACAAGATACGCGAATAAAAAAGCATTGTGGTTTATGGGAAAAGCACTTAACGATTGTGGATTGTTCCTAGAAAAAGAATCCTATTCATTTGAAGAGTTAGTTCAGAAAGGATGTGTGTGCAGGGAACAGGAAACACTTCTTAGACGCTGGCTTACGATTCTAGTAGAAAATCAGTGGTTACAAAAGAAGGAAAAAGTGTATGAAAAAAACGAAAGGTATTTTGAAACAGATTTAAAAGGGGACAGTACATATGAAAAGAAAGAGGTCGAGCAGTATTTTGAAAAACTGCTTCCTTACGGAAAGGCATTATTAACAGGTACGGAAGAACCAATCTATGTATTTTATCAAGAAGGAATGAATCTATCTCCTAATACGCTTTTAGAACAGATTCCTGGGCAAGAGGAGTCAAAAGAAATTTTTGTGGAGACTGTAAAAACATGGTCTACTAAAATGAATACGGACAAGCCGTTGGAGATATTAGAGTGGGATGGCAGGGATATTCAAGTAACTCTTCAAATCTTAACGATGTTCGAAAAACTGAATATAGCCTATTCTTATACCATTGCCGACCATTCTCGGTTCTTTCTTGATATTGCAAAGGAAAAATTAAAAGAGTATGAACAGATAACGTATACTCTTATTGGAACGGAAATGAAAAGAGGAAAAGAACACAGTTACGACTGCATCCTTGCATGGAATTCCTTACATAGAGCTCAGAATATAGAACATGTGCTACAAGAAACAGATGATTATCTTACGGCTGGTGGAATACTTTGTATGCAGGAATTAACCGAGTATAGTTACCTAGAAGAAATTACAGCATCCTTTTTAGAAAAAGGTTTTTCTCAGATAACGGATGTAAGAAAAGAGAAAGAGCAAGTTTTATTAACAGCAAAAGACTGGAAAAATGCATTAGAAAATCAGTTTGAATCTGTTTTGCAGGAGCAGGATTTTTACGGAAGATGTACTTTGGTTGCAAGGCAGAAAAAGGAAACTTACTGTTACTGCCAGGAAAAATTAAAAAACTGGCTGTCTGGACGGCTGCCTGAGTATATGATTCCGAAGAACATTTATTTTATGGAGCAGTTCCCAGTGACATCCAATGGAAAAATTGATAGAAAGGTATTAAAAGCCTGCTGCCAGTCTGAGCAAGTGTTGGAAAAGAAAGATGAAGTGGTGACAGAAACAGAACAGAGGCTATTAACAATCTGGAGGACATTATTCCAAAATGAAAACATTGGAGTTGAAGATAATTACTTTCTGCTAGGAGGAGATTCTCTTGTTGCCACTAGGTTAATTGCCAAGATTAGAAAAGAGTTTCAACGAAAAATATCGATTGCTGCTATATTTGAAAGAACAACAGTGAAGGAATTAGCCAAAGTGATTGATTGTGCAAAGGACGAGCTGCAAGAGAGAGAACTTGTTAAAATAGAGCCGCATCCAGAACAGATTGACATACCATTTCCACTTACAGATGTTCAGTACGCATACTGGGTTGGAAGAAGAGGGCTATACGCACTGGGTAAAGTATCCACCCACTGTTATTTTGAATTAGATACTGAGGCACTTGATATAAAAAACGTGCAAAATGCATGGAATGTGCTCATAAAAAAACATGGCATGATGCGGGTAATCGTTTTGGAAAGTGGAGAACAGAAAATACTAAAAGAAGTACCTGCATACCAGATTCCTGTTACGGATTGCAGTAACCTAACGGAAACTGAGAAAGAAACTGTGTTGAAAAGAAAAAGAGAGGAAATGTCTCATCAAGTGATTGATACAAACCAGTGGCCACTGTTCGATGTTGAGCTGACAGTGATTGATTCCAGCCACAATCGCCTTCATATAAGTTTTGATAATTTAATTTTGGATGGCTGGAGTATGTTCCACATATTAAGGGAATGGGCAGATATTTATTACAATGGACAGGAAAGGGATGATACAGAATTATCATTCCGCGATTATGTGTTGGGACTAGAAAGGATAAAACACTTACCTTTATATGAACAGGACAAAAAGTATTGGATGGAAAGAATTGAAACATTGTCACCGGCACCAGAACTTCCTCTGGCAAAAAAAGAAGAAGAACTGGTAGAACAAAGATTTCATCGACGCAGCCATATTTTATCAAAGGAAAACTGGATCAAACTGAAAAAACTGGCAGAAGAAAATGATATAACAGCATCGGTTCTTCTTATGACAGCATTTGGAGAAGTTCTTAGGAAATATAGTGGAAATCCTAATATCACAATTAATCTGACTCAGTTTGACCGAAAGCCGCTTCATAAAGATGTGGACAAACTGGTAGGAGATTTTACCACTTTAACATTGCTAGAAATGAAAGATTTGAAGAAATGCACATTTAAGGAGAGGGCAAGGGCTGTGCAAAAACAATTAATGGAGGACTTAGAGCATTCTTCTTATAGCGCAATTGAAGTGGAAAGAGAAATGAGAAAGCAGGCAGGTGTTGTCCAGAATGCCATTATGCCTATCGTGTTTACAAGCGGATTAGGAATTGATCAGTGGGATGAAGGAAAATGGCTTGGAAAACTGGTTTATAACATTTCTCAGACACCACAAGTATGGCTAGACCATCAGGTAGTTGAAAAAGATGGCGGCTTATGTCTGTTTTGGGATTCTGTTGATGAATTATTCTATCCTGGCATGTTAGATGATATGTTTGCAGTCTATACAGAGTTACTTGAAAGATTGGCAAAGAATCCGAAACAAATGGATGAACATGCACCATCCTTAGTGAAAGCTAAGATATCCCATAACAGGCAAGATGCCAATGCTACACAAAAAGAGATGAAATTGGAGACATTAGATCACGCATTTTTAGAGGCTGTTAAGAAATATCCAGAAAAAGAAGCTGTTGTGACATCTAATCGAAGAATGACCTATAGGGAAGTAAAAGAAGAAGCATTCTATATAAGCCAGAAGCTACAGGAAGAAAATGTGAAGAAGCAAGAAACGGTCGCCATTATGATAGATAAGGGATGGGAACAAATCGTTTCTGTCTATGGAGTTTTGTTTGCTGGAGGCGTCTATCTTCCGATTGATGTTCATAATCCAAGAGAACGTATTGAGAAAATATTGGAAAGCAGTAGTACAAATGTAATTCTTGTTACACAAGACACATTGGAACAGCATCCTTGGATAAAAAATAAAAACTATCTTCTGGTAAATAAAAAGAGGTCCATTGATATTACGCTGGTTTCTCATTCTGTAGAAGATTTGGCATATGTAATTTATACATCAGGAACTACTGGAATTCCTAAGGGGGTTATGATTACACATAAAGGTGCAATGAATACCATTCAGGATATAAATGACCGTTATCATGTTACATCGAAAGATAAAGTTCTTGGATTATCAAGCCTACACTTTGATTTATCGGTATACGACATTTTTGGACTTCTTAGTGTTGGAGGCACACTAGTTCTTCCAGATAGTACTAGTATCAAAGAACCAGCACATTGGGTGGAGTTACTGAACCGGGAGAAGATAACAATCTGGAACAGTGTGCCTGCATTTGTGGAAATGTTAGCAGAATATGAGCTGCATCATCAGAAATTATCCAGTAAGTCTATTGAGACTGTCATGATGAGTGGAGATTGGATACCCCTAAATCTACCAGAGAAAATAAGAAGCATTTTTCCAGACTGTGCTGTAGTGTCAATGGGAGGTGCTACTGAGGCTTCGATCTGGTCTAACGTGTTTGACGTACCAAAGAATCTGCCAAAAGAATGGGTAAGCATTCCTTATGGAAAACCTTTATCCAATCAGCAGTATTATATACTGGATTCTGGTTTACAGGATTGTCCAGACTGGGTACCTGGAATGCTCTATATCGGTGGTGCAGGCGTAGCACAAGGCTATTTTCATGATGAAGCACTTACAAAAGAACGATTTATAAAACATCCAGTGACAGGAGAAAAACTATACAATACAGGAGATATGGCAAGATACTGGCCAGACGGCAATATAGAGTTTTTAGGAAGAATGGATAATCAGGTTAAGTTAAGCGGATATCGTGTGGAAATTGGAGAAGTGGAAAGTGCTTTGTTAAAAATAGAAGGAATTCAAGATGTTCTTGTTATGAAACATCCATATCAACATGCATTGGTAGCGTTTCTGGTAAAAGAACAAGGCAAAGAGTCCCATACGCAAACTTATTATCAGGAAATATTAAAAGGAAGCATTCCAGAATATATGATTCCTTCTTTATACATAGAAGTCGATGCCATTCCATTAAGTGGAAATGGGAAAAAAGATAAAAAACAGTTAGAACCTGTACTTATGAGTCATATAGAGGAAGAAAATAAAGCACAGACAGAACCGTTAAGTGAAATGCAGGAACAGCTTGTTCACATATGGGGCGAGATATTGGGACTTCCATCTATCAAGATAACGAGTAATTTCTTTGAAATAGGAGGTAACTCCATTCAGGCAATTTCCCTGACCAATCGACTGACAGATGAATTCGAAAAAGAGGTGGGAATTAGTGAATTGTTTGAATATCCTACCATTCAGGCACTTGAGAAGTATTTGAAAGGATAGGAATTAGTATGGAAGAAATGTGTTTTAAAGATGACGTAGAAATTATTTACTTTTTGGAAGAATTGAGAAATGAAAATATCTTTGTGTGGGAAGAAAACGGTAGTTTAAAATACAGGAGTGAGAAGAAAAAACTTCCAAAAGAGGTGCTGCAGAAACTAAAAAACTCCAAAGCACAGATGATTAAGTTCTTTCAGAATGCGAAACGGAGCCGGTTTTTACTTACTCCAATCCAGAGTGCGTATTATATTGGACAGCAGACAGGTTGTGAATTAGGAGCCACCAATGCCCATTATTATATTGAATATGAAGTAAACCAGTTAGATGTACAGAAACTAGAGGATGCAGTGAATCAGGTGATTTTAGCAAATGATGCATTGCGTATGGTGATTGACCATGACGGAACAGCTTATACATTTAATCATGTGAAAGCATATAAGATTCCTGTTTATAAGTATGATGGGATGGATACACGTCTTGCAGTAAGAGAGGAGTGGAGCAGAAAACAATACCCAATCGGAAGCTGGCCTATGTTTCATTTTCATGCTGGAAAATCAGATACTGGCAAGGATCTGCTGCATGTAGATTTTGACTGTATTATCTTAGATGCCTGGAGTGCAAAACTTATGCTTACACAAGTTTTTGACATTTACAATGGAAAAGGAAAAAAGGTATTGGGCATCACATTTTCACAGTATATGAGAGAACAAAAACCTGAAATCAACGAAAAAGCAAAAGAGTATTGGAACAGTATGACGAAGGAAATGCCAAATGCACCAAAGCTTCCTTACAAAAAAAAATTTCTGGATGTGAAAGAAATTGAATTTGCGCGAATTGAACATAGTTTTACAGTAGAACAGACAAAAAAACTTTATGAACGGACCAAAAAATTATTTTATACTCCAGCAGCAGTTGTATGTACCACATTTTTATATGCACTTTCTGAATTTAGTGAGGAAAGTGCAGTAGCAGTTAATCTGACTTTGTTTAACCGTCAGCCACTCCATAAAGACATTAACATGGTACTAGGAGAGTTTACCAATACAGCAGTTGCAAAATGTGGTTCAGATAGAACGGTTAGTTTTATGGAAGAGGTAAAAAACGTTCAGAAACAGTTTTGGAAAATGGTTGAATTCCGAAATTATGATGGTACAGAAATACTAAAGAAGCTTGCACGTGGACAGCTTGGAAAAGCAGTAATGCCAATTGTGTTTACCTGTATGCTGGCAGGGGAACAGCCTATACAAGACAGTGGATTTAAAGAACAATATGCAATAAGCCAGACACCTCAAGTTGTGCTAGACCATCATGTGCGGGATGATCTAGGGTATTTGACTATTTCGTGGGATTATGTGAAAGAACTGCTTGGAGAAAAAGAAGTAAATCAGATTTTTACAAGGTATGTGGAGTTATTGACACAAGTTATAGAGTGCAGTGACTGGAGTACGATTAGGAGGAAAGATCGAAATGATGTGGGATTGTAGAGCGCATAAGATACCTTCTGTGGATGGTGGTTTCATTGAGGGAGAATATATAAAACCCATAGAGGAAAAACCAAAAGCAACTGTCTTGCTGATACATGGTTCTGGGCCGTCAGACCGGCATGCAACGGTAACCGCAATGGGAAAAGTGTTATCAAAAAATTTTGATGTATTAAGTGAAAGTCTCCTAGAACAAGGATATGCTGTTTTTCGTTTTGATAAAAAAGAAAGCTATGATATTCCAGTCATTATTGCACATGCAAAATATGTCGTTTCCTACGTCTGCAGCCTTTCTGAAGTAGACAGTTTGTATCTGTATGGATGGAGTGAAGGCGTACGAGTCATTGCAGAGATCTTAAAGGATATAAAGGAGAGCGAACATGCTTCCATTTTAAAGGGCGCAATCATGCAGTCCGGTATTGCGAATGGGTGGAGTCCTTATTTTTCTTACATTTTAAAAGAACTTATGTTAGAAAAACTGAAAGAGTTAGATACCAATCAGGATGGCATTTTAGAAGTTTCTGATTTTGAAGGATTTATTCCAGATGCTACTTCTGTAACATTTGCGACCTGCCTTATGATATTAGATAGCAATGGTGGAAAAATTCAGTTTAGTAAGAATCTGGATAAGGAAAGAAAGGGACAATTCCATATAGAAAAGGACTGGATGCCTTTAGCAGAAGAGATTGTAAAAGATCCAACCACTTTAATTCGTTTTGCGGAAAATGCACCTAACGAAACATGGAACGGCATTTTGGAGGAGATTCACAATGCAAAGATTCCTATGCTGGTTTTGCATGGAATGAATGATGGCTGGATTTCACCAGTAGAGGCGGTGCAGATTGCAAAGGCAGGAAGAAATTATGCAGATATCTGTTTGTTTAAGGGGCTGGGGCATTCTCTTGCAAAAGCAGACTCTCCCCTAAAGGACGAGGGTGGAGTTATGGAAGAAGAACCAGTACAAAAAATAATTGAATGGCTTGATAAGCAAAAGAAGTGAGAGGGAAAAATGTATAATATCAGCGAAAAGAATACCACATTACATGGAATGTTTTATGAAAATGCAGAAAGTATGCCAGAAAAGGTGGCATTACAATATGAAGAGAAAAAAGTAACGTATAAAGAGCTTAAGGATTACTGTCTAAGAATTGCTGCCAGCCTTTATGAACAAGGAGTTCGTAATCAGGACAGAGTAGTGATTTCTCTGCCTAGAGGAATTGATCAGGTAGCAGCAATGATAGCTGTTTTGACTTTAGGAGCAGCCTATGTTCCCATATCGGTAAAGCAGCCAAAGGAACGTAAAGAAAAAATGATTCAGAATGTATCACCAGCACTGGTAATTGATTCTATGGATTTTCTTACAGAAAAAGTGCTTCAGGACATAGAACCAGTTTCGGAAGAAAACACAGCATATATTATTTTTACTTCTGGTTCTACAGGCAATCCAAAAGGCGTAGAAATCAGCCATAAAGCTGCTATGAATACGATTTTGGATGTTCTTAATAAATGGAATATTACAAGCCAGGACAAAGTATTAAATGTATCAAGTTTTGATTTTGATTTATCCGTGTTTGATATCTTTGGCTTATTATCAGCAGGTGGATGCGTGATACTTATAAACGAGAAAGATTTTCGCGATCCAGCCGTATGGTTAAGCTGCCTTAAAACACATCAGGTTACGATCTGGAACAGTGCACCTGCGTTAATGGTTATGCTGCTAACGTTAATGGAAGAAAAAGTGGAAAGTCTTAGACTTGCTCTTTTATCAGGAGACTGGATTCCGTTAGAAATACCAGATAAGTGGAAAAAAATAAGTGGGGAACATTCTAAGTTCGTTTCCTTAGGAGGTGCAACAGAAGCGGGAATCTGGTCGAATTACTTTGAGGTTGATAAGTTGGAAGCAGACTGGAGGTCCATACCTTATGGAAAAGCATTGACTAATCAGGCATACCGCATTGTGAATAAAGAAAATAAGGATTGCCAGCCATTGGAGATAGGAGAATTATGGATTGGCGGAGACAGTTTAGCAACTGGATATTTCCATGAGGAAGCACTGACTAAGGAAAAATTTATTACAGATCAGGATGGTACAAGGTGGTATCGCACTGGTGATTTAGGCCAGTTCTGGGAGGATGGGACCATAGAATTTATCGGGCGAATAGATGCTCAAGTAAAAATCCGCGGTCACAGAATTGAACTAGGAGAAATCGAAAGCGTATACCAAAAATGCAAAGGGATACAACAAGTAGCAGTTGTTGCCATAGGGGATAAATATCAGAAAGAACTTGTGGCATTTTATACAGGAGAAGAAAAAAGTGTAAAAATGCTAGAGGATTATGGATATGAAAATTTGCCAGAATATAGCGTTCCACGTAAGTATCAGTATATGGAACAGTTGCCTTTAAGTAAAAATGGCAAGGTAGATCGAAAAGCACTTATGGAAAGAAATGTAGGGGAGACAGAACCTGCATTTGAAAGTGAAGAAGAACAAGATGAAATTTTTAAATTATGGGAAAAGGTTACAGGTGCAAAGATAAAAGATAGCAAAGAAAATATATTTAACTTAGGCGCTGACAGTTTATCAGCAACCAGGTTTGTGGAGCAAGTGAAAAAAGTTTATGGAGTCGTGCTTTCTATTCAGGATATTTTTTCAAATCCTACAATGGAAATGTTAAAGGAGAGAATACAGGAACGGGTAGAAAAGGAAAACACAGAATGGGCAGATGAAGGAGAAATATAAATGAAAGATAATTGTATACTTGCGAAAGAATTAATTTTGGATTTAAAAAAGTCGGGAGTAGAGTTGTGGACAGAGGAAGGAAAATTAAAATACCGCGATCGGTCAGGCAATTTTGATTTAGCGAGGAAAGAGAAAGTAAAGGAACTGAAGGAAAACATTTTAAAGGTGCTAGAGAACGAAAAAAAAATGAATCAAATTGTGCATCGGACAATAACAGAGCCAGTTCCTTTAACTAAGGTACAGGCAGCCTATCTGCTAGGAAAGTCAGATGCAGTATTCTTTGGCGGTGTGGGATGCCAAGGATATATGGAAGTAAACTTTGGCTCGTATTCACCTGAGAAAATCAAAACGGCTTGGAGAAAGTTAGTTGAAAGGCATGCGATGCTGCGGGCAAAAGTGAAACAGGAGGGAATCGAATTTTTAGAACCTGCTAGTATCTCTTTTGAGACAGAAACCGTTGACCTTCGAGGAAAAAGCAAGGAAGAAAGAGAACAAGCACTCGAGACAATCCGCAACAGCTTTCGTGATGTGGAATATGATACACAAACCCCACCACTATTTAAGACTCTCATAACCCAGACAGAAGAAGGAAATTATTTTCATCTGTCCATTGACTTAATCGTAACAGACTTTGCAAGTGTGCAGCTGGCGATTGGGGAAATGGGAACCATTTTAAGTGGCGGAAAACTAAAAGAGTTAGAACTGACTTTTGCAGATTATGTTCTCCATGAGTGTAAGACAAAGGAAGGTCTTAAATGGTTTGCAGATAAAGAATACTGGATGAACCGGATAGACAGTCTGCCACAAGCACCAGTTCTTCCAAGTGGTGGAAGGGCAGAGGCTAAAATGGAGGGAAACAATAAGTTCCGCCGATTGCAAAAGCATCTTTCTTTAGAAAACTGGAACCAGTTAAAAAGTAAGGCTGCAAAAGCAGGAGTTACCGCATCTACGGTTGTATTAGCTGTTTACGCAGAAACGATAGCTAGATGGAGTGAGAATAAAAAATTTACACTGAATCTGCCAATTCAGAACCGTATGGATATACATGAAGATGTACAATATCTGGTTGGAGACTTTACGACAGTGAATCTGTTAGAAGTAGATGTTACAAAGAAACGTTCTTTTACAGAACGTGTAAAAAGTATTGCAGTACAACTCCATAAAGATTTAGAGCATACAAGTTTTACTGGCATTGAAGTGCTTAGAGAACTATCCAATGTTCATGGAAGAGAAAAGGCGTTTATGCCTATCGTATTTACTGGAGTTTTGAAGGCAGAAGGAAAAGCTGGTTCAATCGAATATGGTTTGAGCCAGACCCCACAAGTTTTTATTGACTGTCAGGTTGTGGATGAGTCGGAACTTAACCGAGAAGACAGAGGACTTATGATTAGCTGGGATATTCGAAACGGAGCCATAAAGGATGTTATCGTCAATGAAATGTTTGATACATTTTATAATACCCTTGAGGGATTGCACCAGAAGCAATGGAATATGCCATTAGAACTGGAGGTATCTGTTAACTCTCATGATGCAATAGAAAAAAAAATCACACACAGATGTTTACAGGATGATTTCATAGAATATGCAAAAAAGAATCCTTCCAAAACTGCCCTTTATGATGGGCAAGGTACAATGTCTTTTGGTCAACTGTTAGAAGGTGCAGAAAATATTGCTGCCTACGTGCAGGAAAATGTGCAGGAAACCGATTCTAAGCTCATATCCATAGAGATTCCAAAGTCTGCAAAGCAGATTATGGCTGCTCTTGGCGTTTTGATGGCAGGGTATACATATCTTCCAATTGATATGAAACAGCCAAAGGTGAGACAGGAAAAAATAATAGCCCAAGCTTTGGTGGCAGAACGAATGGACGAAGCCTATTGTGATCTGGCTTTGGAAAAAGGGACTAAGTTAGAGTTACAGCCAGCAGAATATAATAAAGAAGCTTATGTAATCTTTACTTCTGGTTCCACAGGTGACCCAAAGGGAGTTGTTATGTCCCATGAGGCGGCTATTAATACAATTGAAACTATGCGAAGAGAGTTTGACATAACCGAAGAAGACAGAGTATTAGGAATAGCAGAACTATCCTTTGACTTGTCAGTATCAGATATATTTACCGTATTAGCCAATGGAGGACAACTGATTTTGCCAGATCTGGCATACGGTCCAGATGCTTCTTACTGGTCACGACTGATAGAGGAGTACCACATCACATTGTGGAATACAGTTCCAGCACAGGCGGAAATGCTTGTGGCATACGCAGAAAGCACAGGAGACGATACAGGTTTTCCATCGGTTAAAAATGTCTGGCTGTCTGGCGACTGGATTCAGACAAAATTGCCACAGAGGCTGAGAAAATTCATGCCAAATGCAGCAATCACAAGTCTTGGTGGAGCAACCGAAGGTGGAATCTGGTCAATTTACCACAGAATTGGAAAAGAGGAAGAATCTCCAAGCATCCTATATGGAAAAGCATTAAAAAATCAATGGGTCAGCGTAGTGGATATAAATATGGAGATTTGCCCTGCTTATGTGTCCGGCGAAATTATCATCGGAGGAAATTCTCTTGCAGAAGGTTATCTAGGGGATAAAGAACTAACCGATAGAAAATTTGTTAATCGCAATGGAGAGAGAGTTTACCTGACTGGTGACAGGGGACGATTCGTAGAAACAGGAGACATTGAATTTTTAGGCAGGATGGACAATCAGGTAAAAGTCAATGGATACCGTATTGAGCTTGGGGAGATTGAAGCAGCATTGGCAGAAATGACTTCCGTAAAAGAAAGCTGTGTCGTACATTTTAAGGAAGGTGGCAAAGATACATTAGTGGCATTTGTTGTAGAGCAAAAAGAGCAGAACAGAGAGAAACAAAGGACACAGGCACTTAATTTTCCAACAGAAGAACAAGAGGATTTCATGTCAAGAGAACTGGTTAAGAACTTTCAAATGCTTTTGGATGAGGCAATCTGTAATACTGTTTATGGGGCATTACAATCCATATTTACAGATGATATGGAAAATGCCAATAAAATGTTTACACGTGAAGCAATCGGGAAAAAACTTCATGCAAAAGAAAAGCATATGGAGTTACTAGACAGATGGCTCGAAACATTAGTTCAGAAAGGGTACTTAGGGAAAAAAGCGAAGGTCTATAGAGATTTACTAGAGAGAAAGGTAACCAATGAATACTGGGATAAGTTAATCAATGAACCATATTCGGCAATCGCCCCTGCTTGTGTCAGTGAGTACATAAAAAATCATGCAAGCCATATAAAAGAACTGTTTGCGGACCAGCTGAATCCTCTTACTTATTTATTTCCAGAAGGTCGGACAGACATAGCGGAAGCTTTGTATGGACAGACAGCGATTGCAAGGCATTTAAATAGTTTGGCAGCAAAAACCATTCAAGAATATGCAAAGGGGCAGGAGCATATAAAGGTTCTTGAAGTAGGTGGTGGAATCGGCGCTACAACAGATCTGGTATTAGAGGCTCTAAAAGGAAGTAAGTTTACATATACATTTACAGATACATCTGCATTTTTCCAGAATAATATTCTTTCCAAGTATCCGTATTTAACAACTGGTATCTTGAATCTAGATGATTTAGAACAGGCTGGTATGGAGTCTTCCTTTGACGTAATTCTGGCAGCAGGAGTGCTAAATAATGTGAAGAATATCCCTTATACGATTGGGAAAATGGCAAGTTATCTAAAGCAGGGAGGATTGCTGCTGATTACAGAACCTGTGGAAGAACATATTGAAATATTAGTATCACAAGCATTTATGATGCCAGAGCATACAGATATGAGACAAGGAACAGCAAGGTGTTTCTTAAGTAAAGATGAATGGAAGAAGGTACTAGAAGATGCTGGCCTTTGGTTAGCCAAGGCTTATCCTGATACAGTACAGGCATATGAGGAGTTTCAACATTATTTATTCATTGCAAGAAAGCCAGAAGAAACGGCTGATTACAGAGAGTTTTTGGAAAAACGCTTAATAAAAGCCATGATCCCAGAAAAATTTTACAGAATCGATGCGCTTCCATTAACAGCCAATGGAAAAGTGGATCGAAAAGCCTTAACCCAACAAGCGCTTTCCAGACAAAAGAAAATGGAGAAGTACGTGAAAGAAAATGAACAGATGAATCCAAAAGAAGAAATGTCAGAACTAGAACATAAGATTGCTGCAATTTTAGAAGAGGTCTCTAATAAAAGCAGCATTCAGGTCAAGGACAACTTACTGAAGGCAGGCTTTGATTCTCTGATTCTTTCGCAGGCATCTGGAAAAATAGTAAGTCAAATCGAAAAAGCAGATGGTATGCGTTTTGATGAAATTCTGCGAGTTGCCCTTCAGACACCAACGGTAAAGGATATTGCCAATTATATAGAAGAATACGGATGCAAGGTTACAAAGAAAGAGGAAGAGAACGGTTCTTTTAAGGAGGAGCAGCAAGCAGATGGGATGCAGAATATATATGTATACCAGGAAAAGGAAGATTCCTGGTGGAAAATGGGACAAAAAGAATGGGAGGAACAAGAAATTTTCCTTCATATGGGAAACAAGGAGCAATTGAGAATCCTTTTAAAAGAAAGAAAAGAAGATTCTGTTTTTATGGCAGCAAAAGAGTCAGATGTAAAAGAAATGATCTCATTTGCCAGTGAACTGCTTGCTATGGGATATGCAGTAGAAAAGCTGTTTCTATTTTATCCAGCCGTACCAGATGATGAGATATTGTACTTAGGAGATGCTGTGGTAATTGGCGAGACGAGAGAAAATGTAGCAGAGTGGGAAGATGTCATTATGGGAGAAATCCAGTTACAGGAAATTAAGCTGCAAGACGGGAACATGGAAGAACTGGTACAAATTGTGAAAAGGGAGCTTGGTTTATGCAAGGGAAACATGTAGTTTGTGTATTTGGTGCTAGTGGAAGTGTCGGTTCTTCGGCAGCAGACGAACTAGAGAAGAATGGTTATCAAGTCCGGCTGGCATATCGAAAAGAAAGAAAACCATTGTGGATGGAGAATTCTAAGTATGAGACATATCAAGTGGATTTGGATGATGAAGAACAGATCAGACAGTTCTGTATGGGAGCAGATTTAATAATAGGGGCAGCAGGGCCATCTATGAAATATAGTGAAAGGATGCAAAAAGCAGCAATAGATTGCAATGTTCCATATGTAGATCCAGGGGGAATGCATTTGCTTAAGAACAGGAATCATGCCAGTAATGTGTCCGTTGTAGGTGCAGGAGTTTTTCCCGGTTTGTCTGGATGGATGCTTTTGTCAGGCATAAATGAGCTAGGAACAAAAAATGTTTCTGTTGAATTATCAGTAGGTGGACGTTATGCATTTACCAATGGTGCAGCACTTGATTTTGTTGAGGAATCAAAAGGAATGAAAAGTGGAGTACCAATGGCCTGTATTCATGACAGAAAAATAGCTCCAGCAAAACGAATGGCTCCAGTTCATTTGCCTGATTCAATAAAAGAGTACCGGTGTATGCCATATATTACAGAAGAAGTTCTTAAGATCGCGAAGGATAGACAGATAGAATATGTGGATGGATTTACACTGGTTACACCAGAGGTATTTCAATTGATAAGCCGTTATGATTTAGATCCTAAGAGGCTGGTAAAGGAAAGTGCAGAGAAAAACGAGAATTACCAGACTGTTATTTATAACTGGATACAAAAGGAGGAAGAGTATCTGGAACAGAAGTTTACTGGTGGAGAACCTGGCAATATTACAGGTAGAATCCTGGCTTTGACTGCAATGCACACGCTACAGTCAAAACTGGACTTAGGCTGTTATACGATGCCAGAAGTGATGGAACATGTAAATGTAGTGGAAAAACTTAGAACAATGGCTTGTTTTGAGTACACAAGGAAAAGCAGTTGTTAGAAAGGCTGGAATATGAAAAAGAAAAAAGTAATTGTATGTGGAACCGGGTTTGGAAAAGTATATCTAAATGCAATTGAAAGAATGGAAGACTATGAAATTGCAGGCATTTTGGGGACAGGAAGTAAAAGAACAATGGAGCTGGCAAAGACATTTGCTGTCCCTTGCTTTACCGATCCAGAAGATAAAAACATTGAGGCAGACTGTGCCTGCGTTATCGTACCAAATGCATCAGGTGGCGGAAATGGTACGGCTATTGCCAAAGCATTTTTAGACAGAGGGATTCCTACGCTGTTAGAGCATCCAGCACATGAAAGAGAGATTGTGGCCTGCTTAAAAAGTTCAAAAACTGTGCCATTTATGCTAAATCCATTTTACAGATATATAAGTCCTGTAAGGCGTTTTCTGGAAGCCGCAGCTATCATAGGAAAACAGGCAGCTTTAATCAATGCTTCCTTGGAGTGTGCAATCCATGTTTTATATGATGGACTTGATATGCTAGGCTGTGCCATTGGTGATGTAACATCATGGAAATTAGGGAGTGTTGCATCCATTCCCAAAAGAAAAGCATGCGGAGGAGGAAATAAGACGCTTGGTGCTGTAATAGGAGATACACCAGTAATGATTACTGTGAATACGGAAGTGGATAAAAATGATCCCGATCATCCATTGCATTTATATCATAGAATCGAATTAACGTTTTCAACAGGCCGTCTTTGCTTAGTGAATACACATGGTCCTGTGGTTTGGATGCCATTTTTAAGAATCCCACGAAACCAGAATGAGACTATGGAATTAGAGCGTTTAGGAGATGAAATGAAAATACCTTCTGGCATCATAATAGGAAAAGGCACAGCACCGACTATTGTGGAAACTTTCGAAGAAGTATGGACTGGTGGAGTCAGCAGGGCATTGGAAGAACTGATGGGACAGGGTCGCAATAAAAAAATGCAGATGGCACAGTTTCAGATTTTCATATCACGTCTGTGGTCAGAAGTATGCCAGGCGGTTGGATATTCAGAATTTGTATCTTATGACAGCACAGGCAACGTGTTGAGTACCCATAAAGCACTGGAAGAATTGAATCAAAAATATTCGGAAGAGTTTTAATAGAAGGAGTGCTAAGAATGAAAGAAGATACGAAATATATGTACAGCGATGCTGTAGAGTATTACGATATAGCAGCATATGACATGTGGAAAGAAAAAAAGATGCTTTATCATAAAATATTTTCCTTGTTTCAGAAAGAAAATGGACCTGTACTTGATATTGGTGCTGGTACAGGTTTATTTTCCATGGAACTGGCAAAATACACAGAAGACCTTGACATTATTGCACTAGAACCTTCAAAAGAAATGCGCATAGCATTTATGGCTAAGCTTATGCAGCAAGGCACATTATCTAGCCGGATTACGGTGGTGCCAGAAAGTGTTATGGAGTATGAACTGCCAGATACATTAAGTGGTGTGGTGTGTATGGGAGTGATTGGACATCTTAATCAAGGACAGCGGGAAAAACTATGGAGGAGATTAGAGAAATCCTTAAAGAAAGGAACTCCAGTTATAATAGAAACATTGGATAAGAGCTTACTAAAAGCGGAAGAAGGAACTAGAATATCTGCAAAAGCAGTAGGAAAATACCGTTATGAAACTTATATAAAGGATAAGAAAAATGCGGGAGGAGATTTATGGAAATGGAATCTTCAGTATAAGGTTTTAGAGGATGACAAACTTGTAAGGGAAGTCATATCCCCAATGGAGTGGGAGTATCACACCATTGAAGAATTACAAAAAGAAATTTCGACCTATTCCTTTCGCTGCGGAAAATTATCCGATACTATTCTTATCGCACGAAAAAAGATCGGAAGAGCACACGTCTGAACTCCAGTCACTGACCAATCTC
>CALFNR010000144.1:0-86068 GCA_937903005.1 uncultured Lachnoclostridium sp. | reverse complement strand
GCCCATTTTTTCAGAAAAAAATAGCTGGTAAATGACCGCGACGAGGGGAGGTCTGCTCACACACAAGTACCCAAATCACTTTTTTTTGTAAAAGGCAGCATTTTGGCCATGGAATACCAAATCAATGATATTTCATATTAACCAATATATCAAATGCAACGACTTTTCGGCCCTCCTTAACATATTTAAAATCAACTGTGAATAGAGTAACCCTTTCGATTTCCTTTTTCGCAATGTCAACGACTTTCTTCCTAAACATTCCGAACTGGGTAAATTTATCTTCACACTCACATGCAGCTCTGATTTCGTCAACTGTTAATCGAACCAGAACACCTTCCTTTGGAAGAACCTTTTGTGTGATTTTAGCTTGAAGTAATTCAAATACTCTAATAGCATAAACGGAGTTCATAGCTAATATATTCTCTAAAGGGTATTGAGCGTAATATTCCTTTAGGCCAAGTAAGTAAGGACGTAATCCTTTATCCTCACCAGAACCTTCATAGAGCTTAATTTCAATAATGCCAGTGCCTTCTGTATATTTGCAATAATCAACCCACTTAAATTTGAGAAATGACTTGCTATTAGGCTTATTTTTGTCCTTAATCTTAACGAATTTACTCATTAAACCGTCAGTAATTTTATCGATATCTCGATATATGTTTGAGCTATCAATTCCAAGGATTTCAGCAAGATCCGTTATTTTAACACGATATGGTTTGAATTGTTTGTCCTCTTTTACGATTTGCATAATTGCTAATCTTAATATTTTTGCTTCGTTCAATGTAAGCGTTTGTTTTCCACTAATTAAATCATTTGCTTGAACCACATAATTGTTAGAATTTAGGTTCATAGGAAGTGATAATTGCTCGTACATAGTCTAACTATTACCTTTCTTCTTTCGGGTTATTTTAATTAAATTTTATAGTGTTTTAGCAGGTATGTCAATGCTCAATATGAGTATAATTCATAGTGATTTTCATTGAGACTGTCAAAAGGTTATTTTTAAATACATATATTCTAGCAAAGAGGCGTTTTAAATAGATTGAATCCACCATTTGTTGACTGTCTAAAGGTTATTTTTAATGAAATGCTGGAAATGTGCATAACTTTTTATGACAAAACGAGGTGACTGTCTAAAGGTTATTTTATTGAAATCATCAAATTATCCCAAACTGTCTAAAGGTTATTTTATTACTGTCCTTAGGTTATAATTAGCTGTCGATAGGTTATTTTTAAGTAGTTGTGGATAACTCTGCAACCCCTTGATTTTCCACGGTTTGACAGCTCTTAACTTCATAATAGTTTGTCCTAAGTATTAAAGTAATAAAAGTAATTATATATATACATATATAGCTTCATGAAAAATCTTAACTGTCAAAAGGTTATTTTTAAATAATCCATGACTACTTACTGAATTACTTAGATGTTCATTCTATCATTAGGATCCGTCTTCATGCTCTTAATGTTATTGCACTTATGCTTCCCCTTAGCTTCTTCATTCTTTATACCTTCAATATCTTAATATATCGCTATCTGAAAGATTTATTGATATATAAACTATATAATTGAAGAACTAATATATTAACTATATATTTAATATTTATGTTGACTACAGTGAGTCGAGCGAAGCATAATTACCGTTTCAGCTCTTCAATATATATAGTTATCCTAGGGAAAAGGCAAAAAAAGATAGAGTTCTGCTTATCTTCTCTAGAATAACTATATGTGGGGTTATTACCGCCATCAGTCTGACGTTTACGACACGACAACGCACACAACACTTTAGTATGCAGCATTTCAGCTACATTGCATATCAAAACTGGAGTTTTGCCCTTCCAGTCAATACTTTCGTATTTTCTATACATATCCTTGGTAAAACAATAAATTTAATGCAAACCAAACACCAACCTCTTTATCCATAAGCATGTAATAATTTACAGCGGCTTACTGTCCTCTCGGACTAAGATAAATTAAATATCCGCAGATTCAACATCCTGTAGGCTACTTTCAATAGGACTTACGTCATCACTTCATACAAGTGTAATATGAAGTGAACCGGGCCCAGAATCGTCTCACGACGTTCCTTGTAATTTTTGCGGTGGGTGGCCTGACCTTATACGGTTTATACTGTTACGGCGTCCAGTCTGTCCAAAGCGGTCCTCTTTTTTGCGTGAATATAGATATATACACAAAAAAAAGGCATAGAAAATACACTTCTTGCCTTGACATTTACTAGACTTGCGATTAAAATAAGATGTATAAAACTAATTAATAGTTTACACATAACGGTAATACAAGCGATATGTTATAAGCAGTTAGAAGTTGAGGTTCTTTCTGTAAAGAGATTTGGCGATCTCGTTACATCTTGCTTTGTTATCGTTATTTTTTTATCATTATAACACCAAGAATTTCATTTATCAACAGATATCGGAAATAAAATGTTAATAACTTCATAAATCTAAATATAATTTCAAGTAATTATCCACATTTCTTCTGTTTATCCAAACAAATTCTATTCAATTTAGTATTTATATTATTGATTATATATCATTTCGACAAGATTGTACACACTTTTTTAAAAAAAACTTTTTTTCGGGTTTACTATGGGCTAACAAAATGCCAAGAAATAGATATATATAATAGGGATATTAATTATCCAATATAAATATAGGGAGTCATTAATGTGAAGTGTAAAGAATGTAATGAGCAGCTAAGGCTGGTATACGAAAACATGATGATATTCGAGCACATTACTCTTTTCAAGTGTCCAGAATGCGATACTTATCATTCAGAAGAAGAGCTTGGAGAAGAGGAAATTGAAATATTATACTGGAAAGAGAGCGAATAAATAGTGATAGATTTAGAAATCCAATTATGTTATGACAAACTTTCTGGTAATAGTGAATTATCTTGGGAAGAAATAAAAGAATCAGCTAATTTCGAGCATTCAGTAGCTCATTTAAAGAACTTAGCTTATGGATATAAAAGATTAATAGATAGTGGTTATCTTGGTATGGTAAACGAAGATACAGAGAACGACGAGAAGTTGTTAGAAATCAGGAAAGAGATTATGAAGTTGGCTACTCTTAAATCGGAGCTTAATAAGAATCTTAGAAAAGACGCAAGAGACGAACTATTTTTCGAGCAGATCTCAGACGTTATTCAACGATTAGAGCCGCCAAAATATCAAATGATTCCTGAACTTCCTGATAATGATAAAGAATATATTCTTCATATGAGCGATATTCATTACGGAAGTGAATTTGAAGTTGAAGGAAATTCTTATAATATTAAGACGTGTGAAGAAAGATTATTTACGCTATTATCAAGAGTTATTACAAAGGTAAAACGAGATAATATACAAAGAATCAAGGTTGTTAATACCGGAGACAGTATTCAAGGGATGTTGAGATTATCAGATGTTAAGAAGAACGAACTACCGGTTGTTGAAAGCATTGTTGGTTTTTCTAGGCTAATGTCTGAATTTCTGAATAATCTTAGTGAATATGTAAATGTGGAATATTATCATATAACATCAGCAAACCATAGTGAACCGAGATTCATTGGAACACAAGCTGGAGCTATGCCTGAGGAAGACTTTGAAAAAGTGATCATGAGCTATATTAAGGATGTTTTATCAGACAATGAGAGAGTTTACGTCCATACTGATATGACAAAGCCTTATATAGAAATGAATATCTATGGATATGAATTTATCTGTATGCACGGTCATACGGTTAAGAGTATTGATAATGCAATCAGAGATTTATCAATGACAAATAAAAAATTCTATAATTACCTACTGATGGGCCACGTTCATCATACAAATATCAAAGAAACTGATAGTGATTGTATGGTGCTTGTGGCTCCTTCTTTTGTGGGAGTTTGTCCATATAGCAAGAAAATACTAAAAACAAGTAATCCTGGAGCAACCATGTATACTATCGAAGATGGTTATGGATTGACTGATATCAAATTATTTAATCTAGCGAGGATTAAGAATGCAAGTTAATAGAATTATTGTACCCTCCAATAATTTAGTTCATATAAAGGCGCCATTATAGGCGTCTTTCTTCATTTTATGAGGAAAAAGATATGTGGTAGCTGCGGTAAATTTTTTAATGAGGGTACTAGATGTGAATGTAGAAAAGCTGCAAATACCGAAGCAAGAAGAAATTATGAAAGAGATCCGATGATTGGATCTTACAGATGGAAAAAGAAAAGAGAGTTTATCCGAAGACGAGATAACAACATGTGTCAGAGGTGTTTAATCAAATATAAACTGATTACCACTACCGATTTATCGGTCCATCATATCAAGTCCAGAAATCATTATCCTGAACTTGCCTGGGATGATGATAACCTAATCTGCGTATGTGGTTCATGCAACTCGGCCTTAGGAACATCGGATAAGCTAGATTTTGAATGGAATACCAAACAAAACAGTTTTAATTTATAAATTAATAAGGAGAGTGAAATGGAATGAGCAGAGCGAGAAAGCCAGCGTCTCTTAAGAAGGGAAAATCGGAGACGAAGGAACAGTTACAAAGAAGAGAAGAGATTGAGAGACAGCTCATGGGCAATTCTGACGATGTGAAGTCCATTCCCGAATACTTATCAGATGAAGAAAAGATATATTATACATGGCTTGTAAACGAAATTGAAATCAGTGGAATTTTAACTAACCTGGATAAACCGCTGATAGAGCAGACTGCAAACTGCTTACATGTCATGAGACAGTGCGACGATCATATCAGAACTAACGGAATACTAGTTCCAAAAATTGATAGGTTTGGGAATATGGAAGAGAAAGAAAATCCATGTATCAAAGTAAAACTAAACTATCAAACAAAGTACGCAGCTCTATGCAATCAATTAGGATTATCACCTGCAGCACGTTCAGCTCTAGCAGGGAAACAAATGGAAGCGAAGCAAACGGAAGAGGATCCATTGCTTAAAGTTCTTAGAGGTGAATAATGAACATCAAAGAACATAAGGCTTATGCTTATGCGGTTCGAGTCGTAAACAAGGAAGAGACGGCTGGAAAATACGTAATTAAAGCCTGTGAAAACTTCCTGAAAGATATAGACGATCCTAATTGCAAATACTTCATCAAAGAGGATGAATTAAAGAAAATAACAAATATAACAAAACTTATAAATATGGCCACTGGTTTAAAGGTTGGGGTATCAGCTCATGATGCTCTAGCTGGTTTCCAGTGGTTCTTTTTAGTTAATGCCTTATGTTGGTACCATAAGGATAATCCAATCAAAAGAAGGTATGAAAAATCAACCTTACTGATAGCTAGAAAGTCAGGTAAGTCGTTTTTAGTTGCACTAATTTTCGTTATCTTATTGTTAATCGAACCAGAGTTTTCGGAGTTTTACTCGGTTGCACCAGATAGAGAGCTGTCATCGATTGTAAAGAAAGAAATTGAGCAGATGATACAAGCTTCTCCGTTGATTGCAAGCCGATTTAAACCTCTCCGTAGTGAGGTAAGGTGTGAGCTTACAAAGAGTAAATATGTTGCGCTTGCCAATTCAGAAAACCGTATGGATGGGCGTAAAGCCAATGTATTCGTAGCTGATGAAGTTGGAGCACTACGTACTAGATATCCAATCGATGCCATGCAATCTTCGCAGATGTCAATGGTTAACCGTACAGGAATCCTGATTAGTACAGCTTATGAAAGTACAGATAATCCAATGACACAAGAGGTAGAGTACGCAGAGAAGGTCCTAGATGGAGTTATCGAGGACGACACCTTATTTGCTTTGTTATATAAGCCAGATAATCCAAAAGAGTGGATGAGCGATATATCACTTTTAGAAGCTAATCCGTTATGTTTCGATGTACCGGAAAACTTAGAGTATCTGAAAAAGCAGAGAAATATTGCAATAGAAATGCCCTCAGCTAAGAAAAACTTCTTAACCAAGCATATGAACATCTTCGTTGATGGTGATGATTCAGAAGTCTATATTCCAATGGACAATGTAAGAAAGTGTGCCACAAGTGGATATGATTGGTATGGAAGGGAAGTTTATATCGGAGTCGATTTATCTCAAACTACCGATAACACCGCCATTTCCATGGTTACGTATGATTACGATCTAGGAAAATTCGTTTCTAAGTCATGGGCGTTTATACCTGCAGATAATGCAGCCAACAAGACGAAAATGGAAAAAGTAGATTATTTCTTGTATAAGGAATTAGGTTATTGCTATCATTGTGGTGACAACGTTATTGACCATGCCTTCGTAGAGGACTTTGTGATAGCCTTAGAGGACACATATGGCGTCAAGGTTCTTGATATAGGCTACGATAGATATAACTGTATAGGGTCTGCAAATAGATGGTATAACGCAGGATATCAAGTTACAGAGATTAAGCAGCATTCAAGTGTTTTACACCCAGCAACAAAATTCCTTAAAGAAGTGGTGCTGAAAGAAGAGTTTCTTTATGAAGAGAATAAGCTGTTGGAAATCAACTTCTCCAATGCAAGACTTGTGCTTGATACCAACCTTAATGGGTATATCAACAAAAAGAAAAGTACCGGAAAAATCGATATGGTGGCAGCTCTAATCAATGCTATGGTATTCTGGGAGAAAGAGTTCAGTGAAGGTAAAAATATCTATGATACCAATGAAAGAGACGAAGGATTCATCATGATTTAGTCGTTCCAATTGGTTTACTTTTGGAAATAACATTATATAATATAAATATGTAATTGAATAAAAACAGTATTTTAATAGTACTATCCAGTTGTTTTGCCGATTCTACTGGTTTATCAAAAAGAAAGATAAGTTTTATCAGCTGTCGCATAAGAAATTGATACGTTGTTCCATTCAGGTGGTTACTGCTCCTACGGTCCACTTCTTTGGTCTCAATAATATGTACGTCAAGCTATTATAATCTTTACAAGTTTTAATTAAAAACCGTTTCTTGATAAAAAACCGTTTTGTTAGTTTTAGTATTCTAACTGAAAAATAATACTGGTAGGAACCGAGTTTGGCAAGATTACAAATCCATACAAGGCTTGATTGAGTATGGATCTTTCTTGTTTCAAACTATCAAGTTAAGTAACTTAAGGCTTATTATATCTAATATTAATTAGTAATTAATTGAAACAACATATAACTATTACAAACTGAAACGAAATACTAACAACTAAAACAAACTATTTGAAACTGTTCACAACTACTTTAAATCACTTAACCCGACTCACCTTGTGAGGCGGCAAAGGGATAGTAGAATTTTTTATAAAAATATTCCAAATAAGCGTGAACATTTGGTAGTTACGGATATATATATAATAGAGATATATTGATTCAACAATATAAATACAATGAATAATAAAGGTAGGCAAGAGAATGGGTTTATTTGATTTTTTAAGAGAAGACAACTCTAACACAGCAAACCTTGAAGAACGAATGTATTCAACAGGAATCACTTCATTCTATGGAGTGACAACAGCGCATGAAGATGATGTTGTAAGAATACCAACAGTTCAAGCTATTTTAGAAATCATCGGTGGGACAATCGCGCAGCTTCCAGTTTATTTATATAAAGACAATGGAGATGGCAGCATTGAGAGAGTAGAGGACCATAGAGAATATCTCTTAAATAACGAGCCAAACTCAATGCAGACAGCTTATAACTTTAAGAAAAATATCGTAAAGGATTATCTTTTACACGGTGGAAGTTATTCATATATCGAAAGCGTCAGAAACGAGGTTACTGGTCTTTATAATTTAGAGTCCAAGAACCTTACTGTAAAGCTCTATAAAAAGAGGGGCTACAGGGTAGAAGATGCTGATATTATTCTTAACGGAGAATGCGGACAAGAAATATTCAAGCCGCATGAATTAATGATTTGTCTCAAAGAGAGTGAAGACGGATTGACTTCCAAAGGAGCTCTCTATTACGGTAAGAGTATTTTCAAAGTTGTAAATGAGGAATTGAATTACACAGAAAATATTTATAAGAATGGTACATTGCCGCTTGGTGTGCTCCAAGCCAAAGGGCGTTTAACAAGAGACGCAGTTGAAAGGCTTCGTGAGTCCTGGAGTAGATTGTATTCAGGCTCTTCTAACGCTGGTAAAACGGTTATTTTAGAAGAAGGACTTGAATATAAGGCTGTATCATTAAACCCTAGAGATTTGCTTTTAAATGAGAATAAAAAAGACAATATCAGTGATATTTGTCGTCTGTTCAATATTCCTGAAAGTTTGGTTAATCCGAACGCGAATAAGTATGGATCACTGGAACAGAACAATATCTTCTTCCTGCAGTACACACTAAGCCCGATTATCTGTGCAATCGAAGACGGTCTTAATAAATCCTTGCTTCTTGAAGAAGAAAAGGAAAAGGGTATGTTCTTCGCGTTTGATACATCGGAAGTTCTTAGAACGACTGAAAAGGAAAGGTACGAATCATTAAAAGTAGGTCTTGATACTGGTATCATCACTTTGAATGAAGCGAGATATAAGTTAAATCTTAAGGGAATTAAGGATGATATTATGAAATGGTCTCTTGGTTCGGTGTTGTATTATCCGGAAACCGGAGAAATGAAGATACCAAACATGGGTATCGGAATTGATGGCTATGATAAGCCAAATCAAAAGCAAGGAGAAGATAAGGATGAACAAAGTGGTTCAAGCTCTGACAGTGACCCTTCAGCACCTGATCAGGAACTTCAGTAATTATTGTTTACTGGTCGGAATTATCTTCATTCTGTATTTTATCAAAATAACTTACGGAGTGCCAACATTGATATTGTCTATTGGTGTTGTTTCCGTGCTAACAAGTCTGATTGTCGAATTAAACAAGAAAGGCAATAAGAGAAATAATTCAGGTTGGTAAAGTTTATTGAAAGCATGTCTGGTTATCCGGATGTGCTTTTTTGTTTTGATTAATTACAGGAGGTGAAAAGGGAATTGGAAAAGATGGAGCTTAGGGTTTTGTCCTCTTCGACTGAATTTACAAGTAATGATGATTTAGTTGTTGAAGGATTAGTAAATGAAACAGGAAGTTGGTCTCATGTTCTCGGTAACAGAAAGAAATTTAGAGAGCAGATCGTCAAGGGTGCATTTGATAAAGCAATTCAAGAAGCAAGACGTATTGACTTCCTTGGAGAACACAAGCAAGAAGCATTACTGGCAACTACTGAAAATGGTTCGCTGCAGCTTTGGGAAGATGAAGAAGGCTTAAAAATGAGAGCCAAAATCGCCCCTACAAGCTATGGTAAAGATTTTTACACTCTTATGAGCGAGAAGGTTATTTCTCACATGAGCTTTGGGTTCAAGGTTGTCAAAGACAGCTGGAAAAAGGGTGTTGATGGAATTTATGAAAGAATGATTGAAAGCTTAGAACTACTAGAGGTTTCGGCTGTTCGAAATCCAGCTTATCCGCAATCTGCAATCGCAGCACGTGGAATTGACCTTATCGAAGATGTTGAGATTCCAAAAGAACTTGATGAAGAGGTCGAAGAAAGAGCAATTGACGTTGATGCGTTGAAGGCTGAGCTTAAAAAAGAACTTCTTGCTGAATTAATGCAGTCTAATGAAAAAACGACCGCAAAGGAAATTACAAAAAATGAGGAAATGATTTCAAATAGTAATAGTGAAGAAGTAAAGACGAATCAGAATGAATTACAAAACGATGATAAAATAATTATAGAAAAAATCAAAAATGATTCAGAAACGATTCAAGAAGAAAGCAAAAAGGAAGATAGCATGATTTCGGAAAGCAATCCGGAAGTGAATGAGCCTGTTCAAACGGAAACTCCAAAAGAGGATGAAGTGGTATCGGCACCAGAGGTTGATGATAAGGCAAAGATCATGGATTTATTCCATAAATACAAAGAACTACAAGGACTTAAATAGGAGGATTTTCAATGAAAAAGTTAATTGAAAAGAAAAATTCTCTTATCGCACAGGCAGAGGAATTATTAGCTGCTTGCGAGACAGAAGTTAGAGGTCTAACAGATGAAGAGAATGAAAAATATATAGCTTTAAAAGCTGAAATAGAAGATTTAAACAATGAAATCAAAGCAACAGAAGAGCGTGCAAAAGAAGGCGCGGTTGTTGAAGTTGTAGAAAATAACGATCTTAAAGGAGAAGAAAGAAGTATGGAAATGAACAAAGAACTAGAAGTAAGAGGCGTAGAGCAGTACCTTAGAAAGACAGATGGCGAAGAAGTTAGAGCAATGACTTACGGTGCAAACGGCCATTTAGTACCTGAGTACCTTCACGGTGAATTAGTGAAAACTCTTCCAGAGGTTGCTCCATTATTTGCAGAAGTACCAAAATTAACACCAGTTGCAGGTACATTAAGAGTAGCTAGAGAAAAACAGCTTGGTGAAGCTGGTTTCGTTGGTGAAGATGAAGAATTAACATTAGCTGACGTTAAAACAGATTTTGTTGAATTAACTCAGAAAAGAGCTGGTGCAGCTATCGAGTTATCTCAAAAATTAATCAACGATGCTGGTATCGATGTAGTTGCTTACTCTCAGGAATTATTATTCCGTAGACTTGGTTACGCATTAGATAGAGCAATGGTTACTGGTGATGGAACAAAATCTATTGAAGGTCTTGTAAATGCTCCAGAAACTTGCAAAGTTGAATTAGGCGTACCTGGAACATTAACTATCGATGATATGATGAAAATGGCTGCTAACATGAAAACTGTTTACCAAACAGGTGCAAAATGGGTAATGGATAGAGCAGCGTTTGAGAAATTAGCTGCTATGAAAGATGGTAACGGACACTTCTACGTTGTGAGAGCACAGGAAGTTGATGGAACTATCGCTTATAAATTATTTGGTTTAACTATCTTAATCAATGATGCTGCTAAAGGTAAAATCTTCTTAGCAAACTTCGCTCATGCATTCAAAGGTATGGTTAAGAAAGAAGTTGGATTAAAAACTATCGATGGTGATAGACACAACGCTTTAAAAGGAACTGTAACATTAGTTCTTGATGCTTATGTAGACGTGAAAATCGTTCAGCCAGAAGCCATCAGATTTGTTGAATTAGCATAGTTTATTATATAATATAAATATGTAATACAATAACAGTCTCGGGTTCATTCCTGGGACTGTTTTATTTTTAAAAGGAGGCTAGTTCATGAAAATCAAAATGATTGTTTCTGCAGTTACAGAGAAGCAGACGTTCCACAATCTCAATGTTTACGAGACAGGTGTTTCTATCGATGAAAAGCTGGCGGAAGCCTATGTGGGTGCAAAATACGCAGTTGTAATCGAGGAACAAGTGGAAGTAAAAGAAGAAGCCCCTGAAAAACCTAAGAAAACAACGAAGAAGAAGAAAGTCGTTGAAGATTAGTGAAATAAACCTTGAAGTTGTACAAAATTATCTAAGACTGCCGATAGGGGCTGGTAGTGAGGATGAAATGGAACTTCAAATGTACCTTGACGCAGCAAAACACTACTTAGTTAAGTACACAGGCCTTACAGAAGATAAGATTGAGGAAAATGAGTATTATTCCATTCCAGTTCTTATGTTAGTAGCTGAATTTTATGAAAACAAATCAATTAAGGGTTCTAGGTATGTAAATGCTATCTTTGATAGATTTATCGACCTGGATATGGTACATCATCTATGATAATTAATCCAGGTTTATTAAAGCATAATATCGTAATTTACAGATATACCGAAACAGTGGATCCAGAAGGATTCAAAACAAAAACTCATAAAGTGGTTTTAAAATGTAAAGCGGCCTTGGAAAAATACCAAACGACTGATAGTGACTTTGGAGCCACATCTACTATCAATATTGTTAGGCCCAAAATTAAGTGTGTAATTAGGTTTGCTGATATTAATAACAACGATACGGTTGAACTAAATGGTATCAGATACTCAATTACTGATATTGAAGATATAAACTTCGAGAGAAGATTTTTAAGGATTACATTAGCAAATGAGTAGCTTTCGTATGGAAGGTTTTGATGACCTTATAAAGAAACTAGATACCATGGGTCAGGTTGGTAATAAAATCGGCAATAATGCCCTAAAAGCTGCAAGTCAGGTAATTGTAGAGCAGCAAAAGAAAGATGCTCCTAGAAATACTGGAAAAGGTGCTGAAAGCCTAAAACCAGGAAAGATAAAGACATCTGCAGCTAAGAACAAATATATTCAGGTTGGTATTGTAAACGGGTCAAATTGGGAAAATGTGCAGGGTGTATATTTCCAGCACTATGGTTATAAGAACCATCGAACAGGAAAATACCACGCTGGATCGTTGTGGATGGACCACTCTTTTGAAAAAGCGAAAGGGGTTGCTGCTAAGCTGATGCTTACAATTATAAATAAGGAGCTGAAACTGTAATGAGTGTAAAAAGAAAAGTGATGGAAGCATTACTTCCTTTAGGTGTTCCAGTTGAGTTTCTTACGAGAGAGGACGATGGAAAATTTCCATTCATAGTATTTAACGTTTCTGAAACTCCTTATGATTTTGCCGATGATGAAGAGGAAGGGACACTTTCTATGATTTCAGTTAACCTCTTCTCTAAACCAGAGTATAACTTTGAAAACCTAAAGAAAGAAATCATAAAAGCCATGAAAGAAAATGGCTTCATAAAGAATCAAATACCGGCTACAGAATGGTTAGAAAAAGAAAAAGTTTTTAATCAGCCTATGGCCTTTGTATATTACCAAGCTGTCGAGTAATCGGCAGTTTTTTTAATTAGGAGGAAATTGTATATGAGCAGAATTGTGGGCTGTCGCGACATGCATATAGCTAAATTAACAAAAGATACACCAGGTGGAACACCAACTTGGGATAAACCAATCAGAGTTCCATCTCTTATCAACGTGTCAGTATCTGATACAGTAGAGCAATCTAAGTTCTATTCAGATGACGTAATCGAGCAGTCTTTCTCTAAGACAGCTGGAAAGGAAATTACAATCGAACTTGGTTATCTAACAACTGAATTAGAAGCCTTAATCACTGGTAAAGAGTACAAGAATGGTGTTCTAGTTCAGGGTGGAGATGATATGCCAATGGAAGTTGCTCTTTTATTTAGAGCGCCAAAATCTAAAGGTGGATTTAGATACATGGTCCTTTATAAAGGTACTTTAGCAAGAACTGAATCTGAATATGCTACACAGGAAGATTCTGTTGAATCTGCAACTGTAAAACTAGTTGGTACATTTATCCCGTTAGCTTCTAATGGAAAGATGGCTGCAACAGCAGATTCTGATACTCTTATCGGAGATGGCGACGCAGATATCGCATTACAGGAAATGATTACTAACTGGTTTGATGAAGTTCAGTTACCAGAGTAACAAATATTATTCAATATAAATACTGTTGAGAATTTAATTTCTCGCAGTATTTATTTTTTTTCTTAAAAACATGAAATAAAAACGAAATTTTAACTTGGAGGAAAACAGATATGATAAGAAATTCAGTCCCAGTGACAGTAAAAGGTGAACATTTAGAAATCGTGGTTAATGTGGGAGCCATGATTGCAGTAGAAAAAACCGCACGTAAAGGATTTATGAAAGTATTAGCGGAGATGGAAAGTGGAGATTTACTACCAGTTTCAATCTTACTAGGTGCCTGCTTAAAGAAAAACGGAAAGCCAGTGGGCGTTGACTTTGTAGAGTCTCTTTATTTTGACGAAATGGAAGAACTTTTAAATCCTCTTATGGAAGCAATCTCATTAGCATTTCCGCCAGCAGGTAAGGAAAAAAACGTAGAAGCAGTTCAAAAAACGATGAAATAGACTGGTACTGGATCTCTTATGTGTGTAGGGTCTTCCTCAATATGAGTGAGGAAGAAATCCTCCAAAATGATTTGAGATATATTTTTGAGCTGGTACGTGTTCACAAAGATTTTAATAAAGTGCCAGATAAGAATGATAAGAAATCGAACGTTCCTGATTACACTCAGGAAGAAAAATTTATAGATGAAATTAGCTTATAGAAGGATGGTGGAAAAGAGTGTCGGATCAAAAACTTACGGTATCGCTGATATTGAACAGCTCATCATTCGCTAAGCAAATCCAGGATGTAAATAGACAAGTCAAGCTGACTGAAAGTGAATTTGGAAAGGTAGCTTCTTCCACAAAGGACTTTGCTAGCTCCATGGACGGAGCAAAGAGTAAGGTAAAAAATCTTACTGACAAACTCGAATTACAGGGGAAGAAGGTTTCCTTATACCAAAATGAAGTAAATAAGACAAAGACAACCTTATCAGAGCTTACAAAGAAATATGGAGAGGTTGATTCCAAACTTGCTTCTTCTAACAAAAAGTATGATGAAGCATGTCAGAAGTATGGAAAGAACTCGAAAGAAGCTAAGGCTCTTAAAGATGAAATTGAGAAGTTAGATAAGTCTAAACAAAATCTTGAAACTAGGATTGTCAGTACAAATGGTAGGTTAACTAGCTTACAAACGGAACTTAATAAGTCAGAAACAGAATTTAATAAGTTAGATAGGGAAGTAAAAGACGCGTCGGAGTCACTAAAAAACTTTAAGTTAGATCAGGCGAAACAATCTTTAAGTAACCTTGGTGACACATTAAATGCTACGGGTGACAAGTTTCAAGCTGCTGGTAAGAAAATCAGTAACGTAGGTAATAAGTTGGCTTTGGGCGTGGCAGCTCCATTGACTGCTATTGGAGTGGGTGCTGCTAAAGTAAGTGTATCTTTTGAAAAAGCCATGGCCCAGGTGCAAGCGACTTCAAGTGCTAGTGCTGATGAAATGGCTAAACTTACTGATAAAGCAACAGCTCTTGGTAAAAGTATCGCTGGTGCTTCGGCTTCTGACGTTGCTGAATCATTTAACTACTTAGCCCTTGCTGGTTATAATACCAATCAAATGCTTGCTGCCATTGAACCCAATGTCAAGGCTTCTATCGCATTTAACGCCGACATGGCTACTGTAACAGATTTAGCAACGGATTCCATGTCAGCTATGGGAATGGAAGCGGAACAGATGGGAGAATACCTTGACCTGGTAGCTCAATGTTCAAGGAACGCAAATACATCAGCGGTTCAGATGATGGAAGCATATGTTCTATGTGGTGGAACAATGAACAAGATGGGAGTTCCATTACAAGAAAGTGCCAAAGTCCTTTCCGTTCTTGCTGATAATGGTCTAAAAGGATCCGAAGCAGGTCGAAGTCTGCAATCCGTAATGGTTAACTTAATGGGTACAACTTCAACAACAGAAGGAGCATTGAAAAAATTAGGTGTAAGCACATATGACTCCGCAGGAAAGTTTAGAGGGTTGGAAGTTGTATTAGGCGATATTATGGAAGCCACTAAGAAAATGACAGATGAACAGGCAGATATGGCCTTAGCTGCATTAGGTGGTAAAACACAGCTTACAGCATTAAATAACGCCTTAAAAGTTAGTGATGAAAGATATAACGATCTAGAGAAGTCCATCGCAAATTCAAAGGGTGCATTGGAAGAAATGTACGGTGTCATGAGTGACACAACAGACGGCCAGATTGAAACATTGAAGTCACAACTCGAAGCCATTGGTATTCAGATAGGAAAGACGCTACTTCCAGTTATCAATGATTTCATTGCTAAGGTTAGTGAATGGCTTACTAAGTTTGAAGAGTTGAGTCCAGAGACAAAAGAGATGATCGTTAAATTAGGATTATTCGCAGTCGCTGGAACTGGGGCTATTAAAATGCTTGGTGGCTTAACATCCGGATTAGGTAGCATTATAAAATTCGGTGGAAGTGTTGCAAAACTCTTGGGTTCAACATCGGTCGCTACAACTGCAGTTGCAGGAGCTGCAGAAGCTGCAGGAGTAGCCGCAGGAGCCGCAGCAACGGGTGGTCTTGGAACATTTGCAACAGCTTTAGGCGGTATGGCTGCAGCCGCAGCACCATGGGTCGCAGGTGGAGCATTAATTGTTGGAACTGGAGCTTTAATCGCGCATGAATTAAAGAAAGAAGCTATACCAGCAGTAGATTTATTTGCTGACGAAGTAACAGTTACAAGCAAGACGGTGATTGATGAATTTGGAAACGTATCTATCGAAACACAAAGAAACGTACAGGAAATTTCAGAAGCAACAGCAACAGCCGTGGGTGCTTATATAGCAATGGATGATGGCGTTAGAAATTCCATGTATGGATTATATACAAGCTCTACTGTTATCACAAAAGAAACTGTTGAAAGTATGAAAACACAGTTTGCTGAAATGGCTAACACAATTAAGGAAGGTTATGCGGCAACTTGTAATGAGAATGTAACAACTCTATCTGCCTTCTTTGCTAAGAGTGATGCAATTTCAGAAGAAGGAGAAAAAGGAATCCTTCAAAAAACTAATAAATACTATTCCGATAAACAGATGGCTATCCAAGGATATCAGGACCAGATTAATCAGATCTTACAGACGGCTGCTGATAAAAATAGAGAGTTAACGGAAGAAGAATATCAAACTGTCACGGATATTCAAAACAAAATGCGTGAGGAAAGCGTTAATGCTCTTTCTGAACAAGAAATTGAAGCAAGCCTTATCTTAGAACGTATGAAGTCTTATGATGGCCGTATGACCGCAGAAATGGCTTCGGAGCATATCAAAAACTTGAACGAACAAAGAGATAAAGCTATATCAGCCGCAGAAGAAGAATATGACAAGGTAGTTAAATCGATTATCAAAATGCGTGATGAAACTGGAACTATTTCCAAAGAGCAAGCAGATAAGATGATTGAAGAAGCAAACCGTCAGAAAGATGATACAATCAAGGCTGCCCAAGATACCCGCGATGGTGCTGTTAAAAAGATGGAGGACTTAAATTCGGACCTTACCAAGAGCGTAAATACAACTACTGGTCAGATTAAAACCAAATGGGATGAATTAAAAGACTGGTGGAATGGTTGGGTTCCAAAGGCCAAAAACTTCGTTGCGAATATATTCACTAAAGATAAATCAGGATCTGGCGATTCAGGAAGTGGTAAAGCTAAGAAAGCATTTATGTCAGATATGGCTATGAATTATAGTTCTTCTGTAAGTAGAAGTGCATTTGGATTAACCGATTCTATACATGTACCTTCTGCTTATGATGTTGCAACTGAAATGAGAGCTGCTGGTGTTATGGCTGGTGCTGGAATTGGAAGCGTAGAACAGACTTCTAGTAGTGGCAACAACGAACTTACAGAAGCATTGAGAACTCAAAACGAGCTTCTTTTACAGATGGTTTCTCTATTAACAAAGAACAGTGGTGTAAATGTATCTATCGATGTAGATGGAAAACAGATTGCTAAGGCAACAGCCAAATACATGGATGCAGAAATAAATACAATCAATAAAAGAAAAACAAGACTAGGAGGAGCATTTTAATGGCTTATGAAGTAAACTTTGCAGGAGTTAATCTTTCAGATTACTGTACTGTGCTAAATATCGAAAGGAGTGTATTACCTCCTAGAGAAAATTTTTCTAAAACAATCCCTACAATGCATGGCTCGTATTATACGGGCTATCGCTATGGGGAGAGGGCAATCTCTTTAGAAGTATATGTAAAAGCACCAACTAAAGAGGAGTATGTGAAAAAGGTTCGTAGATTAGCAGACGTTCTTCACACAGAAAATCCATGTAAATTAACAGTTAGTGATGAACCAGGGAAATATTATTATGCTGTCGTTGATGGAGAAACAGCCTTAGAAAAGACGGTATTCTCTGGAACATTAACAATCAATTTTATATGTCACGATCCGGTTGCGTACTCGGATGAATGGAAAACCTTTGAACCAAATAGCAAGAATATAGTTGCTCTTGAAAACAATGGCACGACTGATACAAATATGAGTATCGATGTAGAGTTCAACTCGGACGCTTGCTTCTTCCAAGCAACAAATAATAAGGGTGAAACTGTACTAATTGGGAAACCAAAACAGGCCACTAAACAGAATACAAAATTATCTAATACGGTAGTAAATGATAAATGCGAGCTTTCTTCTACTTTTACGGCATTACCGGAAGCCCTTCTGGATAGCAAGAGAACAGTTACAGGAAATTATGCTGTGGGTCACAATGGAATTGGTATCGTATGCTCTAACTTCGGTACATCGGCTGAAAACACATGGACTGGTGCAGCATTTAAAAGAGCGTTAGGAAAGAATGTAGAAGAGTTTGAGGTGTCAATCGATTTTATATTTAGTTCTAAGGGAACGAATTACTCGGCTGGTTCTGGGGCTTCATCATTGGGAACGTACCAGGTTACTGCAAAAGCAGGACTGATTATTAGATCATCAAATAGTACGAAAAGTACCAAGCTAGCAGCAATGCCTTATGGAACTAAAATTAATGCGACTGAAATTAGTGGAAAATGGATTAAGCATACAACTAAGGTTGGAAGCAAAACGTATACTGGATATAGTCATTCTGATTATTTAAAGAAAGTTTCCTCTTCAAAAAGTGCCAGAGCTACTGAATATGCAGAGGATGAATTAGGATTATTAGAGGTTTATGGTTATGATCAGAATGGAGCTAAGTTATTCAAGGCTCAAGTAGATGATGCTAATCAATATTATGAATACGTGAAACCTAGAGTATATGTTGGAACTTCTAAAGTCCTTGCCGATGATGCAAGCTGCCCTTCGCCAAGAAAAGTAGTAACAAAGGACAAAGACGGAAAAACTACTAAAACTGAATCTGCAGCGTCAGGAACATACGGTAAGTGGAACGACCTAGATGGAAAGTTTGTAATTAAAAGAACCAAAGATGGAAAAGGGAAATATTTATGGACAGCAACTCTATATAGATACAAAGGCGGTGAAATCACCCAAACAATAAAGACGGCTAATAGTTTATCTAATAGCAGTTATCCAACGGGTGCATTGAATTATCTAGGTTTCTATATTGGTAGATATGGTTCAGAAAGGCCAGTTGATGTTATGACTATCACTCATATCAATGTAAAAGATTTGAGTCCTGCAGCGAAGGTTACTTCTAGCAACAATGAAGAGATCTTCGATGATGGAGATAGGCTTCATATAGATTTCGAGACAGGTCTTGTTACTTTGAATAAAAAAGAATGCCTATCTTATATCGATATTGGTTCAGAGTTCTTTTCTACTCCAACCGGATATAGTGAGATCGCAATTAAGACTGACGACAAAAAGGCTGATATCGTATGTGGTTTCCAAGAAAGATATCTATAAAACAATGAATTAAAATCTATGTACAATCCCCTTGTTTATGTATATATATAATAGAGATATATTACTCAATATAAACATAGGGGATATTTAATATATTATAAGATAGGAGCTATGATAAAAAATGATTTTTATTTTAGATAGACAAGAACAAGTTATCGGTCTCCTAAAGAATGGAGGTGTCAATTCAGGGGCTGCACCATTTTACGATGATTTGTTGACAGAAGACTTAGCAACAGGAGCTGAAACGTTCCAGTTCACAACAATTATGGGAAATGACACCGCGTCTGATTTATGTGTAGGAAACTATGTAGCATTTAAGAAAGACGACAAAATGAAGTTATTCCAAATCATGCAAACATCCGAGGACCATTCACAAGAGATGGAAATGACAGTATATGCTGAAAGTGCAGGACTTGGATTGATAAACCAGGTTGTAAGAAAGCAAAAATTAATATCCTCTACGTTAAGACGATTCATGACAACTGTATTGGATGGAACCGAATGGAAACTAGGAAAGTGTCCAACTATTGAGCAGTCTTATGATATTGAAATAGAAGACGATTCCGTGTATTCGGTACTACAAAATAATTTGTCTAAATATGGAGTAGAGATTGAGTTTCGAGTGGAGCTTAAAAAGGGTCGAGTATCAGATAAATATATCGATTTACACGAAACGAGAGGGAATGTAACGGGTAAAAGATTTGAATTTGGAAAAGACATCGAAGGTTTATCAAGAAAGACAGATGCAACAGAATTGTATACTGCTTTAATCGGTAAAGGAAAAGATGGGCTTACTTTTAGAGATGTTTCGGTATCTGGAATCAATAAGCCTAAAGGCCAAGATTATGTTGCGGACCAGGCTGCTTTTGATAGATACAATAATAATGGATATCATATCATGGGTGTTTTTGAGTACGACACAGAATCCCCGGAAGAGCTACTTAGAGAAACGTATAAGCAGCTTCAAAAAAGTAAGAATCCAAAAATCGAATATGAAGTAAATGTTGCCTTACTTGGAGAGCTGTTAGGACAAGATTGGAATACTGTTGCAATCGGCGACACGGTTTATATCGTAGATAATTATTTTAATCCGCCAGTACATCTTGCTGCGAGGGTGAACAAATTGGAAACTTCTATGACGGATCCGCAGAACGACAAGTGTGTTCTAGCAAACTTCGTTGAAGTTAAGTCCAATATTACTGATGCTATGCGCAAGATTGCTGCTAAGTTAGAAGGGTATGTTGATAATTCCATAGGAAGTAAATTCCCCGTAACTAGTGAAAATATCGCCAATGGTGCAATTACGCAAGATAAGATTGTTGAGTACAGTATCGAGACAAAACATCTTAAAGCAGATAGCATTACGGCCGAGAAGATTAAAGCTAATGAAATCCAAGCTAAGCATATCTCGGCAAATCAGATTGAAACGAAACACTTACAGGCTGATTCCATTGATGCTGATAAAATCAAGGCAAACAGTATCACAGCTGAGAAAATCAAAGCGAATGAAATTACTGCAGATCACCTTCAATCAAATACGATTACAGCTGATAAGATTGCAACTGGAACAATTACCGCTGATAGTGGAGTAATCCAGAATGGAGCAATCACGAACGCTCTTATCGCTCATGGTGCTATTGAGAGTGCGAACATTAAGGAAGGTGAAATCGGAACAGCTCACATCAAAGATGGTGCTATCGATTCAGCCAAAATCGGCGAAGCAGCAATCGGAAGTGCCCATATCGAAGATGCTGCAATTACCAATGCAAAGATTGATAGTTTATCCGCTGATAAAATTTCAGGTGGTCAAATTGATGCTGAAATATTGAAGTCAAATGTAATCGAAGCTATCAATGCAAGTATTGGAAAAATTGATGCAACTCACATTGATACAACAGGAATCAAAGCAGAATCAATTGACGCCGAGAACATCACTGGTACTAAAATCGATACCAAGATTCTTCAAGCTAATATTATCGAAGCAATCAACGGTAGTTTCGAGGACTTAAAGATTGAAAATGCTAAAATTGGCTTTGTATCTGCTGATAAGATTAAGGGCGGCCATATTGACGCGGAGCTCCTTTCTGCGACTGTTATTGAAGCGATTAATGCTAGTATTGGTAAAATTGACGCAGAGCATATCGATGTAGGATCTATTAAAGTTGAAAACATCGACGCTGGAATGATTACCGGTGGCGATATCGACATGGATAGAATTAAGGCTAATGTAATATCGGCGATTAACGCATATGCCGGAGAAATGAAAATCAAACAAGGTCAGATTGAAACATTGCAAGTCGGTAATGCAAATATTATTGATGGTACCATCTCCGGTGCAAAAATAGAAAATGGTTCGATTACAAATGCCCAAATCCAAGATGCTACAATAGATTCTGCTAAAATCAAGGAGATTTACGCAAGCCAAATTAAATCTGGAACTGTAGAAACTGGTGAGTTAGATATTTCTTCTATTGATGGAAGTTTAACTATGAAGGGGAATACAATCCAGATTAAAGATAATCAGCCAGATAAAAAGGTTAGGGTCCAAATCGGTAAAGATGCAAGGAATCAGTATGGAATTTTAGTATTCAATGCAAATGGACAACCAATCTTTGATAGTGAAAGAGGGGTTCTTGCTCCGGAAGGTCTTTCCGATGATGTTGTTTCTGCAAGCAAGATTGTTAATGGGGCAGTAGGTCCGGACAAATTAAATCTCCAAGAATTATTTGTAGAGGATAACGCCTTTATACAGAATTTAAAGGCTGTGGAAATTGACGCAAGCAGGATTACGACTGGGTTCATCAGTAATGAAAGAATCAATATGAAAGGTCTCGTAGCATTCGAGACATTTAACGAAGAGTTGAAAGATCTAATCTTCCCGGTATTAACTATTGATGAAAATGGAAATAAGGTCTATGACAAGACTTATATCAATGGCGGAAACATCTCCACAGGATCCATAAAAGCTGATAGCATTGATTTATTATCTGGTATCAACGTTCGTGGATTAGATGGTATGACAACATTTTCAGTAAGTAGTGAAGGTAACGTCGAAGTCAATGGATTGTTGAAATCTGGAAACTACGATGAAAATAGAAAGACTGGTTATAAGATTGATACCAACGGGATTGCAATTTTGAATCAGGCGACAATCAGAGGTACGGTTGAATTAGAAAATGCGGGTATGACAAATTCTGATTTACATGAAAATGCAACAAGAATCTGGGCTGGCTCAAATTACGATGGTAGAGACGACGCCCCTTTCAGGGTAACTCAAAAAGGTGATTTGTTCGCAACAAATGCAACAATCCGTGGTAAGATTTTTGGTTCCTTAGATAGTGGTCAAGTTCACGTGCATGATAAATCTATTACTTTGAATAGAGTTCATACAACAGTGGATGATCAAGGCGTTGTGAGAACTTTTGGAACATCAAGAGACTTAAACGAAGATGCTTATGTTGATTTAAACACAGAATTTTGTTTATTCAACAATGATGTGTTCTTTGGAACAGTGGACCAGAAGAATTTTATATATTCTAATCAGAATAATTATATTGATATAAACAATATTGATTTTACTGTTAATGGCGGAACAACGAGCATTACAGTAGAAAAAGAAGACGGATTCCAAGATGGTGTGAATTATGCAGCCAGAAAGAACTGGAACGGTGGTAATCTTACAATGGGTTATGCAGGTGGAACCGAAGTTGATAATGCAGCTTGGAGAAATACGTTTATTATGACTTCAAAAGGTAGTAAAGGTATGGAATACGGAGATATCTGTATGAGACGCGAAGATGTGAATGAGGATATCGATGTAAGGATCCAAGGAAATCTTCAAATAAAAAATAGAATAAAAGGAAGTAACCACAATATCGAGATGCGATGTGTTGATGATGAAGGCTGGGGCTTCTATATCAGTTAAGGAAGATTATTTTTAATCTTCCTTTTTATTATTACGAAAGGAAGTGAAGGAATGGCTACATTGATAAAAACTGGTACTCTTGGAACTGGGTCGCCTTTATTGGCATATGAATTATATGCAGAGCAAACCGCAGCAAGTGGAACATCGAGAACAGTTAAAGTAACAGCCAAATTTAAAGTTAATGGTGGTTCATCGAGTTACTATTCATATCCATGTAACTGGAGAGCTAGAGTTGGAAGTTCTTATGGTGCCTACCAAGAAATGAAATCAAACACAAAGTGGAGTGGTGGGGATGGGTACAGAACATTCAGCCAGACAATAAAAGTTGATGTTGGAACAACTTCTAGTACATCAATTACTGTTGGATTAGAAGCAAATCATGGGACGTATAAATCGTGGAATGGAAGTGCTACTGGTTCATTTACAGTCGGTTCAACAAATACAGCTCCTACAATGTCGGGATATATCACATGTAGAATGAATAGCTCTACCGGTGCAGTTATTACCGCGGAAGGAGATGGCCCTGAAGATGCTGTAAAAATACCAGAAAACGTATCAAGTATTTATGTATCATGGCCTGCAGCTTCGGATAAAGAAGGTGGAACAATCAAATATGAACTATATCACCAAAGAGACAACGGTTCATGGGTTGTTATTTACGAAGGTACCGCAACTAATTATACACATAAAATCGGTACAGGTAATCAAGGTTCCAAATATGATTACTATGTGAAAGCAACTGATAATGGAGGATTAAAATCTAACACAATCAATGCTACCCAATTTATGAAGAATAACTTCACCGGGAATACAATAAGCTCGACAGGAACAATTAAGTATACTGATAGTAATTCGACTCTAAGATTTACTTATAGTGGAGAAAAGAATACCGCTACTTTAGGGGGTAGCAATGGCACGTTCACGAGAACATTAACTTGCAATGGCATTACAGTTTATAATAATACGATTACCAAATCACCAATAGATTTAACAATCTACAAAGAAGGAACGTTACCAAGTGGTCCGTATGTGAAGTTTGAGGACCTTAAGAACAAGTTTGCTGGAAGCTCTTACAAAGGAACATTAACATTTGTTTTAACTACAAATAATGCGTATGGTTCCAGTGCAGCTTCTCAGATGAATATTTCAACTAACTTGCAGACTAATCCGGTTTCAAGTTCTAATATCAAGATATCAAGAGATAAGAACGTTTCAACCGCTATCAAGACAACAAGCTCCACAAAGCTAGATTATTTCTTACCAGATGGAAGTAATGTGATCAACGTTTCGTGGAATGCTGGTAGAGATAAATTAGGTGGGTCAGTTTCGTATGATTTATATTATTCAATTGGCGGTGGGACATGGCAACTACAAGCAAGTGGGTTAACGGCATTATCTTATAATCACACTATTGCAAAATTAGCAAAGCAGCAAACTTTGACATACATGGTAAAGACTAAGACAAGCTATGAAACTTATGTGGATGCAGTAGCCCAGGACGCTGTATCGTTGGAATTTTACAATGCTCCAGCATTATCGACGAATAGTGTTACCAGAAGTGCAAATGGTGCAGATATATCGTTAATGGTTAAGTCAAATTCTTCTATCCTGAATATCGAGACTGTTGGAACTTGGTCTTGTCGAAAGAAAGGTACAACGGAAGAAGTATCTAACGGAAGACTTTCAATCACACAGAAAAACCAAGTGGTCACAGTAACGAATTTAACAGAGGACGGAACCTATGACCTTGTAGTTACTTTTAATGATAATACTGGATTTTCGGTTAATGATGAAAAGACGATTGCGATCGCAGCAAACTCACCTATATTCTTCGTAAATAAATATGGAATTGGTGTGAATGGCGAGAAGGCTGATAGAAACAACTCGATTGCTTTCAAGGGAAGTGTCAAAGTAAAAAGCCCGAACGGTTCATACGCTACAACGTTAATTAAATCGTATGAGGGCGATAGCAATGGTATGGGTGTGGCGATTGGTGCCGGTGGTCTTACTTCTATTGGCGGTGGGGAAAGTGCTACTAACGTCATGGAAGAGGAAAACAGTTATTTTAGTAAAAATAAAGCCACAGAGCATTTACTTTTGACATCTGATAATCATGTTTACTTTGTGAGCGGATGCCAGACAATCGCTAATAAAAAGCTATCTTTGATTGGCTCTAATGGTTCCTTATATGTGAATAATGCGATTTACGAAAGCGCGGTTATAGATAAAGAGACAGGAACAGTTACCTCTTCAACAAGAGTATATTCTCCAAACAACAAGCCAAGTCTTGCAGATCTTGGAGCAGCCGCAGCAAATCACACTCATACTGCAGCTTCAATCGGAGCAGCCCCAGCGAGCCATACACATTCCTATTTACCACTTTCAGGTGGAACAATTACGGGAATGCTTACAGGGCCAACATTAAAAGCAACCAACCAGGTAATAACACCTAAGATAGAATTTGCGAATAATGATAATATCACTTACGACGATGGAACAAATACTTTCATTTTCGTATCAGATGATAGTCCAAACAGTTCTAGGATTCAGACGAGAAAGCTCGTATCACCAGCAGGTCAGAATATTGACATTGTGACCGATAAATCAGTTTACTTTGATGTTACAACAGCTTCTGGAATTAGAGCAAGATTAGATGGAAAGTGGTCGGGGTCTAAAGGAACTGAACCTTCATTCTATCCGAACGCAACTGGTGGTTGGGGGTATATCGGTGGAAGTGGCCAGGGTTGGTATAGAATTTATGGATCTGGTGGTAGTGTTTCCGATAGGAACAGAAAATATGACATTTCCAAAGCAGACACCGCGGCTCTTTATGAGAATGTAAAAGATATTAAGGTGTACAATTACCGAACAGTGTCAGATATATGCGATGATGAAGGAAATGTAATTGACAAGCATAAACGTAGCGACTTGATGCTCGGTTGCATGGTTGATGAATTACCACTTGAAACAGTCTTCTATGACGAAGAAGGCGGAGACGGAAAAGCTGTTGATATGTATTCATACACATCAATGATTCTTGGAGCTTTAAAAGAAGCAATTTTGAAGATTGAACAACTAGAAAATGAAGTGGAGGAAATGAGGCATGGCACTAATAACTGAGGGAAATATTAATCAGTATGGAGTCGAAGAAGAGTATTGGAGACTTCTAAACATCAATATAAATGTTCAGTATAAGTATGCAGATATTACAGTCGCTTCTTATAGGAACAAGGAAGCTAGAGACAGTAATGCTGAGCCAATGAATTTAAAAAAGGTGAGAGCAAAATGGAATGAAGAAGAATTTGAAAATTACTTCTCGCCACAAGCTACCACATATAGAAATAAAAATATATATGAATTAGCTTATGAATATATCAAAGAAAACGATGAACATTTTGCCAATGCAATAGATCATTAGTAGAGAGAGACCTAAAAAATCTCTCTCTTTTTATAAAGATAATAAAAATCAGGAGGATATTATTATGAGAATTTGTTTAGATGCAGGACACTATGGAAAGTACAATCAGTCACCAGTAAATAAAGCCTACTACGAATCAGTGGCAATGTTGAAATTAACTAAATACCAAAAAGAATATCTTGAACAATACAAAGATGTTGAAGTTATCTTAACAAGAACTGATGAAAGAGATATGGGGTTATACGACAGAGGATATAAAGCGAAAGGCTGCAAGCTCTTTTTATCTAACCACTCAAATGCTTGCGGAACCGAAAGTGTTGATTATCCAGTAGTTTACGGTGCTTTTGACAATCGCGGTAATGCTAAGGAGTTTGGCCTTAAATTATCACAGGTTATCCAATCTACAATGAAAACTAAGCAGGCTGCAAAGACAGCTACAAGAGTTGGAGATAGTGGAAATAATGAATATTACGGTGTATTAAGAGGTGCGAGAGCTGCAGGCTTAAATTATTACTATATCGTAGAACATTCATTCCACACTAACAAAGCTGCAACTAATTGGTTATTATCAGATGAAAATCTTAAAAAGCTTGCTAAGGCGGAAGTAGAAGCAATCGCAGCATACTTCGGATTAGTTAAGAAATCAGCACCAGTTACACCAGCCACAGGAGATTTCTTAGTTACGGTTACAGCTGATGTATTAAACGTAAGAGATGGAGCTGGTACACAATATAAGATTAATACAACTGTAAAGGAAGGCGATGTATATACTATTGTTGAAACTTCCAAAGATGGAAAATGGGGTAAATTAAAAAGTGGGGCTGGCTGGATTAGTCTAGCATATACAACTAAAAGGTAACCGAAGGGATAAGTAACATGGAAGAAATCAATGTAATTCAGACAATATTGAGTGTAGCAACGGTCGAGCTAGTTTTTGTAATCGTTGTTTTTAAATTAATTTTGAGTAATTATGAGCCACCAATACAGGAATCTATTCAGGCTTTGGGCTGTGTATTCATCGGTGTGACACTAGCGCTTTTAATGGAATTTTCAGTACAAAGTTTTATGACAGGCGTTATCTGTTCGGGGCTAGGATTTTACGGTGGTACCTATGTGAATGAAATCAGAGGTATCAAAAATACAGTAGATAAAGATGAAGATAAGAAATCAGAAAAAGAGGAATCACAATAATTCTACAATATAAATACAAAATAAAATTATTATTTTAACTTGGAATTTGGGTATCGGAAAGGCGTTGAAGGGCCTCGCCGGTACCTTTCACTTTATAAGAAGGAGATTTTATGAAAAAGAAAGTATTAGGATTTGTAATGGGGACAATCATGGTAGCCATGAGCGCTGCACAATTAAATACTTTTACTAATGATACAGTACCAAATTTACCAACAGATGAAGCAATCGTATTAGAAACCGAACAAGACAATTCAACCGATTCCAATGAGAATGAAGGAGAATCTAGCTTAGATCTATTTGTATCAGAGAATATCGCAATTATTCCAGGAAAAGACGGTTTAGAAATCGTTGATAAGGAGACTGGGGAAGTCAAAGGTGAAATACCAGATTTCAATCATATCTCTAGTTCTATACAACAAAATATCGTTAGTGTGGACGCAGTGATTAATGGCACATTCAATAAACCTGAGAAACCAGAGTCAAGTGTTAATACTGAAAAACCAAATAAGGAACCGGATAAAGACACGGTTGTAGTTCCAGACAAGGAAGAAAACCCAGAGATTAAGCCAGAAATCAAACCGGAAGATAAGCCGGAAACAAAGCCAGATGATGAAGAAGAGGTTATAAAACCAGAGACAAAACCAAGTGAGGAACCTGGCATTCAGGAACCAACAGAAAAACCACCAGTTCCAGAAAATAAACCAGTGACTCCGCCTTCAACAGAAACGCCTAACAAGCCAGTTGAAAAGCCATCTGAAATTCCTAGTACACCAATAGTAAGGCCGTCATTTCCAGTAATTAAACCTAATGATAAGCCTTCCATTAAACCAGAGGTAACGCCGGAAACAAAACCAGAAGTTAAGCCAGAAGTTAATGAATCTAATTTCATTGCTACGGTAGAGCAAGAGATATTCCAGATCGTAAATAAAGAAAGAGCTGCGAATGGATTACCAGCACTATCTTATAACAATACAATGCAGAAATACGCTCGTATCAAATCTAAAGATATGGGGGATAACAATTATTTCTCTCATGAGGACCTAAACGGAAATCTTATCACAGTGCAAATGAAGGCTGATGGAGTTTCTTATCGAGCGTGGGGTGAAAATATTGCTTGGATGACTAATAGATCTGGATTAGCTCAACAGTTCATGACTAACTGGATGAACTCTTCTGGACATCGAGCAAATATCTTATCCAATAACTTTTCTAGTATTGGTATTGGAGTTTACAAAATCGGTAACAAGATTTACGCGACACAAGAATTTTATAGATAGAACTAAGGAGAAAATTAATTATGGCAAAACAAACCTATAATCGAATATATACACCAGAGAGATGGGAAAAAGTAAATAAATACAATAAACAGCTACTAGACGACTATATCCTACAGATACGTTCCGAAGGAAAATCGGAAAAGTCAATCAAGCAATATTACAATGACGCAAGAATAATTCTTATATATATAATGGAAGAACTGGATAATAAGCAGTTATACCGCTTGAACAGAAAGGCTCTAAGAAATTTCGTGTTATGGATGCAAGACAACGGTATGAGTGCAGCGAGAATAAATCGTATGCTATCAACTACCAGAAACCTCTTCAACTTTGTGGCCGAAGATGATGACTACGAAGAGGATTTCGAGGATTGCAAGGTAAATCCAAATAGATTAAAAGGACTTAGAAAAGAAAAGGCCCGTGATATCATATTCTTGACTAACGAAGAAGTAATGTGCATTTACAATTCATTAGTTAAACAAGAAAGATATTCCGAGGCCTTACTTTGTGCCTTCCTTTATGACAGCTCATGTCGTAGAAACGAAGCTTTCCAGGTAACAAGAGAAGATATTTCAATCGAAGCTAATTTCACAAAGAATGAGGTAACAGGAAAAAGAGGTAAGAAGTTCCGTCTTATATATCACCAACTTACTAAGGAAGCATATGGCTTATATATGGAGCACAGAAATGATGAAGAACAGCATTTATGGGAAACTCGACATGGTGGACCAGCAGCTTATGAAACCTTATATAACCAGATCGTAAGTTGGAGAAAAATCTTATTAAAAGAAATGGGAGTAGAAAAAGAGTTTAATCCTCACAGCTTCAGACACAGCTCTTTAAATAACTATGAAAATGGAACACATTACATGTGCGAGAAGTTAGGAAAGAGATTTACACTACAAGAACTGCAGTTATTAGCTAATCATTCAGATATCAGCACAACACAGAGTTATCTTGAAGATAAATCCACAGATAAATTGCTAGAAGCGTTTGGAATGTAGTTAAATTAAAAAGCACCAAGAACTTTCTTGGTGCTAAAAAATTAGATTTTTCTTTTCCCAAAACGCTCGACAATTTTATCCATTTGTGGAACTTTTGGCTGATAACAATAATAATGGCAATAAGAAACTTCATTACGAAGTGAAGATTCTGCGAAGTTTCTTAAAAGCTTTGTCGTTAGTTTCTTCATAAAAATCACCTCCTCCCCAGGAAGCTTCTTAAATCAAGTTAAATCAAGTGAAGATTCTAAATCGGTAATTTCGGTGTCAATTGAATCGTTTTCCTCCCAAACCCCATAATTGAGAGGTAAACTTATTTGCACCATAAAAAGACTATCTTCCGCAAGAATAAACGAATCACCGGAATACTTATATGCAAAATCAGTAATAATACCAATGCCAAAACCGTGATTTTCTTTATCGTCTTTAGTGGTTCCAGTAGGAACACCATCTAAAGTAGGCAGGCAATCATTGATAACAATAATCAATATTTCCGTAGGCATTTTACGAATGAAAAAGGAAATATTGTGATAAGTCGAGGCGGTATTGGCCAGGCACCCTTCGATTGCATTATCTAGTAAATTGTTAAATACAGAACTAAGTTCATAAAGTGGAATCTTTAAATCAATAAGTTCGCTCGAAAAGGTAAAATCAATCCCATGACTTTTAGCCTCAAGTACTTTCTTATGAATCAAGTTGCTAAAGCGGTTGTAACCAAAGTCTTCGATACGCAAATCGTCCATAGCAGGTGTAAGACCCGAAATATACTCTTTTGCAGACTTCATGTCGTCATGCTCCAGGTAATAAGAAATTGTATTAATGTGGTGTTTCACATCATGCATGAATTTAGAAGTCTGTTCTAATTTATCCGCGTCAAACTGAAACATTTCAAGCCTATTTTTCGTACAAAGTAATTCGGTTTCAAAATTTCTTAAAGTATTAACATCCAGAAATAACATTCGTAAAGCATGACAAGTAACGGCTACCTCTATCATAAGAGATACAAATGTCCCAATGTTAAAAATGTTTTCGTTAGGAATACAGGAAAACAAGCAAAAGGCAAATATGTCCAATGTAAAAACGAAAACTAAAGTATAAAAGATACGGTCATGCTCCAAGGCACAAAGAGCATGTAGATCCAACCTTGATAGAAAAAAGAAAACCAAGAAGGAAAGCACCGTAAAAATAATATACATAATACATCGTGTTAGTGACGGTTCAAACGAAGTAATTCTTAATGAGTTGAAAATAATAATCTGTAAGAACGAAAGAAGATACTCCGTAAAGCAAGAAAATATGTAGTGAATAGATAAACAGCCACAAACAATCTTGAAGTTAAGATGATAAACCCTAACCGCATAAAAGTAAAAAATAACTATTAAGGAGTTATTAAACAAGAATGATAGAACGTTTAATTCTCCAATAAAATCACTTATCAGGAAACTTCCAAAACAAGCAAGAATGAATAGTAATAAGCTTTTCTTTTTATCTTTTGTATTTGTTATAACCAATGTGCACGCAAGCTTAGAACAGAACCAATCCCATACAAAGGGTTCTGTAAGTCTGCATAGAAGAATTAGAATAACAAATAACGATTTCAAAAAATCCCCCCTGTATATTTTTTTCTATTATTATACCACAGAGAAGAATTTTCGTCAAAAAATAGCAACAATTTAACGAAGTATACAGTTATTTTTGTGATAATTTACATATCATTCGGTTTATATATCAAATATTCTCAATTCTTTATTAAATTTCATCTTTGCAATACAAACTAGTTCTTCTTGTTCTGGTTTAGATATTTCACGATAATAATTTAATAAGCGAGCTTCTTGTTCATTAAGTAAATATATTTCATTATTAGAAATATTGCTAGTACTTTTAGGTGGGTGAGAATCACCAAACAGGATATAATCAGTCGAGCACTCTAAAATTTTAGATAGCTCCATGAGTGCGATAGCAGATGGTAGATACCTACCATTTTCTATTTCACTTATATTTCCTGAAGAAATACCAGTCTTTTCTTGTATTTCTGTTTGTGTAATTCCTTTTGATTTTCTTAATTTGCGAATACGTTCCCCTATTGAATCCATATTATAACCTCCTCTGTGAGTTTCATATTCTAGCTCCAAAATCTGCATGTATTGATTGGTAGATTTATATAATAACATAGCAAGGGCAAATTCGGGAACATTTAATTAGATATTTACAAGAACTATAAAGCAAAAAGACTACCGTATAGTGGTAGTCTAAACGTTATTTTTCATCATCTGCAAAGCTTTCATAGATTGTAATAATTTCATCGGCGGTTAATCCCTTTGACTTTCCAGTGCAATAATCAACGCCGACAAAGATTACGGTTCCATGTAATGGTTGTATTCTTCCATTACCAAAGAAACAGAAGTTTGGTTCAAATTCATCACGCATAAGCATTTCATCATTGAAAACAATATCGACTCCTTCTCCAACTTCCATCATATCTATTGGGGCTCCGCACTTAGAGTAAAAGTAATCTAAATCAACTTTTTCTACATTCTCAATCACTAAGCCCTTACCTGGTTCTTTTACAATAACTTTATTCATTTCAATTCTCCTTAATTAAATCACTAATATATTTATATTATACCGTAACATTGACAACCCGGGAGCCCCTAAGTTATCAATGCATGGCGGTAATTTTCACTAGTTTGCACGTTTAGCGAATTTATGGATATTAGATACCACATTCACCTTCTTATTTATTTTGAAGTCATTTCCGATTTTATACTCGATCATTTCAACGCCATTTTCTAAGAAAACTTTAGTAATCTCGATTTCACCTTTGGCGGTCATATGAGTTGTTCCAACACCATATTTGCTTGTAGTACGATTTTCATTTCCATTAATCACATTGGAAATCTTCATAAGAAGTTTTAGGTAATCTTCATCGAGTACCTGGTTTGAGAAAGTAGTTGCAAGAGCAAACTCTCTTGTCTCGATGTCATATGTCACTTCGAAATTTCTCTCGCATGTAAGCTCTACTCTTCCAGAGAAAAAGAAGTTATCTCTCATTGGCATTACCTGAACACCAAGCTCTGAAAGCTTCTCTTGCATTGCAACAATAGAAGAAAGAGATTCTTCATCAAGAGCTGAATTAGAGTCGCAAGTATTTGTTTCCTCTTCTACTGCTTGTTCCGCTTGAAGTCTTTCAAATTCAGCAACTAACTGAGCAACAGCAACAGTCTTTTTAGTTTTTGTGTTTACTGTGATTTGGTATTCAACAGCGATTTCTGCGATCTTCTTTAATGTAAGTTCCATAGCCATAGCCTTAAATTCTTCTCTATTCATTTCTAAAAAATTATTATACATATCATATTCTCCAATCAATAAATTATTTAATCACTAACATATTTATATTATAGCGTAGTTCGAGCCATTCGCGAGCGCCCTATTTTGAGAATTTACTTGGTAATTTACAGTAAAAAAAGAGCAGAACTAGACTTCAATCTAATTCCGCTCTAAGACTCTGTATTGCAATATTTTAGTGTTTTACTCTTCATCTAACTCCAGGATTACCTTGGCAATCTCGATATGATCTGCAGGCAATACGATATTGTAAATCTGTAAGTAACGCTTTCTAAGATTCTGTATAAATTCCTCAGTAGTTTGACCCATTGTAAATGAGTTGCTTATTCTCGCTTTATTGATAATATCCATTGCTTGTTGTTCAGTCATATATAATATTCCTTTCTCACATATGCAAAAGTGACCCTTAGGCCACTCTCGCTTTCTTTAATCTATTTTCAAAGTGTTTTGCTAATTTAGTTCTCTCAATTTTAAGTTCCTTTTTAAGCTCTTCGTACTTAGCCTTTTTAGTAGTAATGCTACTATCTAATGGTTGAACATTGTTTCCAATCTCTAATCCTCTTTCTAAGATTTTGTGAGTGAATAGAATCCAATTTGAGATTTCTTCGAAGTTTGTAGACCCAGCATGTTGGCGGAACTCAATGGTACCATAATACAGGTAACTTCTTAAGTTCATTGTGTAGTATCTACAACTATCATAATAACCTCTTGCACCCTTACCCGCAATATCTTTTAGTAATTTTTCTTTAGTAGGGCAGTTATTTACTTTATCGATGATTCTAGAAACAGGTTGACAATATCTATTATTTAATCTTGAAGCAGGCATGAAGCTATTGATTACCTCTTCATATTTGCTATAGAAATTGTACATTCTAAGAATTTGTTGTCTTTTGAAATCAGCGATTTCATGGTGAACGTGTAACCCGCAAGAATTATTTACTTTTGCTCCGATCTCATTAAGAACTTTACATACGATTTCTAATTCATCAAAATTTGTACTTGGTGGAGCAACAAGCTCTACGCCTTCATAACCCCTAGAAGTTTGGATTGAACCATCATATACTAGTTTCCAACCAACAACAACTTCGTGTGTAGATGATGGATTAGATACTCTCACGCCGGCTTCAATTAGTTTTGTTCTAAGAAGCTCTTTAGATGGAACCGTAAGCTCCATTTCTAGGCCAAATTTAAGACTTCTTGTTAATGTTAATTCAACGAACTCTTCAACAGTAGTTGCCGATGTAATACCATTTTTCTTTTGCCATTTGTAAATGATAGAAATCACATTTACATATTTGTTAGTATATTCAGTTGGGTCTTCATTTAAAGTGTAAACCATATATAAAATGTCGTTTTCTTCAAAGTAGCTCTTTACTTTAAGAGTTCCTTTCGCCATTAAGTGCTGACTTCCAATTTCAAATCTTTTTGTTATTCTCATATTTATTTTTCTCCAATCAAATATTAAAATTATTAATCACTGTATTTATATTATAGCTTAGATGTAGCGATTCGCGAGCCCCCTTTTTATATAAAGGAGGCGGTAAATACTTCTAATTTTATATTCTACAGGAGATTCAGGATAACTAACTTGTAAATATTGAGTAGTCAAATTAATTTAATTAATAATCGTTGTCAAATAGATTGGCCAGCATTCTATCTGGATCATCTAAAAATGTTTTAGTTATAAAATAACTTTCGGTTTCTTCGTACTTTATTTTTTCAATTTCTCCGTTGTCAAATGAATAAATGTCAGCATCTCTATAACCTAGTAAAATTGGAGAATGGGTTACGATTATGAATTGTGAATTTTCTTGTACTAATTTATTAATATATATGAGCATTGTTAAGAGACGTTGTGGCGATAAAGCAGCTTCTGGTTCATCTAACAGGTATAATCCGTTGCCATGAAATCTATATTGTATTAGTGATAGAAAGCTCTCTCCGTGAGATTGTTTATGCAATGACTTGCCGCCATAGTTGTCCAAAAATACATCTGCAGAGTCATTCAAATTATCAATTTCGGTAGCAACATTATAAAAGCTCTCTGCACGTAAGAAAAAGCCATCCTTGGGTCTCTTAGCTCCTTTAACTAGTGTAAGTTGCTTATATAGGTTAGAATGTGTACTTTTAGATTCAAAATTAAAGTTTATACTCCCACCTTCTGGATTGAAACCATGAGCAACGGCGATTGCTTCTAAAACAGTAGATTTACCAGTACCATTTTCTCCAACGAAAAATGTGACGGGTCTATTAAAATCCAACTTATTTAAGTCTTTTAATGCAGCGATGCTATTGTAATATTCATCATCAAGTTCAAAATTCTTCTTTTTAATAATTCCTCTTATATAATTTTCGTTCATTTTTGTCCTTCCTGTTTAACAAAAGTATTTTAGTTAACTAAGTGTAAGTTATTACACAAAAAGTTTATATATATCATTGAACAAGTTTCCGCTATCCAAGTCACTTTTAAAGTAGGTTGGGTATTTGTAAAATATCTCTTTATACATTGAATAAAATTCTTTTTCAGAAATCGAATTTTTATATACACTCTTAACGCCGTCTGAATGCACCAGTGACGCTTGCGTGTAACATTCATTCGAAATTACTAAATAGATATATGGTATGCCTTTCATTTCAATTCTCTTTATTTCGCGCTCAATTACAATAGGATCAATTGCTTGGTTAATACATAACACCACAATATCAATATTTGCAGCGTCGGTGTAGGAATCAAAAAGCTTCCCAAAGTTGTTATTATTTTTATTATTAATAGGGCAGATACCTCCAGCAATGTCAATGATAAAAATATCGTTATCGACATATTGTGAATCATATAGGTATAAATCCTGATTAATGGAATAGATTAAGTCTGGAAGTATTATCTTTTCAGGATATTTAAACACTTTAAAGTCGAATATGTACCCTAAAGAATTATAAGTAATTGAAATAGGTGCATTATTTTTATTAAGAAATTGTTTATGTAGCATTACTTGTGTATAGAACTTTGAACTACTATGGCCAAAGCCGCAAATGCAAATTATAGGCTTACTAATCTTTTCTATATACGCTATCTCTGGCGGTTTATGCTGTAATAGTGTAACGGTGTCATAATTTTCAGGATTGGTAAAATTTCCAATAAGCGAATGGTTACCAATATTTAGTCTTTTCTGAGCGTATACTGAATTTTTCTCTTTTATAGAAGAGTTGACTTCTAGTAGAAAACTATCAGAAGTATCTAATAACTCATTTCCTGAAAAATCAGTAAATATATCCTTAGATATGTCATAGTAACCTTTAATATTTTTATTCATACAGCTATGAAATTTTAGTAACTCAGTAAATGCATATGATGAATCAAATACTAAAGTGTTTGGATTTATTGTATCAGCTATTTCTTGGCAAGTATCACAATAAAGATCAACCCCTAATAGTTTTCGGAAAAGCATTTTCCCAGATAGTAGGGGATATTCATTTATTGCAGATATAATTTTGCAACTTAAATATGCACTTGCAAGACTGCTAGAAACAGGGACAACGATGCTTCTTCCTTCAAAATTACAAGTAAAGTCTTTATCATATAGAATTATATTTCCTTTTTCAAATTCTATAAAAACTTCATTACCTTTTAATAATTTTTGTGAACTAACACTTAGTACATTTCTTTGATTAGCCGGATATGATAAGTTTCCATCCGATGCAGCAACAATAATGATATTGCTTTCATACGCCTTATTACAGGTATTATATAATGATTCTGAAAATTTATCAAATTTTAAACTAATATTTATAACGTCAACAGAGTTTTGAATTGCAGATTCTATAGCCAATTTCACTAAATTAATATCTATCTCTCCATCCCTATTACATGCACAATAGGAATAAAGCTCTATCTCTGGTAGTTCACTCAAAATTCTTAATGAACAATATGTCCCATGCATATTTTTGATGAAGGAAGTGTGGCATTCATTAAAAGTATTTTGAGCGTCAACCATGTAATGATGAATATTAGGACTTTTTAATGCGACGCCTGTATCTATTACGGCAATTCTTTTGTTTTTTCCTGAATACATACTAATATTATTTAAATCCATATGTATTTATCCTCCCCTTCATTTATTTGCTTCTAGTCTAATCCAATTTGTAATAATTTATTGTACATATTGCTTTCTTGAAATTCCTTACTCAAGAAGAATGAATAGCTCTTCTCAATATTAGCACGTGTTTCATCACACTTATCCTCAATTATTGATTCATTAGCAAAACACATTCCGCAAAAGCGTTGAGCCCAACAATTGGCACACTTTTTGCAATAAGTATTATAGCTTTTTTCAATTACAGATGATACAGCTTCGATATTGTTCCAATCCTCAAGATTCCCCAACATATAATTTGCAGTTTCAGGTACTTTTTCGCAAGGATACAGAGAACCATTTGCAGTAACATAGACCTTTCTTTCATATGGTAAACAATAGGCTGCGGGCATATAAACTTTATGTTCATCATCTCTTCCAATTTTACAAAATTTGATTAGTTGTCTAATATCTTTTTCTACATTAAAAAAAGCTGAAGCTACTTCGTCACCTAAATGCACTTCTTTATTTTTGTAGTAGTTTATTGTGTCTTTATACTTTTCACGAAAATGGTTAGTAAGACTTAAACCTAAATAGCTAACACTTTCGTGGTAAAAGAAATCAACAATTTCATTTTTTTTGTCATGCTCTATCAGTACAACATTATAACGAATGTTGTGTTCATAATAATTTATATAGTTCTTTTTGATATACATGATGTTATTAATAATTCTTGTATAAGTACCATTACCATTTGCATCTAGGCGGTATTTATCATGAACATATTTTGGTCCATCGAGACTAATCGTTATCGTGAAATCGTTTTCCACAAAAAATTGAACTATATCTGGGGTTAGTAAAAGACCATTTGTTGTAATTGTAAAACATATTTTCTGGCCATAATGCATTTCTCTTACAAATTTAACCGCTGTTTGTATTAGGTCGAACTTCAATAAAGGTTCCCCACCGTAGAATGATATGTATACAACATCCATTTCTCTGGAACATGTTAAGAATTTTTTAATGGCAGCTTTTAAAGTATGTTCACTCATAGAATCTGATATATTATGATCGTTTTTTTCATAACGTTTATCATAATAACCACAGTATTCACATCTCATATTGCAATTTTCTGTAATAGAAAGGACTAATTGTTTCTGAGAATTTTGCACTTGCCATTTATATTCATCCGAATGAACATAATCAGATCTGCTTAGGTGTTTATCCTGATATATATCTCTTATACCAAACTGCTCTATAAGTTCATGATACCTATGATTACAAATTCCATTATTAATCATATCGAATAATTCATCACTTATTTGCACGGTAATGTTATCATATGCATCATATATATATTTTTCTGAGTCAACAGTTAATAACTTGTATATCATAGTCTCCTCCAACTTACATAGTATTTTCTCTATAATAAGCATTTTTATTGCTTATTATAGATTAAGGAATAAAGAATAATGAGAATATAAAATTACTATACGGTTTATTTTAGAATAAAGTTTAAAATATCCTCTTCTAAATCTAATGCAGCCATTGTAAGAATACCATTTTCCGAACCAGTTACGGCAAATCCTACTTTTTTACTACCAAAACAGATACATAAACATGCACATTTGGCTAATGCGCTACCTTTTTGCAATTCATTTGAATGATTTAATTTTTTTAACATATATGTACTCCCCTTTTAATATATTTTATAGATTAGTTTTCACTATTCTTTATTCCCAAATTGTAGATTATATAATTGCCTATATTGCTCACAGGAATTAATTAGTATTGAATGTTTTCCCTGGCTTATTAGTTCCCCATCTTCTAGGAACACTATATTATCTGCTTCCTCAATACAGAATAATTTATGGGTAACACAAACAATCATCTTGTTTTTTTGATTTCGAAGAAGATTTGAAATATAGTTTTCTGAGAACGTATCTAAGGCAGAGGTTGGTTCATCTAATATCATAATATCAGCATCTTTGAGTAACATTCTCGATAATGCTACACGTTGCCATTGTCCTCCAGATAATTCACTTCCTTCTTCAAAAACTTGTGTTAATTCAGTGTCTACTCCTTCACTTAAAGTATCTAAAAAATTTAGAAGGTCTAGTATGTATTGATGATTTAAATTAAGATCACGTTTTATACTAAATGTTAAGTTTTCATAGAGTGTCGCAGAGTATCGATTAAAATCTTGAAATATTACAGAATAGATGGAATATAACTCATCTAGTTTATAATTTTTTATATTGTTATCATCCAGAAAAATACTCCCTTTTTGAGGGTCATACAATCTTAGTAACAATTTAAGCAATGTAGATTTTCCGCTTCCATTCATTCCTAATATCACAGTCAGTTCGCCAGTATTAAATTCAAGAGAGATATCCTTTAGAGCATAGCTCTCCTCATTTTGATATCGAAACCAAACATGCTCGAACACTATTTTATGTGATTGTCTCTTTTGCACATTTATTTCCCCACCTATTAAGCGTGGTTCATATTGCAAAAAGTCCATAAAAAAGTCCAACATCATCCAAGACGATTTTGCCATAGAAGTAAACGCTACCATTGACTTCAAAGAGTTGTCCAAAGATGATGTAGCGTTAAAAAAAGTAGCAAATCCTGCAATATCGTAATTTCCATGTACAATATCAATAAACATCCATATAATACAGAGTGAACGTCCAGTTCGTCCCAGCATATTTAGCAATAAGTTTACATTAAATTCTTTTGAATTTATTTTTCTATAATGTTCATAGTATTTTTTAAAGGTTATTTTTCTTTTAGTTTCAAAAAAGTTATGTAAAGGGTATATTTTGCTTTCTTTCACATATTCCTTTTTGGCAAGAATATCATAATAGTAATTTAGCTTTCTTTGATTTTTTGCTTCACGCACTATTAGTTGGTATTTTTTACTTTGAAATTTATAATGAAAAATAATATTAGGTAAAAATGATATGAGAACTATAAACATTGCTGCAAGGTGAAAATTTGCGATTATTTGAAGATATCCCAATGTACTTATGAGTATTGAAGCACCATAAGTTACAGTATTTACTATTTGCGTAACAGCTTGCTGTGATTGTTCAGAAGCATTGTAATAGTTATCATAAAATTCAGGATCTTCAAATGCGCTAATTTCTACATCTTTTAGCTTATTAATTATTTGTTCCTGAAGATTATAATTCACACGCACAATCATTAGTTGATTAAGCAAATCTTTAAACATATCAATTACATAAATAAACGTAAATATAAGACCCTCTGATACTAGAATTAATACTCCATTTAGAACCAATTTGTCATTAAGTCCCTGGGTTAATGCGATCTCCATAAGCCTTAAAATGTAATTTAGAATATATAATTGTATAACGGGAGCTAGCCCCGATAAAAGTATTCCTAATATGTATATTAGTGTGTATATATGATTTTGAATAAATACAATTTTTGCAACAAACGCCAATTTATTAATGAATTTTTTCATAATTCTCCTTATAACATTAAATAAAGTCAATAAATTAATAAACAATAAAAATTATAGTATATATGTATACATATTTCAAGAAATATGTATAATTTTAACACAAATGTTATAATTATACATATATTCCACATGATATGATCATTCTAAGACATTGAAAACATTTGTACATAGTTTTTTGCATAATATTCCTTACAATTAGTATTGTTAAAATATATATGTACTTTTAGTAAAAAATACGTTATAATAACAGATGTCCAAACGTTTACTGTTTCGAGCGTTTGTGTCTAAATAATATTTCTGTATAGATAAGGTTCTGGCAAGCAGCTAGGGCCTTTTTCTGTATAAAAAAAGAAGAATGACTTATTTGCCACTCTTCTCTTTACTCATTTGCTGGGCTACATATAATATAGTATCTGCAAGCTCTCCGGAGTTATCTATTATATAATCAGGAGTAAACTTTTTGAATACTGCTTTATCAGCCTTAGTTCTCCTGACAATCTCCGCATTACTTTGATTGTCATTTCTGCAGCCAATTCTTTTTAGTCTAGTTTCTTCAATCATTGTAATATAGAAAGAAACGACGTTATAACCTGCAGCTCTTAGTTCATTTATTCCAGAAGGAGTCAGTACCATTACACAAGAATCTTTTAGATCATCTCGTTTAATTCCATACTTCCAAACACTACCGCAAGCAACTTTAAATTCCTGTGTTGCAGCAAGAGCTCCATTCTTAGATAATTTATTCCATGTATGATCATCTACAAAGCGATAATCTTTTCCGTCCTTTTCCCCTGGTCTCATAGGTCTAGTAGTACATGAGACTATGAAAGGCAGATCATAAAATTCGCTGATTATTCTAGCAACAGTTGTCTTACCAGTTCCAGATAATCCGCAAAACGCATATATTTTATTAGTCATAGTAGTTTCTCCCTGGTGCCAATAATTTAATGTACTTTCAATCACTTTGTTACGGTTTGTTTTACTTTGCTTTGGTTTGTTTTAGTTTCTTTCTGTTTTCAGCTCTTACTTTCTTTAGGTCATCGTAATCAATCCAACCATGTTCATCACCATGTTTGAGGTTCCTAGAAACCCAACGTAAGGTAAGATCCTTATAAAAGTAATCAAAGAGCTTTCTTCGCATTTCACTAGCCTGCGTACTCATTCCCTTAACATCGATGTACTCTTCTTTTCCATCCGGATATTTAATATAGAAATCAGGGCTGTATGTCATTGCTCGCACTTTCTTTCCATACTTCTCATACGCTTTGAGTAAAGTGAATTTAGGCTGTACTGAAAATTCCAGTACATTGCCCAATTGCTTTTGTTCTTTCAGATAGATGTAATATAGTGCCTCGTCCTTTGAGTCGAATGTGATATCATCAACTACGACCTTTTTGTTGTTGTATTTAGCCATTCAATCACCTATTCTGCGAAAATTCCCTTTAAGAAAGTTCTGAAATCATCGACCTCTGGCTTATTCTCTTCTTCTCTTGTCTTAGCTCTTAAAACTGCTTCATGGAAGATAGCGTCCATTAGATCTCTATCTAAATCAGCACATTCAAAACCCTCTTCATCTTCTTCACAAACCTGTTCTTCAAGAAAACAAACGTATTCTTCTAATTGTGAAATCTCTTTGTCTTTATCAGATAAAAGCTCATGCACAAAGTTCACCAACTCAAATAGGAAGTCTTCTGGCGCCGCCTTTTCAGAAATTCTTGCAATGTTCATTAATAATTCAAATTTAGTCATTTCTATAATCCTCCAAGTGTTTATATTGTATAATAATTATGCTGAAAATGTTTCGCATGGATTCTTTTCATCATTGATATAAAGAGTGATTTTTACCACAAAGTAGCTATCATCTTTTTTGTCTTTTCTTACGATTGAATAACTCACAACATCATATTTTACTTTGTACATATCAACCAATGCTGCAGCTTCAAGCTCGCTATCTGTTCTAAATGTTTTAACTTCTTTTAATAGGTATTTTGACATATTAATAATCTCCTTTTGATTGTTTATTTGTTGTTATATTTATATTATATAATCAATGTTTATATAGTAAACTCAACTACATAATCTTTTTTCGACTTCTTTACATCGATAATCCTTTGATTTCTGGAACCTCTCAATAATAGAGTAAGGTCTTTTTGCTCCACATCAAACTTTCCATCGATTAAAATATCGATTTTATCAAAGCATTCCTTAGGATATCGCTCCAAAAGCTGCTCATAGGTGTAACCGGTCCAAACATAGATTGTTGTTTCTGGCCTAGCTAATTTTATATAAGAGCAAAGTCCAATAGTTCCCTGGATATTCTCTGGAGCCAACGGGTCACCACCCAGTATTGATAAATCTCTCTTGATTCCATTCTTATCAAGTAATTCCAATACGTATTTCAGATGGTCGTTAGTAAATTTTTCGCCCGCTTTGAAGCTCCAAGTTTCAGGATTAAAACAATCTTTACAATGGTGGTGACAACCGGCAAGCCAGACGGACACCATAACTCCTTTACCGTTAATTACATCATTGGGCTTTATATCCATAAATCTCATTATAATTTCCTCCATCTTGATATATATTCATTTTTATCTAAGCAAAGATGAACGCAGCCACATTTGCAGCTTACCTTATCACCCTTCTTGATTTCTTTAGATGTACGGATCCATCTTTTACAGTTCATACATTCCAAATTGATAACCTCCTTATTGTCTCTATATTTATATTATATAATCATAAAATTGGTAGTACACTTTTCAAATAAAAAAAGAGAGATCACTCTCTCTCTTTGATTCTTATAGCTTGTTCAATTAGTGATGATACAGTCATTTGGCCAACTCCACCTGGTACCGGAGTTATATTGCAATGCTTTTCAACCAGACGATCATAATCGGACTTTGTTACGTCTCCACACATCTTTCCATTTTCATCGAAGTTGATTGATACGTCTACGATTGTAGTATATGGCGAGAAGTGTAGTTCAGAGAACATATTAGCCTTTCCAACTGCTGTTACAACGATATCGGCGTCCCAAACTTTCTGCTCTAGGTTTCTTGTTTTGGAATGAGCTACTGTTACAGTTGCATTTTCTTTCAGGAATAAGTGAGCTAGTGGTTTCCCAACGATATTAGATCTATTGATTATAAGCACATCTTTTCCTTCGATTGCTATGTCATATGCTTTTAGCAGCTCGATTATTCCATATGGAGTACAAGCAACGTTTCCTTCTTGGCCAAGTACCAGTTTACCCATATTAAGCGTTGTAAATCCATCTACATCCTTTTCAGCAACAATTAGAGAAGTTAAGTAATCTTCATCTAAGTGCTTTGGAAGAGGTAGCTGCAGCAATAGAGCTGTTGTCTCTGGATCCTGGTTAAGTTCTAGAATCTTGCTTTCCACTACGCTGCTTTCAACATCTTCTGGAAAATGTACGATTTCACTTAATATGCCCGCTTCATCACAACGTTTTACTTTGTTATTGACATATTTGCCCGAAGCAAAATCATTTCCAACTCGTATTATAACTAATTTCGGTTTTTCTACGAGTTTTTCAACCCTCATTCTTAACTCATTCATTTTTCTTTCAACTATCGGTTTTGCATTTAGTAACATTCATTTATCCTCATTTCTTAATTTTTATACCATGTATTCTATTGCGTTTCCACTTTTAAGTAGTTCATCTGAAATATTTCTTAGCTCTCCATCTTTGTTATAATAGATCTCTCCGAGCCATCTCTTAAAGCTATCGGTCTTCTTGCTTACCAGGAATACTTCTTTACCTAGCAACTCATTTGTTGTAAATTCTTTTGCAGCAAAACCGGCTTGGCGGGTTTCTCCGAACTTTTCAGGAGAATTGACTCTTAGAAGTCTCACCCTATGCCTTGCTATCATATAATAGCCAAGGTCAATATCCACATCAACGGTATCACCATCTACTACATTCACCACTATTGCTCTTCTTGTATAATTATCTTTAATTTCCATTATTTCATCCTTTCTAATAACCGATTACCAATCTTTTAAGAGTGTAGTAATCAACAACTTTATCATCAATATAAATATCTGCATGGACCTTTCGTGGACTTTCTCCATACATTTCAATTGACATTGGAGAATTTTCATTATATGAATCGAACTCTAATCCATGGAGCTCGCAAAATCTCTTTGCATCCTCTAACTTTTCTCCTTCTCTGCAGGTCCAAAGAATCATGTAGTGTCCTTGTCTTTTTAGTTCTTTTACTAATTCAATCATTCCTACTACTGGCTTTCCATCTAACGTGCTTGGAAAACCGAAGTCACATAAAGTTCCATCAAAATCAACGGCAATAATTAATCTTTTATCATTTAACATCTTATCAGCTCCTATTTTATGGTTAAATAAAAAGGGGTATCTCTACCCCCTTTCAAAATTAAAGGTGTAAAACTCTAGACTTGATTTCTTTCGTCTTACCCAAATTGAAGTAGTTCTCGCCCAAATACCCACATGTGCGTCTTGTAACGTTCATTTTAGACTTATCTTTATTACCACATTGAGGGCATTCCCATTCAATATCATCATTGATGATAATTTCACCATCATAGCTGCATACATGGCAGTAATCTGATTTAGTATTAAATTCAGCGTATTGGATATTTTCATAAATGAAGGTTACAAGCTGGTCTAATGCTTCAAGGTTCTTATTCATATTTGGGATTTCAACATATGAGATACAACCACCAGTGCTGATTTTTTGGAAGTCTGCTTCAAATAATAACTTACTGAATGCGTCGATATTTTCTCTTACATCTACGTGGTAGCTGTTAGTGTAGTAACCTTTTGCAGTGATATCTTCGATTTCTCCAAATCTAGCAAGGTCAATCTTACAGAATCTATAACATAAGCTCTCTGCAGGTGTTCCATATAATCCAAAACCAAGGCCAGTCTCTTTTTTCCAAGAATCTGTTGCAGCCTTTAATTTCTTGATTACTTCCACACAGAACTCTTTTCCTCTTCCTGATGTGTGGCTTTCATTCATCATTAATTTAGTCATTTCATACATTCCGATATATCCAAGGCTGATTGTCGCATATCCGTTTTCTAATAATGGAGCGATTGGTTCATGCTTCCCTAAACGAGCCAAACCACCAAATTGCCAGTGAATAGGTGAAATATCAGAAGTTGCGCTTTTTAGGAGTTCGTATCTAGTAAGTAGAGCTTCTTTGCATAGTGCCAATCTTTCATCAAGAATGTTCCAGAATTTATCCATATCACCTTCAGCTGTAAGAGCAACCTGAACCAAGTTAAGTGTTACAACACCCATGTTGAAGCGACCTTCAAACTTATACTCGCCGTTTTCATCTTTCCAAGGCGCAAGGAATGATCTACATCCCATTGGACTGAACACGTTACCTTCATAGATTTTTCTCATTTCTTTTGCTGAAATGTAATCCGGATATAGACGTTTTGCAGAACATTTGATTGCAGAATCTGTTACATATCTATATTTGGAATCCTTAGGCACGTTGTTTTCATCAAGCACGTAAACTAACTTCGGAAATGCTGGTGTGATATAAACACCCTTCTCATTCTTAATTCCAAGATGTCTCTGAACTAAGATTTCATTTACGATCATAGCGATTTCTTCTTCATATTCGTGTCCTGGTTCAATTTCAAGGAATAATGTTACGAATGGGCTTTGGCCGTTCGTAGTCATAAGTGTGTTAATCTGGTATTGGATAGTCTGTACACCAGATTCAAGTTCTCTTTGAAGGAACTCTTTTACTTTACGTTCTCTGATTTCTTCATCAAGATCCGCGAGCATTTCTTCATATCTAGCTCTACTTTTCGCTAAGTATTTACCAAGATGTTTTACATTTAACGACTGGCCACCATACTGTCCACTAGAAATCTGCGCGATGATTTGAGTTACAACCGTGCACGCAACTTGAAATGATTTCGGACTCTCTACTAATTTGGCATTGATTACGGTCCCATTATCCAACATATCCGCGATATTAACTAAGCAACAGTTGAAGATTGGAGAAATTGAATAATCCATATCATGAAAATGAATAGCTCCATTGTCATGAGCCTGCACGATATGAGCCGGAATTAACTTTCTTCTTGAAATATCCTTACTAACTTCTCCCGCAATTAAATCACGCTGTGTAGAGGCCATAGTTGCATTCTTATTGGAATTTTCATTAGCAACCTCTTCATTCATATTTCTAACAAGTGATAGAATACTTTCATCAGTTGTATTGGATTGACGCTTGAATGATTGAACTGCTCTATACTCTTCATAAGCCCTAGCTGTTAATTCATGGCCATATTTGATAAGTTTCTTATATACTTTTTCTTCGATTTCATATACTGTTGGTTGTTTTTCTTCCGGAAAAGTACAATAATCCAATGTAATTTCAGCAGCAATACTAGCAGCAACATCTGAATCACATACGCCACTTCCATATCTCATTGCTTTTAAGATTGCATTTTCAATTTTTCTTGAATCAAATTTTGTAGTAGTTCCATCTCTTTTAATTACTTGTGTCATATATATCTCCATTTTCTAAAGTTATTTTTATAAAGAGGAGGCTGACTAGCAGCCACCATAATTTCTAGTAGTTGTTGTCTTGTCTTTTGTGGTTAACGCCGTTCTTTTCAAGATACATACGTTCCATTTCCTCTCCGGTAAATCCAAGAGCTGCAGCAACGCTCATGGAGAAAGTAAGTACATCGATAAACTCCTCTTTACATAATTGATATTGTTTTTCATGGTCGTAATCTGGTTTATCGTATTTCTTGCTCCAACCTTTTGCATAAGGTAATTCATGAAGCATTTCTGAGTATTCATCTATTGCCCAAAGAGAAAACTCTTTTACGAAGGCTGCTCTCTCTTTTGGTGTGAAATTATCTAAATCCATACCAAGTCTTAATTGAAGTTCCTTTTGTTTCTGTAACATTACGTCAAATACATTTGTTGTCATAATAATATTTCTCCTTTATAAATAGTTGTTATATTTATATTATATAATTAATATAATGATAGTAAACTCGACTAAGCGTTAAAATCATTAATTAATTGAAGAAGCTTCGCTTTAAATCTTCTGTTCTTATTATTGATATTTTGCTTGCTTGTGTTGTACTCGTCTGCAAGGTCGATAACTCTCATATTTCCAAGGTTAACTGCAAGCAGCTTCATTTCAAAATCATCTAAATTAGAAGCGATATATGCAATAAAAGCCTGGTCCATTAATTTGTCCTCAAAGCTAGCTGCATCATCAGTCAACATTTCGTGAAGGTCCATTTCATTACCGCCTTTACCATCACTAACTTTCATATCCAGATTTAAGATTGTCACAGCCGATGTGTCTCTTTTTTGTCTCTTTGCATTTACTGCGGTGTGTGTGAAGTATTGTCTTAATTTCCAAGTTAAGTGGGTTGTAAAGCAGTGATACTCATCATAAGATTTTAAAGCCTTGAAAATAACAATATCCATTTCTTGAAGATCGTCTTCTGTGATAGCTCCACCATTTTTGTATTTAAGGAGCTCTTTAAGAGCAACCCCTCTGAATTGGTTCAGGATTTCCTCAAATTCCATTACTCTCTTTTCTCCATTGTTCATTACGATTAATTTTTTCATAGTTGTTTACCTCTTTCTGTATTTTAAAATTTGTCTGTATATTCTACACAATATTTATATTGTATAATTATAATTAACCTGTTAGTTACGACCAGTGCCGCAACACATTTATGATTATATCGTGAGCTGGGATATCTTGTAAATAGTTTGGACCGAAGTAAAACTCTTCCAAATATTCTGACAATTACTACTCTTACCGTATTTTATATAGGAAAATTCCCGCGAGTTACCGCGGCTACCGTTTCCTATAATGAAATAATAAAATAATTTACATATATGTCAAAATCTTTCATTGTGATCCACTTGCCATCAACACGTTTTTTCTTGTTTCTTTTCTCGGCATGAGACACATATATGTGACTGAACTTTCTAATTTTCTTGTTATAATAGAAGTCTTTAGCAACTTTTACCTTGATGATATCACCATTTTGAATCCTGTATAGAGTTAAAACTGGTGTATATTTAGTATCAATATCAAGTACGATACACTCTCTATTATTAGTCGCTGGATTAGTAATGTTGATTGAGCCGATGTATTCCGCTTCAAATTTAGCAAGTTCTCCGATAGTAAATTCATCGTTCCCAATTCCTGAAATCAGATATTTGCATAGCGCAGCATTATCTACATCTCTGAACATTTTTTCCGTTTCACTACCAGCAAATCTTCTAATTAGGTCGCAATCAACGCTATCCTTCTTATATTGCTTTTTAGTCGCATAAGCATTGCAAATCTCTACGATTCCAAGAAGTCTCTTAGCTGGCCCGAATGCTCTAAAATAGCCTATTTTGATTAATACTTCCCATTGTCTTGAATTGATACCTGGTGTATTAAGATATAGATCCTCAAATGACGCATAGTTCTGATATGAAGATAATTCGTATAGACTTTCTGCTAAATCTTCATTTAGGTACTTAACACTTTCAATTCCTTTGTAGATGATATTGTTGCTCTTATCAAAGAAATAAGCAGCTCTTGATTTTCCATAAGTAGGAGGTTCAATGCTAATTCCTGATAGTTTGGCCAATTCAATCGTTTTAGAGGTCTTATCCATATTTCCAGAGTTGATATTCAACATGGCAGTGAAGAACTCTAATGGGTAGTAATATCTTAAATATCCGCAGATATAACCAATATAGCTGTATGCTTGCGAGTGATTTAATGAGAACAGGTAATTAGAAGCGTCTATGATTACCTGGATAAAGTTCACGATTAATCTTTCGGATTCCTCTTCGCAAACTCCATGTTGCTCTAACATTGTTTTAGCAAATCCGGCTTTAATTCTCGGAATATATACTTCTGTTCCTGTTTTCTTAGCAAAGGCTCTACGAACTGTATCAGCTTCACCCATGGTAAAACCACAGAAGATATGCAAGAAGTCGATAATCTGCTCTTGATATACTAAATAACCAAGTGTAGGAGCTAAGAAGTCATTCAATGCTCTATGACCATTATCCTGGAATATCCCATTTGCAAGTTGATCTCTATAAGAAGCTCCTGCAGGTCTGATAGCACCATTTCCAACCGAAAACAAATCGATATATTTGAAATCCGGATTAGCTTTTCTAATCTTATTGATTGTTTCATCACTAAATAAAGAAGCTAGATATTTTGACGCCATATCAGATTCCCATTGGAATATACCAACTGTATTGTCTCTGATTGAACTCCATACTTCTAAATCATCTGGTACGTTATCCGGTGTTAATCTTTCAATACCAGCTAGTCTGCAGGTCTCATTGATTAACTCCACATTGTCTAGTCCAAGGATATCAAGTTTTACGAAGTTTAATCCTTCTACCTCATTCTTATAAAGCATAGATACAGGTCTATCTGTTGTAGATAATGTTAAGGTGCCGATTTCTGTATCTAACGGAATAGGGGAAACAATGCTTCCACATGGATGTGTACCAGTCGAAACGATCGTACCATTTACAATATCTACATACTCGAATAATTCCGGGTATTGTCTTCTATACATTGCTTCCTTATTTGGATCATCAATATCGCTGCAGATTGTTCCTACTACATCAAGAGGAATATCCAAGGCTCTAGCACAATCACGAATAGAACCTTTTAACGCAACAGTATTGAATGTAATGATTTCAGCACAGTACAAGCCTTCTTTATTAAATATATAGTCCTTTACAACATCCCTCTTCGCTGGTGGCCAGTCAGTGTCCACGTCTGCTAAAGAGATACGTTCTGCATTCATGAATCTCTCGAAATTCAGTTTGTGCTTGATACTATCCATTTCAGTCATACCGATTAGATATGCAATCACAGAACCAGATACAGAACCCCTAGAAGGACCGCAGAAGATACCTTGTTCTCTACCGAAGGCTTTTATATCCTCGTCTAAAAGTAAGTAATCGATAGCCTTATTGTGTTCATATACGGATAACTCGTATTTGATTCGGTCAATATATTCTTGGAAGTTTGGATATTTATCGACACCCTTTTCTTTTATACCTTTCATGATTTTCTTCTTTAAAACAGATAGAGAATCATTGAATAACTTAGGGTATTTATGAGATCTGTCAAGAGAAAATTCTTCAATATTATTAGATAATATATTTGTATTATCTAATAATTGGTGAATTTCTTCAAGACTAAATATTCCTTGTTTAGTAAATAGTTCAACTAGCTCTTCATATGTTTTAAGAGTAACATCCCAACCGTCTTCATCCGAGAATTTTACCCCTTTGGACTTTTGAAGAATCTTTCTTCCTTTTGCATGACGTTCATTTAATGCATGAGTGTCAGTACCACAGATTAGATTAAGGCCCAGTTCCCTAGATAATCCTAAAAGGTAACGGTTATAATCAATTTGTACCTGGTCTTGATGGTGCTGAACTTCTAACCATGCACGATGTTTATTCTTGCAAATGAAGTCAAGAAATCTTCTTTTTAATTCTTCATCTTTGCCCGCGAGAACGCCACCAATACATGCTGTTGTGAAGAGGATATTATCTGATGTTGCCAGCAGCTCGTCGAATGTGATTCTTGGTGCGTAATAGAAATGCCCATCTTTTCTATTGTAAGCACCTGAAATTAATTTATTTAATTCCAGAATACCATGATAGTTTTTAGCATATAAGCAAATGTGGTAGTTATCCCTTACCTTCTTATCTAATGACTTTGTAAGGTACATCTCAACTCCGTGAATATACTTAAGTCCTTTGCTCTCAATATACTCTTTTTTCTTCACCCAACCGAAGATATTACCATGTTCGGTGATTGCGATCGCTTTCATTCCAAGCTCTACTGCTCTATCTACATATTGTTGATACTTGCTAACTGAATCGATATTTGTTGTTCCATTACTAAAGTCTGTATGGCAATGGGTAATTGTATATATATTATTCATTTGTTTGCTCCTTTATTCTAGTTTATATTTATATTATATAATAGTCGTTTAAGGAGTAAACTCGACATAAAAAAAAGATGGACCGTTATTTTTTGGTCCATCTATACTATGCTATTCGAAGATAGAAACATCTAAGATTTCCATCATACCAGCTTCGTGCTCTTTAGCTTCTTTATTGGCTTTTTCAAGTTCTTTATTGGCTTTATCTAGCTGTTTTTTAGCTTGCCCCAAATTTACGTTATTGTCATTTGAACTAGATTCTAATTCTGCAATTTTCTCTTCTAATTCTGCAACCTTATCTGTTAATTCCGTATTCTGTTCTGATAAGCTACCAGCGTATTGTTCTAATTCCTTGGCTTTCGCTACATACTCGACTGCAGCCTTTTTAAATTGTTCCGCTTGTGTTTTTGCAGCCGCTAAATTAGTTGTTCCAGTCCATTGTAAAGATAGCGCGATTCCTGCACCTAATACCGTTCCTGCTAATATTTTTCCTACTGATTTAACCATTCTTAATTCCTCCATATAATACAAATTTCGTCTTTAGTGACGTCTTATATTTATATTATATAATCGTTATTTGAATGGTAAACTTGCTCACCATTTTTACTATAAAATTTCTTTCTTTAGTTTCACAATGCTGTCGTAAATCATTTCCGTATAGTCGTTGTCTAATTGTTCCATGGATTTTCCTTCTGTTTCTGATAGTTCCTCGATGATACAATCAATCTTACTTGCCTGGTCGCAAGTTGCATGAGAGTGTAAAACTGCCAGTGCTGATATTGCAGCCATATAGAACCCATTCTCTTGCTCAATCATTCCAGAGTTTGCAATTCCACCAAAGGTTAATAGTCTTTCTGGTTGATCACAATTCAATACTTCCCTTACTAAATATTCAAATGTACGACTTGTCATTATGAAATCCTCCCCTTTTATCTATAATCGCGCATGAACTGCTCTAAAGCGGTAGTCAAAAGTTCTTCCTTACTGATTGCAGATTTTTCTTTGCAGAACTGGTTCCAGTCTTCCCAAACTTGCTTATAGACACGAACTGTTGTAGCTTGTACTTCGTCATTTCTATTAATGTTAATTTTTGCACCTAGACTGAATGCTCTATAAAATAAGTTTTCATGATCTAGCATTCTTCTTAGTGCTTCAATCTCACTCGCTGTCAATCTTTTGATGAAACGGCCATCTCTTAGCTCATAGCCCATTTCTTCCATATGCTTTGTCGCAGCATTATACGAGAATGAAAGAAGCTCGCATTTGAACTCTTTTTCAGTTAGCTTTTTCTCTTCTAATTCCGCTAGCCTATTATTTATAAATTTCACTTGTTCCTGCTCGTTTAGTGCCTTAAGCTCTTGTATTTTCATACTAATGACCTCCGCTATTTTTAATAAGAATATTATACCATATATCTATTACATTTTCAATTTCTATTTTAATCATTTTTACATCATTTTTGATTTTTCTATTAATTATATGTACTTTTGTAAGATAAAATAACTATTTTAACTTTCTTCTAAATTTAATTTTTTGCTAATCACTCCGTAATGGCTTTATATGGCTCATAGTTGAGTATTGACGTCTAGACGATGTTTTATACCAAAAACTTTTTTCAGGCAGCTTAATGACTGAAATACGAGCTCGTTTTTTTCATTACTTAATTTTTTTTCATTGAAACGGACGATTTTATCGGCCGTATGTATTGGATATTATTATATTAGTATTGTTATATGGTTATTGTTATGGTGTCTAAAAAAACACTAAGCTGGGTGGTTAAAAAGACACTAAGCCCAGTGTTTAAAAGAACACTCAATTTTGAGCTTATAAAATTCCCAAAAAAAAGAGCGGCCTAAGCCACTTCTTTCTCGATGATCACATCCTCTTTTTCAATTATCTCCGATACTTTTACTATTCCATATACTACATAAGCATTATTGAAGTACGTACCAGTTTTCCTTTTTTGGATATCTATTAATCCAAATTCTGAAAGGAATTTTAGGCAATCCGATATGGTGTGCCTTGTTACTCCTAGCTTCTCTTGAATATCATCATATGAAGGATAGCAATAGCTTGACTCGTCACAACAACTTAGTAAGTAACAATATATGTGGAAGCTCTTACTATCCAACAAAGTAATACTAGCGTTTGAAACCATCGTAAACTTATCATTTATTTGCTTCGCTGGAACTACCACTATTTTTTTCTTTTTCATTATGTCATACCTCTTTGAACTCATTCTTTTCCCTCCAAATTAATTAGTTCATATTTATATTATATAATGTATATTTCCATAGTAAATTTTAGGGAAAGAAAAAGGACCGTATTTCTACGATCCTCTGTATAGTGATTTAATTGGAGTTTTTTATAGTGATTATTTTAAATTGATTGTTGCAGGAACATCCATTATTGTTCCATTATCATTGAATACATGTAATGTAAATTCAACAGTTTCAAATGCAACACCTTCAAGTCCTTGCTCTTCTAAATCCCAAGACATAAAGCCAATCTTATCATTTGCTTTCTTTCCTGGTTCAACATCGATGGAGCAGATAGGGTCAATCATAAAGCCATTTACGGAGCAATCTCTAACTTGGATTGTTGCTTCTGTATCTAAGCCATTTTCAACGAAGACTTTAAGAGAAACCTCTCCATCTCCATCTACTACCATATCTTTATATGTTACTTTTAAGCCGTCTTTATCAAGTAAAATCTGGCCAGTAACTTCTTTTTTAGTCTCTTCTACATCATTAATAACAATCTTAATTGTTTCGGAATCGTCAATAGTGTCGTATGAATCGCTCTCAAAGATGTGAAGAGACAATTCAATACTATTTACTTGCTCAATTCCGTTTTCTTCTAAGTCACTTTCAAAGAAATTAATTGAGCCATTCGCCTTTTTGCCTGTTCCAACTTCCTCAGAGAAGATTGGATCCATCATATAGCCATTGATTGAGACTTCTCTCACCTGGACTGTTATATTCTTTTCAGTTGTATTTTCAAGCTGTAATTTAATTTCTGGTCCATAAGCTCCATTCTGATTGAATGAAGTAAACACAGCCTTAATTCCATTGTTATCATATAGCACTTTATTGATTTCCTTTTCGGTGCTTTCTTCTTTTGGTGTTTCAGTAGCGGTAGCTCCACTCTCCTGACTAGTTTGTGTCTCAATTTGGACGTCCTGAGCTTCACCATTATTTGTTGTTCCACATCCTACTAATAATGTCGTTGCTAATAAAACTACTGCTAAATTTCTCTTTTTCATGTTTCTGTTTCCTCTATTTCTGTTTTTTTGATTTGTTGAACTTACTTATATTACTCGTTACATTTGAAATGGTATTAATGAACAGCCTTCCGTTCATTGCATATTCCACCATCGGAATCCCATTCTCAATAAATCTTCGAGTAATAACAAGTTGTCCTTTAAAGGTCTGATGTACACTTCCTATTCGGTATTTCCCTTTATCTTCAAGGGTTCCTATGTTTTTAAACATCATTTGTTCTCCTTTATATTTATATTATAGCGTGTCTTTGATTGTTCGTAAATGGGTAATTTTTCAAAAACACGCGGTAATTTATGGTGATTAATCAATCTTAGATTTTAAGTACCAATGGGGTTTTAAGTAAATCTTGTACCCTTTGTTGTCCCTAAGCTCTCTTAACTCCCTTTTGTATTCTTCTAAGAAATTATCAAGAGTTTTCCAAACCGTGAATACTAAAATTAAATCAGATCTACTCAGGAACTTCTTACCTGAGTCTGGGTCCTCATCCATTAGAAGATTGATTACTTCATATTCTAAAGCTTCATCAATATACACTTGCGATGGTCTTGGAGTGTAATCATAATCTCTTTTAACGAAGTTTCTTACCTGACCTTCATTTTCTTGTGCTTCGTCTTTTTGAGAAAATCTCACTTTCTCCCAACCTTTGAAAAGGTCTTGCGAAATATCAATTCTTCTCACACCTTTGATTTCAATATCAAGTTCTTTTGCAACTTCTCTAAGTTGTGGTACTGTCATTTCAGTTATTGTGTTGTTAAATTCTGTTTTGCTCATTTCTAAATAATTCATTTCTCTATATCCTCTTTCAAATAAAAGTAATTTGTTGTTCGTTATATTTATATTATATATTAATTGTCGAGTTTCGTACATAGTTTTTTTAGAAAAACTTTACGGTAAATTACAGTAAGAATGTTCTTTCTATATAATAGAAATCAGCAGCCAATTATCCGGCCGCCAACTTGTTATTTCTTGCCCTTATTAAAGTGCTCTTACTAATTCCGGTTAATTCAGCAACTCTTGTATATGAATTATCTTCAAGCAATTCTAGTGCGTGCTCTATTTGAGCTCTGCCAAATTTCTTTGGTCGTCCTTCTCTAAAGTCCGGTTTCAGTCTTGCGATTGCTTTGCCACTTTGGGTCCTCTCGATGATCATTGCTCTCTCAAATTCAGCAAACGCTAGTAGGTTAGTTACAATCAGTCTTCCCATCGGGGTATCTTCTATCAATCCCATATTTAAGATATGTATATAGACACCTTTATTCATAAGCATATCGATATAGTCTAACCCTTCTTTAGTTGTTCTGCAGAAACGATCTAACTTAGTAACTACCAACAAATCACCTGGTTGTAATTTTTCTATCAGGTCATTGAAGATTGGTCTCTCTTTAGCAGCACTATAACTTTCTGTTATCAGTGTTGCATTATCATATTTTTTCAAAATCTCTTGTGTTTGGTCCTCGATGGAATTTCCATCCAACTGCCCCTTTGTTGAAACCCTTAAATACCCGTAAATCACCTCAAAATCTCCTTTACTTTTGAACATAAGTTATGACACCGCTCTATATGCCTATTTTACTGGATTCTGGAATCGGTGTCAATTCTTTTAAGTTTTGAGACCAACAAACGAGTTTCTTCTTATTATAATAGTATGAAAAAGGCACGAGCATTGCTCGCACCCCTATTTTTACAGTAACTTCATTTCAGCAAGATTTCTAATGACAACGACACCTTGTGTTGCTCTTGACTTTTTAGCTTGAAGCTCTGCGGTATTCTTTTCGGTTGTCTTTCCTTTGGTATTAGAAAGAAGAAGGTCAACATCATCTTCGATTGCAATTACCTTGATTACATCTAACCCCTTACATAAACTGTTCGCCAGTTTCTTTCTTGAAGTTTCCGTATAATATGATTCATTGCTTATCTTAGCAATTTTTCCATTGCTGTATTGAATTAATGTATATTTGTAATTATCATCAACAATCGTATATCCAAGTACCTTATCTATTCCAAGTATAGAAGGAAGATAATCGCCTAGACTTGTTGGTTTGCTATCTGATAATGAATCAATCTTAACTTTATATGCGTCTGTTCCATGGAATACTACAAGCTCATTCCTATTATTAGTCTCGAACTCTGCGACAATTTCATCGCCTTCTTTTAGCTTTTGCTCTGCTCTGGAAGCGGTACTTAATTTCTTAGCGTAACCATCTTTTGTTACGACTAATCTTACCTTGTAATCAGGTGCCTCTTTCTTAGCTCTCGAAATGGTTTCTTTCGCCTTTTCATTGATTTGAAGCGGTTTAGTTCTTCTCACTTTTCCATACTTAGAAGATACTTCTCTTAAATCATTACACACAATTTCGTTTATGGCTTTTTCATCTGACATTTTAAGCTGCAGATCGTCTCTCGTCTTTTCCAAATCATGAATATCTTTGATTTGTTTTACGATATAATCCTTATTGATATTTCTCAACTTCATATTAGAAATATATTCAGCTTGTGTTGTGTCTAATCCAAAGTATGCAATAAGGTTAGAATTAATCTGACTTTCAGGACTTAATCTTATTATTTCAATCGCCTTATCAATATCTAAAAGGACTTTTTCCAAACCTTTTAAAAGATGAAGCTTCTTATTTAATACAAGTATTTCATTAGATAAACCAATCTTAATGCAACCTCTTCTCCATTCTAGCCATTCATCAATTATTCCCCAAACACCAAGGACCTGCGGCAATCCATTTGTACTGATCACATTCATATTGCAACTATAAGAAGATTCCATTGGAGTATTTTGATATAACTGTTCAAGCAGCATTTCCATATCGGCACTCTTCTTACAAGTGATTTCGATTTCCATACCATGTAACCCGGTTAAATCCTTTACATCTGTAATATCCTTTATTTTGCCACTCTTAATCAGGTCAATAATCTTATCAACGATTGCTTCTCTTGTTGTGGAATACGGAATTTCTGTTACTGAAATTATGTTCTTATTGATTTCAGCTTTTGCTCTTAATCTTACTGAGCCTAGCCCTTCCATATTGATTTTTTCAAACATAGTTGGATTCTCAACGATATATGCACCAGTTGCAAAATCAGGTACCAGGATTGTTTTCTCACCAGTTTGAATATATTTGATGATTGCTTCGCTTAATTCATTCAGATTGAAACTTGGTATTCTTGATGACATTGAATATGCAATACCTTCTTGTGCATAGTGAAGAACTGCAGGGAACTTAACTGGCAATACTTCAGGCATCATTATTGCTCCATCAAAGTTCGGAACAAAATTGACTGTTTTCTTATCAAGATCCTTAAATATATCCTTGGCCATTTCTGATAAGCGGGCTTCTGTATATCTACTTGCGCCAGCCTGCAAGTCTCTGGACGTATGCTGTGAGAAGTTTCCCTTACCTTCTATATAAGGAGTTAGGTTTCCATCCTTTTGTACCATGGTAACCATAGTTCCATACGTGTCTCCGTGTGGATGAAGCCTTGTAACTTGTCCTGATATATTTTGAGATTTTGTAAATCCATATGCTTTCATAAGGTGCATTGTATATAAGATTCTTCGGTGTACTGGTTTCATACCGTCTCTTACATCACAGATGGCACGATTCTTGATTACATAATTGGCATATTCTAAACTGTTCTCTTTAATTACTTTTTCTATATTAATACTCATATCTTTCTCCTTTGAAATCTTTATTCGCTATTATATTTATATTATATAATAGCTAATAACATAGTAAACTTTTCCTAATCGATTAATTCATACTTGTGAAGCTCTGTTTCAACAATCTTCTTACGGTCTGTAACTTCCGTATCCATCCAAATTCTAAATGCTTCTTGCATTTCCTTTACATCGTCAACAGTAACCTGAACAACGTTTCTGGTATCAGGGTGAACGCCCGTCTGGCTCATTACTTCTGCGTCAAGTTCACCAAGTCCCTTTGCACGTGCAATGCTCTTGATTTCCAATCCTCTGGCCATCGCCTCTTCTTTTTCTGTCTCACTAAACCAGTAGATCACGTCGCCATTCTTCATTTTCACTTCATATAATGGGGTTTTTACAAGATATATTCTTCCTTCATAAATCAATGTTGGCATTAATCGATAGAACATTGTAAGTAATAAGCATTGAATATTATAGCCATCTGAATCCATATCTGTTGCAAGTAAAACTTTTCCGTATCTAAGATTATTAATATCGAAAGTCCCAAGCTCTTTATTCTTCTTATCTGTTTCAATTCCGCAGCCAAGAGTCTTTACTAGATCAGATATAATCTCGTTCTTAAATATCGTGTCATAGTCCGCCTTTAAACAGTTTAGGATTTTTCCTCTGATTGGTATCGCTGCTTGATTACGTGGATTTCTCGCTAATACGATAGAGCCAAGCGCCGATCTCCCTTCCGCGATAAATAACTCGGAATCTTGCCCTTGCAACTTGCAATCAACCAAGCCCTCTACTCTATTTGAAATGTTATCAATTTTTTCTGATAGTTTCTTCTTTAAGGCCTTTTTATTGGCTTGTGCCTTACTGTTAAATTTTTGGACTTCAAGAATATGCTTAACAATCTTCTCAAACTCTTTTGGCTGTTCTATCATCATGACCTCTAATAGCTCTTTTACATATTCCTGTGCAACTGTCTTATAAAGTTTCTTTTGAGTAGATAATTTAATCTGGTTTTCATACTCAACATTGGTACTTAGAACTGAACACACAAAAGAAATACTTTCTTCTATATCTTCCTTTGTGATAGCTCCAATCTTTTTATCTAGCAGCTTATTATCCTTACAATATTTGTTTACTGCTAATCTTGCACCAGCTACTACTCCATCATAGATTGAGCCATTGTTAGGTAGATAATTGGAATTTAAGAACGTTTGCTGTACTGGCTCGCCAGAAGTTGAAAGTACCAGGCTTACGATATTTCTCTCTGCAACTGCAACGCCTTCGTGGACTTCAACAACATCATTAAATTCTTTTTCATTACCAAGAACCTTTTTAGCCGTTAAGCTAGATGTGATTTCATCGAAATACTCTTCTATACTGTCATAATGGAATCTGTTTTCTTCATCACCATATAAGAATGTAATCGTAACTTTGTTATTAACTGCCGAATTGTATTTACAGATTTCTCTTAGCTCTGCAGGGTTGTAAACCACATTCGTATAGACTTCTTCATCTAGTCTAAACTCAAAGATTGAATAACTCTGATCACATTCCCCTACTTTGGAAAATCCTTTGAAACGTCCACCATCTTCATAACATACTTCATGAATTACACCATTTCTTGAAGAGGTAACCTTGAATAGTTTAGATGTATGGTTTAAAACGCAAGTACCGCAGCCATTGGTCCCAACTGCAATTTTGTTATTCTCATTATTGTCGTAGTTTGTACCTGCGAATAACGTCTCAAATAATAATACGTAATTGGGCTTATCTCCTGTTTTCCCATCAATCGGAACTCCGCGACCTGTATCTTTTACTTGAACTGTCCTATTATCCTCAAATAATCTGACCTCGATTTCTCCACTTGAAAAGTTATTAGTTATTTCATCGATTGCATTTGCGATAACCTCTTTCGCACCATGAATGAAATTGTCTCTACTACCAAAGAAAATAGGTAATTTCTCTCTACATTGTTGTCTAGTATCTAATTGCTTAATTGTGTCTTTACTCATGTCTTTTCTCCTTTATGTTATCTTTCATATTTATATTATATAATTGTGTATCTCATGGTAAACTCGACGTAATAAAAAAACAGGACTAAGCCTGTTTCTCTTGTAATAACATTTGAAGGTCACGATCCTGGTAAGCTACCACTTTTCTTAGAAGAACAATATTCTCTTCTTTATATTGGTTTAGCTGATTAGATAACCTCATTAATTCCTGGTTGTATTGATTGAGTAAATTCTGTTGCTGTTCATTGGCCGCTTTGGTCTCTTCATCTTTTTGTAATACCATTTCAACCAATGCTTCTAAATCTTGTTCCATTAATTCTTCTCTGCTATACATATATTTCTCCTTTATATTTATATTGTCGATTTAATCTAGTTATAAGAAACTTCTTTTCCTAGCTCTCTTACCTCTTTGAATATTGGAAACCTTAAACTAAACTCCCCTTTTTCATTGCTGCTTTCTTCAAAATACTGAACCTCGATAACTCTTCCAATTAAAGACTCTCTTTGCTCCCAGTATATCCCCCTCTGGTCGTCGGAAAATCCTGAACCGACGTCCACTTGATTATTTTTGTAAGAAACGACTAATGACCCTAATCGGCCTTTATTTCTTCCGGTACCTTCTTTATATCCGATAACCTCTAAGTCACAAGTGTTCATGGTTTTTACTTTTAGTAGACTTTTGGTGCGCTTACATTCATATGGCATATTTCTATTTACCATTATACCTTCCTTATCTTGGCTCTCTACTTGAGCTAAGATTTCTGGTATTTTCGAGTGGTCTGTCCCCCAATATAAAACCGGAACAGCAGAAACCCATTCTGGATCCATCATCATGATTTGTAAATTCAACATCATTTTTCTATCAGCATATAAATTCGTGCTGCACCCCATTTGGAAATCTTCCAATGATAGCATATCGAATACGTGGAAGATTACACCTTTCTTATCTTCCGATTTGCTATTCACGATAGATGTCGTTTTTCTATATAAATCACCACTATTGAGCTCGTTTTCATTGATTGCTAGTAGCTCTCCATCGTACACCATCTTATCTCCCATGATTTCAACTAAATCTCTGCAGATATCATTTAAACCGAAAATTTCTTTTCCTTGTCTGGTGAAGAATTTGACTTCATTATCTGACTTGATTGCTACACATCTGATTCCGTCTAGCTTTTCCGTTACAAATACTAATTCCTCTGGTTCCAATTTTACATCTGAATATTTCTTTGCAAGCTGTACTTCAAACTTAGGAACTAATCCTTTCCATACCTTATTTATCGTAGTAGCCGAAACGCCTATTTTAAGGTCTTTCAGGAATATACCTTTGACTAACTCACTGTATTTATTAAACTTCACATATGCGCAAATCTGTCTCTTTAGACTATCATTTGAATTGCTTACTGATAACAAATCAAGAAACTCGAATAACTCCAGACTAGAAGGTAGGTCCTCAACCTCTACTGAATCCATTAATTTGTCCATATTCTTTTCACTTATACCATATCTTTTAAAAGGGTCGTATGTGTATTCCAGAACGTCCCTTAATAATTCATTTTCTTTGTTGGCTGCTAATATTACAGCTTTCTCCTTATTTGAATTTGTAGCTCTTAATTTATTTACAACCTCAAAAACTGTATTCATGCTATTTTCCTCCTGTAAGTAAATCCATTTCTAAATTGCATAGTTGATCACAACGTTCATTTCCTTCGTTGTTGTTATGGCCTTTCACCCAATGGAATGTAACCTTGTGCTTTCCTAATTCAGCCAATAGCTCCACCCAAAGCTCTTGATTTTTTACTGGTTTATTACTTGATGTAATCCATCCTTTTGCTATCCAACCAGATAACCATTTCTTATTGATCGCGTCACATACATATCTTGAATCGCTGTATAATTGGACTTGACATGGATAATTCAAAAGTCTCAATGCTTCTACTACTGCTTTGAGCTCCATTTGATTATTTGTAACATTTCTAAATCCACAGCTTACCTCTTTTTTATGAAGAGTTCCCTTTGGATCCGTGTACATCATTACTATTCCATAAGCCCCAACATTCTCTTTGCTTTGGTTTCCCCTGCAACCTCCATCTGTATATATGATTACTTCTTTCATTGGTTCCCTCCTTTTATTCATCATATTTATATTATATAATTGTTAATTTGATAGTACACTCAGATAAAAGAAAAGCTAGAGATTATTCCCCAGCTTTCAGCATTTCTTCGAACTTCCTTTTCAGAAGCCCAATATTATTTTCTACCTGGTAACCATCGTATAGCTGCTCTATTAGATTGGCGATCATCACGACGTTATCCTTATGGAATCCTTCTATTAATTCAATACGTCCTTTCGTTGTTCCTGCGCCTTTTGAAAGTCCAAGCTCTCTGAATACCATTTCAAAATGCTCTACGCTCTTATCTGTATCACCCAGTTTAAAAGAGCATTCATCTAGCTTGCTGCCAATTGTAACAACATTGATTGGTGTAGAAGTCCTAATAATGTATTCCGATAAATAATGAGCGTCCTTAGTAACAATAGTAATCATGATATTATCTCCTTTTATCAAATAAAATTCGTTTTTTATCTTTTGTATTTGTATTGTATAATAACAGTTAAGCGAAAATGCCGTATAGATTTACTTCCTTCTCCGCCACTTCGTAATCATCAATTACAAATTGAGGATAACAATTACCGTTCCATGTGTTTATATCAAACCTTCCAACCAGATTTAATGTGACGGTTTCATCGAATCCATTTCCATATTTTAATGAATTAAACTCGGACTCACTTGTTCTAAATTTGATATAAGTTAATCCATTTACATAGAACTTCATAGTTGATTTATTAAGGACCAGTGCTGATTTCGGAACTTCAATCTGTTCTACTGCGAATAAAGGTTCCTCAACACCTCCATACCATAGGTGCTTATATCTGTTGACTATTTTTACATCTTCAACATTTACAAACCCCTTATAGATAAGATCCACATCATTGCAATACTCTTCAGCTTCCACATTACGAGCCATTTCTCTAAGCTGCTCTAAATTACTTGTTGGAAGTATGATACCTGCAGCATTTGGATGACCCTGTGCTAAACTAAATAATCCGGTATTAGTACACCATTGCTTGAAATCTTTTAGAACCTTTACATTTCCTCTTAAACTTCCGATGTAATTTCCATGCTCTGGGCTCTCCCACATTACTATACAAGGCTGCTGATATTGACCTGATAGCTTATTAGCAATTAATCCCGTGATTCCCTTCGCTTCTTCGTTATCATCGATTATGAATAACTGAATACCAGATGAAGGATCATATTGTTTTTCAACAGATTTGATTACTTTCTTAGTAATTGAATCCTGTCTGCTCTTGGCCTTTGTTCCGACTTCAACCATATACTCATAGGCGTTCATTTCAAATGCTTTTATCTCGTATTTTCTGGTTTCCTTATTGAGCTTTCTCTTTTCAACTACCGTTGTATAGTCGCAGTCAATATTAGACAATGCTTGGAATAACTGAATCCTTTCCTCTAATGTACCAACACGAACAACCGCGTTAATCATTGGAATAATCCCACTAAAAGATAAATCCTTTATGATAAGATTCTCGGTACCCTTTCCATTAACCTGGTAGAAAGTTTTTAGAAGATTATTCGTAATTCCCTTGATTGCATTCATGCAAAGAAATCTTACCTCATTATCCCTTAGATTCGCACTATCTCCGATTAATCCAATCATTGCAAGGTCTGCGAGTTCTTCTAGTTTACCAGTTCTAAATTCCCTTTCTAATGCTCTGCAAAAGATGTAAGCCATACCCGCGCCGGTTAAATTGGAATTTGTATTTTCACAAGCCTGGTTATTTATAATCACGCCATAAGGAGATTCTTTTTCAATCTCGTGGTGGTCGATAACCAATACTCTAGTATCATAAGTCCTTTCTAGCAGTTCAATATTTTCTACATCATTTGAACCAGCGTCTGGAATTATGATAAGGTCATATGACTTGTCCTTAATGTAATCCATAAACTGATTAGTTAATCCATGGAGCTTTGTCTCATGCACATAGAAATGAATATCGATATCAGGATTTACAGCTTTCAAATACTGATACATGATAGAAGCTGATGTATAACCATCGCAATCACTATCCACTAGAATTAATATCTTCTTACCCAAGTTATCCTTGATAAGTTTGACGCCTTCTTCTAGGTTCTTCACTAGCTCTAATTTGGTATCGTCTGCATTTGTTGGGTTTAAAAACTGCTCGATATTTTCTATTCCTCTTCCGTTTAGTATTGTTTCTATTATGTTCCCTGTATGGAACGTTCGTTGTCTATATTTCATTTATCTGTCTCCTTTTTAATATTGCTTATATTTATATTATATAATTAAAAAAGAGCTAGTAAACTCTAGCTCAAAATAATCCTGTCACTATATAACTGTTCATAAACCGCTTTTCCTTTATCGGTTGGCGAGTCCTTCAAATCAAGTAATCCTTTCTGGTCCCAGATAATCTCAACTGTGAAATATGGAAGTAGTTTGGAGATAAACGATCTATTAATTTTCTCCTTATACTTCTTCTCGTCCTCTGGATTATCAAACTCTTTATCTAGGGCCAATACAACAGTTTCAACGCCTAAATCAAGGAGCATGTGAACCTGGTACTCTGATAATGTACTTCCATTTAATGCAACTGCCACACTATCTTCATAATAGCTCCTATGCTGCATTACAAACTTTTCAGCTTCCCCAATAACCACTCTTTTGTATTTGATGATATTTTCTTTGTTTATGTTCAATCCATACAGGTTAAGGCTCGTTGGGTAGTTATACAATATATTATCAATCGTAATTGGCATATATTTTCGTCCTGCCGCAACCATATCCTCATTTAGATATCTGGCTCTAATACCAATCAATTCACCATTCATATTGTAATGCGGAATGATGATTGCATTATCCAGGATATCATATTTGATTCCAAACAGTCTCATTACTCTTGTATTGATGTTATCTTCTACCCAAGTATGATGATATAAGTCACGGAATCTTTTAAGCACAACTGGATCTCTAATAACGATACTCTCAGCCTTTACTTTTTCGACTTCAAATCTATTGATGAAGCTGTTATCAATGCTCTCTTCCTGAAATCCATAACGTAATGTCGAACTAAAATAATATCCTAATTTCTCACAGACGTACTTATATGCTTCTCCAAAGCTGCAATCCTTAGCTTGCATTACCACGTTGAATATATTTGAAAAATGGCCACAATTTGAATAACATTGAAACGCCTTTGTATCTCTGTAATAATATAATTTGTGCTTTTCTCCACCATGACATACAGTCTGAAAAATCAAGCTGTTTCTAGCTTCTCTGGGATAATCCGAGCCTAAGTCGCATAAGATAGTTACTACATCTTCGTCGGTCATTCGACTTATCGCTTCTTTGTAATCCATTCTAAATCCTCCTAAATAAAAATACTCTATGTTTATATTATATAATTAATAAACATAGAGTAAATTCGTTACGCTGCTATATTTTCATCCTTGAACTCAAAAGTTGTAGGGGTAATATTTAACGGGTTTCCGTCTGGATCCGTGCAGAAACAAACAGTCTCCCTCATATTTGAGTGGTTCATTTGTGACCAGACAATTACGTTATTTTGACCAGATCTGTTTTTATAAATAATGTGCATGAAGTTTGGTTGTTGGAATCCTCGGTTAAGCATATGCTCCACTAATTTCAAATCCGAAGCAGTTACCTTATACATTTGGATAGCATGATCTGCTTTATCGATAGTTGCAGATCCTCCACGAATACTGGTAGCGTCTCTGTTTTCCTTTTCCTTGGAATTTCTATTAAGCTGCGTTGCAGTACATACGTATACATTGTATCTTGTTGCGATATTCTTTAATCTAGCTGAGAAGTTCTGTAAAATCTGGTCCTCTCTTAATCCCATTCCATACTCTTCCTGAATTGTACGAGACAGTTTTGGAGTTATTTGAAGGTAGTCAAACCAAACAAACTTGATATTCTTTTCTAATATATCTTTCTCGATGATCTGCTCAATGTCTGCAATCGAGAAATCTTCAATGTAATGTAAACTGATTGGAGAGTTCTTCAATACTTCGATTGCTCTCTTGATACGTTCATAGATTGCCGGTTCAAAATTTCCTAGTTTGATTACGTCTTCAGGCACTCCGGATATAATTGCAATAAGACAAGTTTGTAATTCCGATTTATCTAACTCGGTAGAAATGAAGCAGCTCGCATAATTGTGACCATTCTCTTTCCATCTCATTGTTTCTAAATCAAAGATATGGCTTGCTGAAACACTCGCAATATCAAGCAAGGCTGTTCTCGTCTTACCAACACCAGTACCAGCACTTTTTATCATCAACTTACCATATCTCATTCCTCTAAAAATCGTATTATAGTAAGTATTTAAGAACGGATATCCATATTCGGGGTCTTTGTGCAGCTCTTCTAAAAGCGTATCTAATCCATCTGAAATGTCATAGCTCTTATGGTTTCCTTCTAAATTCCATTCATTTTTCAATGATACAAATTTTAGATTGAATTTATCGATAATGTCTTGTAGTGACATTTTACTTAATTCCTCAACTTGCTTTTGTCTCATTGCCAAGTCCGAAGAAGCTGGATCTATAATATCAGTAATATCAAAACCATGATCATTGAAATCTCTTAGTAATGACATTTTCTTTAACATCGAGTAATTTGTTTCAAATAAATCAGTATTGGCATTTTGAATTGCCGAACCAATGAAACTAAATCCATTCTCTGATTCGTAAATCTTATATAGTTTTACATGTTCCGCAAGGTAGTTATCAATGTCAACCGCCGTAATCTCATTTATCTTTACATTGCTTACAGCTAGATTATTAATTGCTCCAAATAGAATTTTATAGAAGTCTGTTCCGAAATCCTTTTTATCTAGTTTTACGTTCTCTTCAAACATTAACTGCGGGTTTTTACATAAGCATCCTATTACGTTGAATACTGCTCTTTTTGGTATAAGTAAGTTATTATTAATCATTAAGTAAGTCCTCCAGGTCGATTAGTTTCTCGTTTTTATAATGGTTGGTGTTATCCAATTTGGAAATTTTAATTGTCACGGTTTGCTGGCTTACATCAATAAATGATTCTACTCTTCTATTCTTCTCTTCTAAATCAAGCCTAGCTCTCTCATAGTAATGAGGGACGATTCCAATTCCCATTGTGGGTTTCCATACGATTCCTGGTTTCCCTACACAAAATCTTAGAGCTAATTCAATTCCTGAATACGTATAACCATACTGCTCCTTATACTCTTTAATTTGCTTTAACATCATTCCTGTTGGGAATGTAATTCCATACAATTCCTTAATTGTATCGTATAGACTTTGTCTTTCTTGCATTTCTTTTTCAGCTTTCTCTCTGCATGATTTACACCATCTTATCGGTGTTTTAGCCTTTTCACTACTAACAAGAACCATATCTTCAAGCACATAACTTTCTCCACAAGGTCCTTTACATTTATACTTTTTAGCCATTATCGACCCTCCTTATTATTATTCATATTTATATTATATAATAGTAAAACCCATAGTAAACTCATGCTACTACGGGTTTCATAATTGTTATTTTCCGAAATGATGTCCGCCAATTGTCTTTGTTACTGTTACATGGTCCCTGATTGGATTATCAGCGCTCACCCATGTTGCAAAGAAATATAACGTATCATTAGACACTACTGTTTCACCGTCTAATGCTCTTCTAACCGATGATTTAACTCTGCTCGATACAGTTACATTATTAATAAATCCACTTGCTACTGGAGAAAACTGACCTTTATCATAGATTACGCCTGTAATTGTATTCGGGAATTGGCCAGATCTTCTTCTGTTCAATACCACGTTTACAACAGCAATCTGACCTTCTGTTGGTTCAGCTCCAGCTTCACATTCAACCAGCCTTTCTAGTAAATTCAATTCACTAGCTGATAACGAAATCTTTGTGTTGCTAGAAGAACTAACTGGTTTAGAAGAAGTTTCGTTTTTCTTTTTTGTATCAGCTGCTCTTCTTAATTGCCTGGCTCTGGCTGCAGAAACTAACTTTTCATTCTCTGCAGCCAAATCAGCATTTTTTTGAATCAAATCTTCTTTTTCTTTTATTTCTTTCTCATACTTCTGTTTCAATTCTTTTAATGACTTCTCGTTCATATTATAATTACTTTCGAGTTTTCCATAATCACTACTTAATTTATTTATAGTTTCGGCTTGCTCCATTACATTCTGTTTTAACTCTTTGTTCGCCTTAGAAAGTGTATTACCTTGATATCCAAATAATCCAGATAAACAGGTTGAAGCTACCAAGAGCCCCACTGCAGCGTTTCTTTTGCAATTACTCATATAGTTCTCCTTCTCATTTTATTAATTAAAAAGGGCGCGTTGCCACACCCTTTCATATAACTATTTCATTAGTTTTTTTAGGTCTAATACGATTGCTTCTAACATCTGAACATTCTTTTGAGTCATAACATCTAGTGTTCTTTGAACTCCATTGTTATCCTGGCCTAATCTGTTATTTACGATTGCAACCGCGTCTTTGTTCTTACCAGTGTTCACAAGCTCTTTACCAAGCTCTTTAATTTCCGCGATTACTTCTTTGTAATCCCTTTCTTCTGATCTGAACTCTGTAACCGTAGATTTTACTTTTTCATCAGTTACTGAACCTTTGGCCTTTTCATGAACACCCTTAGCAAATTCTTCTCTGAATTTATCTCCATCAAGTGGCATTAATTTAGGAAGATTTGTTCTCTGCTTTCCAACGGATCTAGGTGTGTTATCTGTTGCCATGATTCTGTTTCCTTTAGAATCGAGCGTTAAGAAGAATGTGTAATCAACTTCTGGTTCGATTAAAGAATTTAATCTATCTGACATTTTTGGAAGATACTTTTGGCCGATTACTTCGCCTTTTTCATTTTTGATATCCTCTGTTTTTGCATGGCAGATATAAACGAAGTTATAACCTCTAGCTTTTAATCTATTGAATGCTAAGTTGTAATATCTATTGATGAACGGGTACGCTCCACCGTGAGCTTTACATTCTCCAAGAGTGTCTTTACCATACATACTTAAGATATATTCCTCAATCATATCTCCAACTTTTGTTGTTGTATCAACGATTAATGTGTCATATTGAGCTCTTGCTTCTTCTGTATCTAATTGGTCCACATACTGTAATAATGTGTGGTAGTTTGGAACCGGCACACCGATTGCTCCTGGAATACCTTTATAACCAAATTCGCAGCCTAAGATTAGCGATCTCTCAGGGAACATTTCTAAAGCGAATGTTGTCTTTCCAACTCCTGGTGTAGAGTAAAGTAAGAAGTTGTAAGATGTTAAGTCAGTTGTTAATTTGTTTGGTGTTAATTCAAGTACATTTAAAATCATATTTTTTCCTCCAAAGATGTTTTATTATTTGTCATATTTATATTATATAATAGTTATTTGCACAGTAAACTCGGTTCAGCTACTATTTTAATAATCCCTGGATTATCACTAATACTGCAGGGATCCAGATTGGAGTTAATACCCACCACCATGACCAAGTGATTACTCCTACTAATTTAAGCACGATGAATGCTATTGATAATGCGTCTAAAAATTTCATATAAATTTCCTCCTAAGCTAAGCTATATAATAAGCAATTTCTATTACTAATTGCGTCTTTCTTCTTTCCAACGATTTTGATGATTTTCATATCCACAAGCTCTGTAAGTCTTGGATGAACGAACTGCCTATTGAACATTGGAGCTTCTCCTATCTCAAATAGATATAATGCTAGCTCATTGGCCGTTGCTTCTTTCAGTTCTTTTAATCCTCTGATACAAATGTCGTATCTACGATCTAGAGTTTCTTTTACTATTTGATAGCTTTCGATACTCGTCGCTTTGATTCTTTTCATTGTGTATTCTCCTTTATTTATTTCTTATATTTATATTATATAATCATTAAATGTATAGTAAACTCGACACATAAAAAATAGCATTATAATGTTAGTGCATATTGTATAATTTACAAACACAAAATATCATATGTTCCATACTTTAATCGCTTGGATTGACGGATAGCTTATAATGGGTTAAAGTCAGCTCATGGGGGGTGACTTAATGATTCTAACGTCAAGGCAAGAAAGCATTCTGGAGGATGCATTTGAGCTGCTAACCATTGGAATTATTCAAGGTTATTTTGATGAAGACAAAAAATATGAGATGGAAGAATTGTACGAGCTTAATGATATGATACATGAAAACTAGTGGTTTCAGCTTATCAACCTTATCGCGAAATAAAGTTGTGAATTTATTTCAATGCGGTTATGATTTATAGCATATACTAAGCTTAAAAGGAGGTTTGGAACTGTGCCAGCTTTTAGTTATTACTCCAAAACACCAAGTGTTGTAGATATATCCGGATATACTCCTGTTTCAGTCGTGGCCAATTTTAATACCGAAGGGAAGTTCATTCCGGTTTATGTGCAGATTGAAGAGGATTATGAGAAAATCACGATTAAAATAGAGCAAGTTAAGAGAGCTGAGGACAAGATGGGCGTCGTCCAGTTCGATTGCACCTATAAAGATGGTGACTACTTAAAGAATATAACTCTGTACTACATCATATCCAAAAGTACCTGGGCCATAAAAAAATAAGTGAGGCTATGAATACCTCACTTATCTCTAACTATTTTTCATTTATTTAATAATCATTTTTGAATCATTTTTGATTTTTTTATAATTTATTATCTAATCTAATTATACTTTATAGTTAATCATTATTGATTCTTTTTTAATCTCTAATTGAATCATTTTTACATTGCAACTCTCAAACATCATTCTTGCAGCTTTGGAATAATCCTTGTCAGCATACTTGTCACTAAGATAAATTACTTCCTTGATGCCGGACTGGATTATAGCCTTAGCACATTCGTTGCAAGGGAATAGAGCAACGTATATCCTGGAACCTCTTAAATCTTTACCCCTAGCATTCAGAATCGCGTTAAGCTCTGCGTGAACAACAAAAGGTTTCTTAGTTTCAAGGTAACTTCCTTCTTTACTCCATGGATATTCATCATCTTTACATCCTATCGGAAATCCATTATATCCAACTCCTTCAATAACGCCTTCCTGATTAACTATACATGCTCCAACCTGCGTTACTGGATCCTTACTTCTCATTCCTGATAGCAAGGCAACCGACATATAATACTGGTCCCAACTTAAATAATCTTTTCTTTTCATTAGAATACCTCCAACTAAACAGCTAGAGGTATTGCAATTCTTGGTTGTGGTTCGTAATTTTCCACTCTAAAGTCATGCTCTGTGATTTCAAAGAAATTAGTCTTATCAGTATCTAATACTAATCTTGGTTGCTTGTCCGAGCATTCTCTTTCAAGAAACTCTTTTGCAATCTCTTCATGTTTATCATAGATATGGAAGTTATTTACCACCCATGTGAATTTACCCGGTTTATATCCGCAATGCTTCGCAACCATCATTAGTAATGCTGTTGATTGGATAGCGTCGATGTTACCTGCAGCGATTAAATCAGAACTTCTTTGAATTAGCATTAAATCAAGATATTCGCCACGCACCGAGAATAAGTAACTCATTAAGCATGGATTTAATCCTGGTGTTTCTTCAAAGTCATTTTCTTGCCATAAATCTATGATATGTCTACGCCCATATGGATTTTCCATAATACCTTTTAGTAATTTATTAGTAAGGTCATATTTTCCAATTGTTCCGCCATATCTAAGCCCGATTGTTCCGTCTCCGATATCCCATGGTCTCCACCATTTAACGTTATATTTATTTTCTAATACATCTAGATCGTTTGAGCCCTCTTGGAACATCCATCTTAATTCCCTTAATGCTGCTCCTGTTGCTGTTGGTTTGATTGTTGTAATTGGAAACTCACCTTTGCTTATATCGAAAGTTCTCACATGGTGAGTAACAAATTTGGTATGAGCTGGTGTTCCATCTTCCCAAACTGGTCTTGGATTTACATCAAGAACTCCCTCTTCTAAGATTTTTCTGATATCCTCTTGTAAGTATTTATCTGCAATGTTCATAATTATCTCCTTTTATGTTTATATTATATAATAATTTTAATTACTGTTTATCGCTTCTTCTTATCCATTTGAAGTACGTATCTTTGCTTTCATCTTTGATATCCCATACAAACCAGGAATATGTCATTGATGAACCTTTGACATTTTCAAAATCTCCACCTGGAGCACACGCAATTCTATCTACATACTGATAAATTCTGCTTGGTGGATTCTTAGTGAAGATACTTTCATATCTATTAGATCCTTCTGAAAATTGACTTCTTGCAAGCATAATTACCTTATCATTAGCTACTTCAAGAGCTTTAGTCACGAACTGTTCTATAAATTTGAATGGCGGGTTCATAATTACTGTTCCTACACCTTCACCATACTGATATTCATCGCTTAAGAAATCAGCATTTGCAATACCAAAATCCCTATCAATTAAATCAGTAGCCACGATTTCTCCTGTAAACCCTGAATCAATGATACCTTGTACCATATGACCCATGCCGCAGCATGGTTCCAGAACTTTTCCAATCAATTCTTCATGCTTTAATATATTTGTAACCTCTCTTGGTGGAGTAGCATAAAAATCATGCTTCTCTCTACCTTCGTGGTTTTTGTTATATCCAATTACTTCTTTCATACGTTAGTCTCCTTTGTGTTTTAACCTTTATATTTATATTATATAATTAATATTTGTATGGTAAACTCACTTCGACTATTTTCTTTTATAGATGTTGTACTGGAATAGCCCATTTTCGTATACTGTTTCCTTATCGTAATGATTTACTATACAACCTAAATCAAGATAAGTATCTGCTTTGTTAGCAGCTTGTTTTACCTCTGTTAAATGGATTTCATCTACATACTCCATATAATCATGTAAGAATGTGTTGTATAAATGAGCTCCGCCAATCAACCAGACTTCTTTCTCGCTGCTCTCTAGGTCTCTTATCATACGGTCAATATTTCTATAAGCCTTAGCTCCATCGAGTGAATTTCCTGATGTTGTTAGAACCACATTATCTCTACCAGGAAGAGGTCTAAATCTTTCAGGAAGTGAGTGCCAAGTATTTGCTCCCATTACTACTACATTTCCCATAGTTAATTTCTTGAATAATTCCATATCCTCTTTTATATTGAAGATTAGGTCATTGTTATACCCTAATGCTCCATATCTATCTACACACGCTACTAATTTAAACATAATCTTAAATCCTCCATTAATCTATTTTCATCTTCTTTGCTTAATCCGTTGCTTGTATCTACAATGAACTTATTTTTTATAAGCGTATCATTCATAAAGTCCATATAGTTTCTTTTTAGCATTTCAATGTCTTCTGGATTAGTGAAGTCCTCTCCGCGATCATTGAATCTTTGCTTGATTACTTCTGTTGCTGCTGTTGTATAAATCAAGATTACATTGAATTTTTTAAGTAATTCTCTTTCTAGTTCTTCAATATAACTTGCTTTATATCCTCTATATATTGGAGCATATACTACTTCTTCCATATAATATCTATCAAGAATCATGTCTTGATTAATACATTTCATAAAGTAGTAATTTACCATATTACCTTCTATTTCACTTCCAACCTTGTCCATATGGAATAATGGTAGTTTGAATTTTTCTTTGACCTTATCTGCGATCGTTGATTTTCCTGTTGCATCCACGCCAGTAAAAATGACTAAATTGTGCTTTTTCATGTTGCTCTCCTTGTTTTTATTATTTATATTTATATTATATAATAGTTATTTTTAAGGTAAACTTTCACAGATAAAAAAATAAGAGAGAATTTCTTCTCTCTCAATCTATTATGCTAAGTTTGGTACAGGGAACTGTCCAAAGTATTCCATATTCTTAGTTCTTAATCCTTCGATTTCGACTTCTGTCGCTTCATTTACGAATTTCTCATTTAATACCATATCCATAACTTCCGCAATCCATTTCATTTCATCGAATCCAAAACCACGAGTAGTTACTGCAGCTGTTCCAATTCTTAAACCACTTGTAACGAATGGACTTAGCTTTTCATTTGGAACCGTATTTTTGTTAGTCGAGAATCCAACAGCGTCAAGGATCTCTTGCGCTTGTTTTCCTGTGATACCTCTATTTGTTAAATCGATAAGCATTAAATGATTATCTGTTCCACCAGAAACTAATTTAAAACCTTTAGCTGTTAATTCATCAGCTAATACTTTTGCATTGTTTACCACTTTCCAAGCATATTCCTTGAATTGAGGTTTCATAGCTTCTCCAAAACATACAGCTTTTGCAGCGATTACATGCTCTAGCGGTCCACCTTGTATACCTGGGAAGATAGCTGAATTAATCTTTTTGGCTAACGCTTCATCATTTGTTAAGATAACTCCACCACGAGGACCTCTTAACGTCTTATGTGTTGTGCTTGTAACAACATGAGCGTATGGAACCGGATTCTCATGAACACCTGCAGCAACTAAACCAGCAATATGAGCCATATCAACCAGGAACTTAGCTCCAACTTCATCTGCAATTTCCCTAAATCTTTTGAAATCGATTTTTCTAGCATAAGCAGACGCGCCAGCAACAATTAACTGTGGCTTATGTTCTAATGCTAACTTACGTACATTTTCCATGTCAATTACACCTTCATCATTTACACCATAATGAACAAAATTGTATAGTTTCCCTGAAAAGTTTACGCTGGATCCGTGAGTTAAATGTCCACCATTACTTAAATCCATTGCTAGGATTGTATCACCAAAATTGATTGTGGCCATATATGCAGCCATATTAGCTTGTGAACCAGAATGAGGCTGAACATTAGCATACTTAGCTCCAAATAATTTGCATAATCTATCAATTGCGATCTGTTCTACTCCATCGACATTCTCACATCCACCGTAATATCTCTTATTTGGATAACCTTCAGCATATTTGTTTGTAAGGCAACTTCCCATTGCTTCCATTACTGCAGCACTTGTATAGTTTTCAGACGCGATTAATTCTACTGTTTCAATCTGTCTTTCTTGCTCTCTTCCGATTAAGTCAAAAATCATTCTATCCTTATTCATTAAATTTTTCATATATATATTACTCCTTTAGTATTTATCTTATTATTTTAGTGTTAATATAAAGGGATAGACGAACTATCCCTTTTGCATTCTTTAGAAGAATGGAATTTCTGACTCTTCGATTGCTCCACTGAAATCTGATGTATCAAATCCATTACCAAATCCACTAGGTGCTGCTGGTTGAGCTGGTGGTTGAGGTGATACAGCCATTTTTTCCTGACGAGCTAATTCTCTTAATTTCTTCATTTCGGCGATTTCTTCAAGAGTGTATTTATTCGCAACATTTGGAACATCTCCACCGATAATCACAACTTCATTTACGTAATTTCTTACTACGTTGTCAGAAGGCATGTTGTCTAGTGTAACGCCAAATCCTAATGTCATTGGTTGAGCTGCTTGCGCTGCTTCTTCAACTTCCACATAGTTATTAACCTTTAAGAATAATCTTCCTGTTGTATTTGGTTGATATAATCTAGTAAACTGTTGAGCCACATCAGCACCAACAAATACGTTCTGTAATTCACTAATAGAATTGTTATAACCTACTGTATATAAAGTAACTTTCTTTCTTCCAGTTGGAGAGCCTGTTTTAGAAACTTCGTCTACATATCCAAGAACTACACACTCAACAGCAGCTCCTACTTCATCTTTAACCTCAGGATTAGTTACTCTCTCGATGAATACACCTCTTAAATTATTTAATGTCTTTAACTCTCCATCTGTTTTAGAAACGTATTCATTCATTTCTAAGTTACCAGTCACCTTTACTCTATCGGCACATTCAGCTCCGTGTTCCTCTTCTGTCTTATATTCTCTTGCTACTGTTTCATAACCCTTGTATAACTTAGAAGATTCTTTGCTCCATAATCTAATTTTGTTTTCATGAACTTTATTTTCAAATTCAGAAGTAACTACTAAATCAACTGTGATAGTGTTATCACCATTGGTCGTTGTGCCGAATTTAACTTCTTTTCTTTTTAATTTACCGATTACTGTTAATTGATTTGTTGATTGTCTCATTATGAGTACCTCCATGTTGTAATTATTTTTCATATTTATATTATATAATTAATATTTTCGAAGTAAACTCACTCTGTAAGGTTTATTCTTCGATTCAATTAATCATGCTTATATTTATATTATATAACTACATTCAAAAGAGTAAACTCATACATAAAAAAACAGACCAACTTTTTAGCAGGTCTGCTCTTTCCATATTATTCTTTACCATATCCATTTTCAAAGAATATTTGTTTTTTGACTATTTCTTCAAGGATTTGAGTTTTCATTTCTTTTTTACTCATATTGAGCTTTTCAATAGTACCTTTCATTTCATTATCCTTGCAATATTGTTTTAGTTCAAGTTGATTAATGTCCATACCAAAGTTTTGCTCATATTCTAATTTCACTAGGTCATAGATAAATTTAGAATTTTTTACATTAACAGGTATGATTCTATTGTCCTCCGCTACTTTTGCAATCTGCGTAAATCTCTTTTTAAGAGTGGCCGCTGGAACAATATCGGCTCCGCCTTTACGTAATTTAGTTTTGATAATATATGGCGTATCATTATTTAATAGGTATGGTTTTGTCTCTCTTCCTTCGGAAACAACGTTCTTTTCGTTTGTTTCTTCTTTAATTGCCCCATATACAATATCAGCACAATATTTGTTAAACTTGATCACTTCTCCATTGTCTAATTCAAGTGTATGATTTGGCTTGAATTGGTCTTTTCTAAGATGTCTGATTGTTTCAAAGTCGTTATCGTATAATCCGATATATGTGAATAATAATAGGACTTTATCTTGGAAGTTCACCAAGCTCTCGATTGCTTTCTGAATCTCTGCAGGGCTGAGGAGCTTTGTTTCTTTGAAATGAGTTTTCTCTTTTACATAAGATAATGTTAAGTGCGAAGAAGCTTCTTTATTTCCAAAAAACACACAAAGGTCCTTTACTCTACTAATCACATTACTAATAGTAGTTTCACTCTTTCCAGTGCATTCTGCAATCATAAATAGGTCGATTTCTTCCGGACTAATTTTTTTAATGTACTCCAAATCTCCTTTAATATACCTATCCATTTTATTAATTAAGGATATTGCAGCCGTTTTAGTATTCTCGGTCTTAAATTTTTCTATATAATTTTCATAATTTTTTACTATTACGTCCATTGGTTTCAGTGTCTCCCTTTATATATAAACAAATTAATTGAATTTTCTAGTTCTTCAAAGTGTTTATATTATATAACAATTAATAGCAATTTGTAAACGGTTTTTTGAAATTTTTCATATATAAAAAAATGGAGAATTTTCTTCTCCATTCTGTTAGAATCTTCTAGAGTATCTCATTTCTTCGATATAGTCATGAAGGCTCTCGATTTCATCCTGTCTCTTTTCAACCTCATATTCCATATCGAAGTATAAGTTGTCGAACGCATTTGCAATGTCATTGATAATTTCTTTTAGCTCCTCGCCCTCAACCTTATCTAATACATTATCTAAGCATTCTAAAATTCTTTCATATTCTTTTCTCAACATCATATTATTAAGCAGTACATTGGAACAGCTCTTTTCGAATGTCTATCTTGTAAACTGTTTTGATAAGAGCTCTCTTATCATCAAGCAGGGTTATAATATAAACTTTTCCTTGTCTAGTAGTCACTTTATAATCGGTATCATTAAGTTTCTTCTGGGTCCGAATATTAAGTGGCTTAAGATCATATCTTATCTGACTCTCAATGGAAATGTTCTTTTTTGAGAACTTAATATTTCTCTGCTCAAATCTTTCTTTAACGTGCTTGCTTATGATAAGTTTTCTGTTCCACATATACTACTACCTCCTCTTTTAATAATAATCTTTATATTTATATTATATAATTATTATTTGGAGGGTAAACTCGCTTTTTATCTTTTGCAAAACTGATTTTTAATTGCTACAATCTGAGACTTATTACAGTTGCTACCTGACAAAATATTATTAATTTGGCTTGAAGTACAATTTCCATTAATAATGCTCTGGATCTGATTTGAAGTACAACCACTATTCAATAATGCGTCTTTGATTGAATTGCTACAATCTGAATTATTAATAGCTTGTTGAAGCTTATCCGGATATTTGATAGCGCCTGGTTTGCTACAGTTTGAATTGGAATTATTGCCGTTGTTACAGAACTGATTAACAATAGCCTGAATCTGCGAATTGTTACAGTTTCCACCTTTATTTAAGATGTTCTTAATCTGTTCTTTGTTGCAATTTCCACCAACAATCATTTGAATCTGTGGAAGCGTACATCCGCTATTTGATAGGGCATTCTGAATTGAACCGGAGCAATCTACTGTTTGAACCAATTCTCTAATTTCACTTACGCCAGCAACTTCTTTATTTACAACCGGATTTTCATTAACGATTGGTTTAGATACCTTATCCTTTTTAACTGGTTTCTTAGTTGGAGCAGCTACCTTATTAGAATCTTTCTTGCTATCCTGCTTATCCGCTTTCTTATCCTGCTTAGATGACTTTTTATTTTCCACCTTAACAGTCTCCTTTTTAACAGAAGATTCCTTCTTAATGGTAGACTCATTCTTAACACTAGATTTTTTCTTAGGAATCTCCTTCTTAACCTCAACCTTAGACTGAACTTTCTCCTTTGGTTCATTCTTCTTAGATTGAGATTTCTCTTCTTTATGAGCTCTCTCAACTGTTTCAGTGATACTAGAATTGGTTACCTTGCTTGCTTGATTGTTGCCCATTGCATATACTGTGGAGCTACATAATAATAAACTTCCACATACTGCACCCACGATAATTTTTTTCTTCATAATGTCTCCTTAATAAATTACGGTTAACGTGTTACATTCTTAACTTTCTCGAGATTAGTTTTATCTTAGGTGTTTTCCTGGCCTGATCACTTCCATGCTGGTTTCGTTCTATCACAGACCAGGGTATTTATTGTAACTAATTCTGTATTTTACCATTTTTATTATTTTCACTATTTATATTGTATATTAATTAGATTGCAAAAAATTAAGCTACATCATTGATTAATGATTTTAGCTTTTGGTATTCTTCGTTCATCTCTCTTGTTTCTCTTTCCAGTTCTTTGAACTTATCACTAAGCACCGAGCTGTCACTATACTTAGGATCCTCTAATAATACTACGATGTTGTTCATATCTAAAATGTTTTCATCCATTCGTGTTCTAAGTTCTATTAATCTTTCTTTATTTGTCATTCTTTTGCGTCTCCCTTTCATTTGAAAAATCAATATATTTTGTATTATATAATGCCTTATCTGAAAGTAAACTTGAATAATGTATTTTTTATTCACTCGTTAATTATACTACATGAATATTTTTTTGAATACAGAAAATAATATATTTATATTATAAAAAATTCGGTAAAAAATCTATTTCTTTACATTTATAACGAATACTGGAGTGGTTACATGTCAGGAAATGCCATTGATATAGGCACAATGCTGAGAGCTCTAAGAAAGGAAAAGGGGCTTTCTATATTTAAGGCAGCAAAGGAACTCAATATATCTGGTAATTATCTTAGTCAGATTGAACGAGATATTAAAGTCCCTTCTGAAGTAGTAATATACAGAATTGCAAAATTTTATGAACTTGATCCTGAAGAGTTGCTATTTAAGTTTGGCAAGACAATGCCAGCCTGGACAAAAGACGTAATTGATATTCCACATCTTAAAAAGATTGTAACTGAAATATCTAATGACAAGCGAATAGAGAATGACCAAAAAGAGCGAATTGCCAAAGAACTTTACCAGATTTATAACGACCACTTGAAGGAGGATGATTAATATATGATGGAATTACAATATCGCATCGTCGATTCTATTATAGATACAATTGGATACGATGGTTTATTAATGCTCAAAGATGGTCTTGTTTTTGCGATGGGGTTTCTTATCGGATATATTATTATGCTTGTGCGCGCCGCATTAGCGTTACGCCACCTTCATACCATAAGAACTATGGAAGAGAATGTAATTGTTAAATTAAAACAGGGTGACAGGACTGTGTATTTTGCCAACCCTAAGAATTGGAAAGAGTCAATACAAATAGCCGTTGCCCTTACCATTAAACCTGTATTAAGAGGTAAAACTTATACTAGAAGAGATCAGAAAAGAGCCAATATTGTAATCGTACTACTTACTATTATATTTGCCCTTGTCCTCACGATTGGAATGTTATTACTATCTGTTTCTGTATTAGAAAATCCTAATGGCGGATATGACATAATCGGTAGGTTTAAATAGAAGAGCAGTGGGGCCTTGATTTCTTATTATCATCATAAACTTTTCGAGGTCCCTTGAAAGTATTTTTTCACTATCGAAACTACTTTTGTACCTTAGAAAGTGGTTAGAATTTCATTTTTCGAGTTCTTAACATGGTAAGAATTACTCTTAATATAGTGTGTTTCTCTTTTATATAGTTTAAAGTAATTCTTTTTTCTTTCTTTCACTTTGTTTCATTTCTTTTTACTTTTCGCTACTTTCATGTACTTACATATAGTTCGTTTTACCTTAAAGTACCTTGAAACCATTGATATTACTGGCTTTTTTACATCTTTCCAAAAGTTTAAAGTTGTTTCGTGCTGTTTAAAGTATTTTTTTTCGCTTTGTTTTAATTGTTTTTATTTTCAGGTATTGACATGTTGTTTCAATTTGTTATAATGTACTTTGTAATACATTAAAGCACTTTCAAGTTGTTTTAACAATTTAATATAAAGGAGTTGAATCGAATAGATGGCTACCAACGAAACTAAGAAACCAAACATGACTAAGAATGATATGCATATACTTGACGCCATTCGAACATGTAAGGCCGAAAATGCTCTAAGAGGAGTTCCAGTATCATCTTTAGTCCCTAAGACTAACCTTAGTCATACTAAAATCAGGTCATCAATGAAAACACTAATCGCTGCAGGTTATGTTGAAGAGGGGTTCATGCAAAAGAACGCAAGAACGTATTACATTACTGAAAGTGGAATCGAACTTATTAGAAAATTACTATTCGAAGCTAAGAACGCAAGTCCTAGCCTTGAAGAAGAATATCGAACAGAAAAACAGTAACTTATCAATCATTTTTAATATATGAGGAAAGTGGAGGATTAAAACATGTTAAGTACAGAAATATTATTTATTGGAATTGGACAAGCCGGTAACAAAATTGTCTCTGAGATTATGAAAAAGAATAAGAGGATTAAAGGTATCTTCATTAACTCAAATGAGGGCGATTTAAAATCAATCTCAAATGCTAATGAAAGAAACACGGTTCTTGTTGATGGGGAAAACGGAGCTGGTAGAGATCGTAACGAAGCTAAAATATTTGCTATGGATAGCCGTTTTGAAATCTCAGATGAAATTAATAAATACAAGAGCAAGAAATACGTTTACTTTGTATTCAGTATGGGCGGCGGAACTGGATCTGGTATGACACCAGCAATCTTAACTTTCTTATACAAACAAAATCCAGATATCAAATACAACGTAGTTGCTGTATTACCTAAAAAGACTGAAACAAGACAAACTCTTAAGAACACAGCAGCATGTTGGGATGAATTAATGAAGTTATCTAAATTGAATGTAAATTCCATTTACTTACTAGATAACAGCAAGAGAGATACAACAAGCGAAATCAATGAAGAGTTCGCTTCCTTATTCACTAAATTCTTATCTTTACCAGATTATGATTACAACGAAGATAGCGTAACAATGGATAAGAGAGAAATCCGTAACCTTGGTAATGCTCCTGGTATCAATGCAATCTACGAATTAAATAATGACTATACTGAAAGTGATGTTACTAAATACATCAGTAAAGTTATGAAGAAGAGTATCTTCTCTGTAGGTGCTAAATCTTGTCATTATGTAGGTATAAGCACGGCTGCTGATTTCAACAGTGAAGATGTATTAGACGCATTTACAATTCTTCCAAATGGTGATAAATATCAATGCTTCTCCGATGAAGAAGATCCAATGTTAGTTATTGGTGGTGCAACACCTCAAAACCAACTTATCTTAGAAATGAAAAAAATCGTCGAAGAGGATCTAAAGAACGTAGCCGAAACAACTCCAGATGTTGACATTGAAGATTTACTTGTTAACTTAGAAGATCCACGCGATAAGAAACTTCCTAAGAGAAATACAAAATCCAAAGCTGTTGCATTAGATGATATCGATGAATCTGAATTATGGAACGATATCTTAAATATGTAATCTGGATATAGATAAAAAGAAAGATGGGCTTAATAACCCATCTTTTCTGCTTGTTTAATTATTTTGTTTGTAATAGTGGTTGTTAGATTTGAGATTCTTGTCCTCGTAAGTTCAAGCTCTTTGGCAATCTCAATATTCTTATATCCACTTCTAATCATTTTGTAAACCGCGTACTCTCTACCGGAGAATACATTCTCGCTTACCATTTCTTCCACTAAAGCTTCTAAATCAAATAGTAGTAGAGATAAGTCATCGTCTGGAATAAACTCATTCTGGACGTAAATAAGAGCTTTCACATGCTGCTGATTCGACCAATCAAACATTTCCCATGACGGGCACGTACTTTCCATAAGAGCATTTCTTAACTTATATCCGAATACACCTTTTAGAGTATCTTTCGTGTAGATCATATCCTGGTTTATTTCGCCTTTGATTTTTCTTAACTTATATCCTTTACCTTGCGGAGTTTTAAGCTTTTCTGATAGCTCATTATCATATTCCTTGTAAGCTCTAAGCACTTCACCACAGAAACTATCTTCCATAAGGTCCTCTTTAGTAATGACTTGTCTCTTAGGCTTTTTGAAGTTCTTATTCTGAATTAAGAAGTTGATCACCGTATCTTCTGAACCTGAGATACCAGTCTTAGCTTTTGCAAGTTCACATTTATGCTCCATGCTCTCTTCTCGTCTCATAGCTCTATTGTATTCGTTACGGTCAATGAAGAATCTGTATTCCTGGCTTTTCTCTTTACGGTCATCTCTTACCTCTTCGCTTCCAAGTAAGTAATCAGCCATTTGCTCCAATGCTTTACACACATTGTTATTCTCGCTTAGAGAATCATTCTGGTTAAGTTCACATTTATAGTGACCATCAAAATAATTCTCGAAGAAGTTCAATCCGTTTTCATCAGTATTACTTAATACATCATCGACAATCTTTCTTCTCCCTTCTAAATCTCTGACTTTATAATCTAAAGCCTGTTTAACTTCATAAACGTTCTGGTTATTGATTTTACCATTGAATAAGTGTCTATTTTCAAAACCCATGTTTTTATCCTCCTGATTGTTTTAAACTGTCATAACCTATCGTAAGTTATTATTTATCATATTTATATTATATAATTATTATTCCAATGGTAAACTCACCTAAAAAAAGAACTGCCTAAGCAGCTCTTTCTTGAATGTAACCATGTTTAACAAGAGATTTACGAATGAACTCCTGTCCTTTAGGTCTTACCAATACTTTTACTCTATTAATTTTATCAGTTGGGTACTGTTTAACCTCAAAGAATCTATCATACTTAGCATATGGAACATTGTGTTTTGCTCCATATCTCTTAACACGCTTTCCTAAAGTCTTGTCGTAACACATGTATTCATCAGTCATTAGAACACGGTGATTTCTTAAGATACTTAGAAGCTCATTTTTTCCAATACCTAAATTAGCAGCAAGGATCTTAAACTCAACCGAAGATTCCTCGTTCTCAATGAAATGTGCGAATGCTTCAACCTTTGGAGCTTGTTCTTCAAGCTGCTTATCTTTCATTCTGATAATCTCGTCTTTTTTACTAAGCGTTCTCTGTGCAACTACCAATGCTCTTGCAAGAAATTCTTCATCCGATTCCTCCGCAGAAACTGGAATATAACCTCCAGTCATCCTAATCTGTTTTAAGATCGTTTTAACTTCTTTCTTAAATTCCTTTGCAATAGGCTTACGACTCTGCATTAATACTTCATATAAACCGTCTTCTGTTAAAAACCATTGTTCTTTCCTAACTCCACCGTGAGTAGAAACTTGATTATAAACATTGTTTAGCATCAAGATTTTTTCATCTTCATCTACCTTAGAAAGCATAACACTTGAATTGCTATGTTCAATCCATTCTGCAACATCTTTAGCAAGGAATAATGGCTGTTCTGGTGTACCATACATTCTAAATTCTTTACCTAATACTTCTCTTTGTTCAAATACTGTTAATTGATTCATTGTTATATCTCCTTTATATATCTTAATTAGTCATTTTGTTTATATTATATAATCAATAACAGGAGAGTAAACGGAACTAAATAATTTTTTTAATTTCTTATATTTCGAGTTTTAAGACTACGATTCTTGATATCTGTATAAATCGTAGGGTATGACATTTATTGACTGAATATAGGGATAATATAAGCATTACGGCGCGCATATATCGGGCTTATATATCCAACCTGTATTATTATCCTGCAATGAATATACACAGCTCAATATTCCTGGAGCATATACGGCTACAATAATGCGGGTCCTAATATATGGCACCACACGTCCTATATCTAAAGAATAACTAGGGATAAATATATTGGGATTGTTTATCTATGAATGATGATAAAAAAAGAATTGAGTTTCTACTATATTAATGTTTAAAAATAACCTTTTGACAGTGGGGTAGCAAAACCCTATATCCAGGTACCAATAGTATGTTGGAACAACAGAAGAATAGAGTTAATCTTATTCAGTATAAATCATGAACCATTAGCCAATACTTATAATGTAGATCCACTACGGCTATATGCCTATCTGGATATGGTATAGGTAGAATAGGTAAACGATACATGATAGTTGTCAATGAGATGAATATAAAAAGAATAATACAAGTTATATTTAATTAAGTTAATTTATAAAAGTATTATAGGTGTGGTAGTTAAGTCAAGTCATGAGAGCAAGATAGCTCACTAATTACTTAATCGTCTGGAAATGAACCAGGTATAACCAGCTCTATCACAAGTCATAGGGTATCCCGCCCATTTTTTCAGAAAAAAATAGCTGGTAAATGACCGCGACGAGGGG